>NZ_JBWKRA010000003.1:0-338694 GCF_059419065.1 Pseudomonas sp. GW821-FHT07B01 | reverse complement strand
CGCTCATATTTCCAGACCGCCTCCCCACGCCTGACAACCCGTACAAAACCGTTGTCATGCTCGTAGGACGTTGGCTCATCATCCCCCGGAAACAGCGCCACCAAGCGTCCGGCGTCGTCATATTGATAGGCCGTCACCGCGCCCATCGGGTCTTGCTCGACGGTCAGCCGGCCCTGGTCGTCGTAGGATTTAAAGTGCGTGGCGCCGTCCGGATCAATCCTCTGCACCAGCCGCGCCCGCTGGTCATGGATATACACCTCCTGGCTACCATCGGCGTTATGCACCGTGACACGCCCGTCATCGCCCCAGGCATAACGCGTGTCCATCTGCGAAAAACTCGCCCAATGCCGAACGCAGCGCGCCGCCTTGCCCGCGTGTTCCCATTCCCAATAGAAACTCGCCCCACCGGCTAACTGCCGCTCGACAATGACGTGCTGATCGTCGTACCGATAACGCTC
Organism: Pseudomonas sp. GW821-FHT07B01; assembly: GCF_059419065.1. Lineage (NCBI taxonomy): Bacteria > Pseudomonadati > Pseudomonadota > Gammaproteobacteria > Pseudomonadales > Pseudomonadaceae > Pseudomonas > Pseudomonas sp. GW821-FHT07B01. The sequence continues at coordinate 338,236 of NZ_JBWKRA010000003.1, read as the reverse complement.
GCTTTCCCCGACGGCATTGGTCGCACACACCAGTCGGCCAGCTTCGTCATAGGCGTAGGAAACGATGTTCTGCTCGGTTTCCCAAACGTAGGGCTCACGCCCTTTGGCGCGATGAACCTGGTAGTCCACTGCGACGATGCGGTCCAGCTCATAGCGCAGTAGTAGGGAACGACCAGCACCGTTATCCAGCCGCTCAATCCGTCCTGAGCGATCACGGCAAATGCGCAGACGGTTGTCATACGCATCGCTGATGGAAACCAAGACACCGTTACGAAAGTGATAAAACCGCGACGCCTGGGCCAGCACCAGTTCATCAGGTGCCGAACCCAAGTAGATCGCCGCTTCGGCCAGGCTGTTAGTAATCGCCGGTCGATTTGAAGTCGGCAAGGGCAGGGTAGTCGAGCGGTTCTCATGGTCGGTCCACACCACCGAATCGCCCGACACACAAAGCCTGTGAGCCAGCGCATGGCTCCAGCCAAACCCCAATCCACAATCGACCTCCACCGCACTGGTGCGGTACAGCCGCGTCCACTCAAACGGCAAGATCCCATCCAGCGCGCCGTCAGTAAGGGTGAGCAATTCCTCACCGGTAACCATCGACACCGGGCAGCCGTTGGTAACGGTCTTGTCCGCTGGCGCCGCCGCATCACCCTTCGGGTTCGACGCCACAGCCGGCACATCATCGACAGGCTCCTGACGGACCAACGTGGTGCGCTGGGCCTTGCCGCGCACCATCGGCACCGGGTTCGAAACCAGCGTGTCGCCCGCCTTCAACGGCACAGCCGGCACCGTCTTAATCGGCGTCGCCGCACTGCTCAGCAACACCGGCTTGGCGGCCTCGACATGAGTTTCCAGCCGAGGCCCCACTACTTGCTTGGCCAGCAATTCCAACAACGCTCGCGCCCGCCCGGACTTGACCTGACTGAGCACACGAGCCCCCAATCGCACCACCACGCCCATCGCACCCAAGACGCGAATCAGCAGCAGATTGATCAGCACCTCACCGGTGATTTCACCCCACAGTTCCGCCATCTCCGGTGGCGGGAGCATGCGCATCCAACTGACCAGCGCCGACAGGTAGACAAACAGCAGCGGCTCATCACTGAGCACCAACAAGCCTTGGGCTATCGCATCACTGCCCAGTGTCAGCAGTTCATCGAGCTCGGTTTGAGAAAGGTATTGCAGCAGTTTTTCGCTGTTGGGCTTGAGGTCCGCCAGCAGCGCAGACAGCTCGCCAATGTTGTCCCACAGGCTGTAAAGCGCTTTGCCTAACCCACTGGCAAAAGCCGCTTCCAGCAAGCGGCGCCGCTCAAGCGGGCGGGCGTCTGCATAATTTTTCCACTGGGCCTGGAAGGTGTCGGTCCACTCTTTGCGCAGCCGGGCTTCCAACGCTGCGATCACTGACTGATAGGACGCATACAGTGCTTTGAGGTGATCCTGGGAAACGTTGGGGTAGAAACTCACCCGGTATTGCTGGTTGCGATCACACTCGGTGACTTCGAGGATGCCACTCGGGCCGATGGTCTTATGGAGGGGCTCGCCCAGCGGGCCGCCGTTTGGATCAACGCGTTGCACGATCACCGGGGTGTTGCCGATGGGTACGAACCTCGTGCTCTGGAACATATGCACCAGGGTCAAGGTACCCGTGGCCTGGCAGGTGGCGACGGTGCTGCTGGGAAACAGGGAGCGATTGATCGGGGCAACCAGCGCGACGTCATCCCCGACCTTGAACACCTGTTCGACGTCCAGCGCGGAGAAGCTCCAAAAGCTTTTGGCCCACTCGTCAAAGGTGTTCAAGCAATCGCGAAAGTCACGGAAGACGCCCTCAACGTCGACCGTTTCCACGTTCATTGGCGTCAGCGCCAGCCTGCCAATGGCCGGGTTCAAGTGGCGGCCCCGTCAACCGCACGCGTCACGAAAAAAACCATCTGCAATCCCTCGCACTGTTTGATCAGGCGAGGGACTTTGCAGAGGTTTGCCGGGGTGAGGAGTAGAGCTTATCCGGCAGTGGTGTGGGATGTTTCAGTTACTGCCAGGCACTGGGTTCGGCATGCCGACGAACCCCGGTTAGACTTACCTGTCGATATCAGCACTGCCCGGCCTGTCGTTAACCAAGGAAGCCTCATGTATTCAACCCGTCTGCTGTTCTGCCTTATTCCGTTGTTGGTACTGGCCGGTTGCTCCACTTCCCGTGGCCCCCAGCAGCCCGAGCGCAGTGAAGCCGAGGTGAAGGCGCAGATCGTGCGCCTGCTGCCGGCCAAGGTCGCGGACCGCAACGGCTGGGCCCAGGACATCTACACCGCCTTCGACACCCAGAAAATCTACCCAAGCACCGAAAACATCTGTGCGGTATTGGCGGTGACCGAGCAGGAGTCCACCTATCAGGTCGACCCGCCGGTGCCGGGCATGGGCAAGATCGCCCAGGATGAAATCCTGCTCCGCGCCGCCAAGGTGCATGTGCCGGCATTCGTGGTGCGCAGCACCTTGCAACTGCGCTCGCCCACCGGCAAAACCTACGCCGATCGTTTGAATGCCGCCCGTACGGAAAGGGATTTGAGCGGCATCTTCGACGACTTCATCAGCATGGTGCCCTTGGGCAATACGCTGTTTGGCGGGTTCAACCCGGTACACACTGCTGGCCCCATGCAGGTCAGTATCGACTTTGCGCAGAAACAGGCGCGGGGTTATCCCTACACGGTGGACGGTACGATTCGCCGCGAAGTGTTCACCCGTCGCGGCGGTATGTACTTCGGCATCGCCCACTTGCTCGGTTACCCGGTGAGCTACGATCAGCCGCTGTACCGCTTTGCCGATTTCAACGCCGGTTGGTACGCCAGCCGCAATGCCGCGTTCCAGGCCGCGGTCAGCCGTGTTTCAGGCAAAGAGCTGGCGTTGGATGGGGATTTGATCCGCTATGGCTCATTGCTGCCCGGCACCACCGAGCTGGCGGTGCGTTCACTGGGAGCGAAGTTGGATATGCGCAACCCGAGCATCCGCAGCCAACTGGAGCAGGGCGAGCAGTTGGATTTCGAGGACACCACCTTGTACAAGCGCGTTTTCAGCCTGGCCGACCAGGCGGCCGGCAAGCCGCTGCCTCGGGCGATCCTGCCGGGTATTGTGCTCAAGAGCCCGAAGATCACCCGCAACCTGACCACGGCCTGGTTTGCCAAGCGCGTGGATGAGCGTTACCAGCGCTGCATGAAGCGCTGATCAACCGCGACGCTTGACGAACCGGCGCCACAAGCCCACCCACAACCACACCACCGGGAACGCCAGGATCACGAAGGGCAGCACATAGCTGGCACGTTCCAGGGCGTCTGCGGTGCCGTTCACCAGGTTGTCTCCCAGGTTGCTGAACATCCGGGTGAACCTTGACACCTGGTTGGCGCCGTCGGAGGAGCGGAAGTTCAAGGTCACGCGGTTGGTGTCGAGGCGGCGTTGCTGGCCGGCGGCAACCTGAGCCAGTTCCTGCAGCTCGTTTTCAATGCCGGCTTGCTCTTTGCTCAGGACGATCAGGTCGCTGACGGTGATGTCCTTGCGCTTGGCCAGTTCATCGAGGCGTTGCTGCTGAGCTTGCAGGCGGTCCTGGCGGCGGCGCACATCCGCCACGGCATCGGCCAGGTCTTCGGCAGTGGTGATGCGCTGGCCGAGCTTACCGCCTTCGGCCGCCAGGGCGACCATCGGCTCCACACCCGTGGGCGCGATCCGCAGGATGATCTGGCCACCTTGGCCGTCTTCGGTAATGCCAAGGATATTGCAGGCACCAAAGCGCGCCGTTTCACACGCCTCACGAGTGGCCTGCATACGCGGCGCAAGCAGGGCGCCGGGCAGGGCCAGGGTCAATTCATGCTCATAGGCCAGTTGCGCCCCGGCCTTGCCCTGTTCGCCATTGATGACGGTGGCGCGAGAGTGGTCCTTGGGGGAACAACCGGCCAAGGCCAGGCCAGCAAGCAAGATCAACAGCGGCGCGCGAAGCGGGTGGGAGTTGCCGTCCAGGTGGCGCATGGCGTTTCCTTGAAATGTGCAGGAGAAATTGGCCGAGATTAAAGCGGGTCTGGCCCATTAGCGCAAAGCATTGCGCGGGATTTGCCCGGCTGATGGTGGTGGCTGCCGGGGCGAGGCTGGCGTACACCTCAAGCCTCACACCAGGGAAGCATCCGCCATGAACGCTCAGACTGTCCCCCAAGGCTTTGTCCCGTTGCCGCGCAGCAGCCCGTTGCTGGAACTGCTCGGCCCGGCGTATTGCCGTGGCGAAGGTTTGCAATTGGAAGTCGGCCTGCGCGCCGATCATCGCCACGCCAATGGGCGCGGTACGGTACACGGCGGGGTGCTGGCGACGCTGGCCGATATCGGCATGGGGTACGCCATGGCGTTTTCCAGTGAACCGCCGTTGCCGTTGATTACCGCCAGCATGACCGTGGATTACCTGGGCGCCGTGCAGGTAGGGGAGTGGATGGTGGTGCGTCTGGAAAGCCATAAGCGCGGACGGCAGATGGCGTTCGCCACGCTGAGTTTGCAAGTGGAGGAGCGCGTGGTGCTGCGGGCGAGCGCGGTGTTTGCGGTGCCGCAAGCTGACAGGCAGTGAGATCAAATGTGGGAGCTGGCTTGCCTGCGATAGGGGTGTGTCAGTTAGCAATGATCTGACTGATAGACCGCTATCGCAGGCAAGCCAGCTCCCACATTTTTATCGAGTTCATTCAGGGGACATCGATAAAAGAAAAGGCCTGGCTTTTCGTGGAGCCGGGCCTTTTCTGTGTTGCTCTTATTGGCATGGGGGCCGCTACGCAGCCCAACGGAAGCAAGCTCCCTCGCCACAACCTCGATCCGGTTCAGTTGCGTTCGAGCGCCAGGGCCACGCCTTGGCCGCCGCCGATGCACAGCGTTGCCAAACCTTTCTTTGCATCGCGCTTGATCATTTCGTGCAGCAGGGTCACCAGTACGCGGCAGCCTGAAGCACCGATCGGGTGGCCGATGGCGATGGCGCCGCCGTTGACGTTGACCTTCTGCGCGTCCCATTCCAGCTCTTTGCCCACCGCCAGGGATTGCGCGGCGAAGGCTTCGTTGGCTTCGATCAGGTCTAGATCAGCCAACTGCCAGCCGGCCTTGTCCAGGCAGCGGCGGGTGGCCGAGACCGGGCCGATGCCCATGATCGCCGGGTCGACGCCCGCGTTGGCGTAGCTGGCGATACGCGCCAGTACGGGCAGGCCGAGAGCCTTGGCTTTGTCGGCGCTCATCAGCAGCACGGCCGCAGCGCCGTCGTTCAGGCTGGAGGCGTTGCCGGCGGTGACGCTGCCGTCTTTCTTGAACGCAGGCTTGAGCTTGGCCAGGGATTCGGCGGTGGTGCCGGCGCGGGGTTGTTCGTCCACCGCGAAGGCCACCGGGTCGCCTTTGCGCTGGGGAATCAGGATTGGCGTGATCTCATCGGCAAAGCGCCCGGCTTCGATAGCAGCGGCGGCTTTTTGCTGGGAGGCGGCGGCAAAGGCGTCCTGGGCTTCGCGGCTGATGCCGTACTTGTCCACCAGGTTCTCGGCGGTGATGCCCATGTGGTAATCGTTGAACGCATCCCACAGGCCGTCGGTGATCATGCTGTCGATCATCTTCGCGTGGCCCATGCGCAACCCAGTGCGTGCGGCAGGTAATACGTACGGGGCCAGGCTCATGTTCTCCATGCCACCGGCAATGATCACCTCGGCGTCGCCGCAACGAATGGCCTGTGCGCCCAGGTGCAAAGCCTTGAGGCCCGAACCGCAGACCTTGTTCAGGGTCAGGCTCGGCACGGCGTGGGGCAGGCCGGCGAGGATTGAAGCCTGGCGCGCCGGGTTCTGGCCGCTGCCTGCGGTGAGCACCTGGCCGAGGATCACTTCATCCACTTGCGCCGGGTCCAGGCCGGTCTGCTGCAGCAGGCGACGGATTACGGCGGCACCCAGTTCCGGGGCCGGAATGTTCGCCAGCGAACCTTGGAAGCTGCCCACGGCGGTGCGGGTGGCAGCAACAATCACGACGTCTTGCATGGAATCTGTCCTCACTGGAAGTGCATTTCTGGAACGTGGTCCGGGACGATCAGTTTACCGGCGGTCTTGCTCACAATCTCTTCAACGCTGACGCCAGGTGCGCGTTCCTTGAGGACAAAAGCGCCATTTTCGATTTCCAGGTACGCCAGATCCGTGAGCACACGCTTGATGCAGTTGGCACCGGTCAGCGGCAGGCTGCATTCGCTGAGCAACTTGGACTCACCGTCTTTGGATGCGTGAGTCATGATCACAATGATGTTTTCTGCGCCGGCCACCAGGTCCATGGCACCGCCCATGCCCTTGACCAGTTTGCCGGGGATCATCCACGAAGCGATGTTGCCCTGTACGTCCACTTCGAATGCGCCCAGTACGGTGAGGTCGACATGCCCACCGCGAATCATCGCGAACGACTCGGCGGAGGAGAAGATCGAAGCGCCGATGCGCGCGGTGACGGTTTGCTTGCCGGCGTTGATCATGTCGGCGTCGATGGTTTCTTCGGTCGGGAACGGGCCCATGCCAAGCAGGCCGTTTTCCGATTGCAGCATCACTTCCATGCCGTCGGGGATGTAGTTGGCCACCAGGGTCGGAATGCCGATACCGAGGTTCACGTAGTAACCGTCCTGCATCTCGCGGGCAACGCGTTGAGCCATTTGTTCGCGGGTAAGCGCCATGATTGTTTCCTCTTATTGTTCTGGACGGGGATTATTTGCGGACGGTGCGCTGTTCAATGCGCTTTTCGAAGGTGCCGCAGATGATCCGGTCGACGTAGATGCCAGGGGTGTGGATCTGCGCCGGGTCCAGCTCGCCCGGTTCGACGATTTCCTCGACTTCGACCACGGTGATCTTGCCGGCGGTGGCGGCCAGCGGGTTGAAGTTCTGGGCGGTATGACGGTAGATAACGTTACCGAAGTGGTCGGCTTTCCAGCCTTTGACGATGGCAAAGTCGCCGGTGATGGACTCTTCCATCAGATACGGGCGGCCCTTGAATTCGCGGGTTTCCTTGCCCTCGGCAACGGGGGTGCCGACGCCAGTGGCGGTAAAGAAGGCCGGAATGCCGGCACCGCCTGCGCGCATTTTTTCTGCCAGGGTGCCTTGAGGGGTAAGCACCACCTCAATCTCGCCGCTGAGCAGTTGTTTCTCGAAGAGGGCGTTTTCACCCACGTAGGAAGCGATCACTTTGCTGATCTGCTTCTGTTCCAGCAGCACACCCAGGCCGAAGCCATCGACGCCACAGTTGTTGGAGACCACCGTCAGGTCGCGGGTACCTTTGCGCTTGATTTCGGCAATGAGGTTTTCCGGAATGCCACACAGGCCAAAACCACCGGAGAGCACGGTCATGCCGTCTTCCAGGCCTGCCAGCGCTTCTTCATAGGACGCCACGCGTTTATCGAAACCTGCCATATGCACCTCTTTTATTTTTTGTGGTCCAGCCAGTGAGTTGAGTGTTGCGCCAGCGGATTGATTTGTTAAGTTGTTTTTTAAGGTTGATTGATTTAGAAAACAGCATAGTCCAATCGTCGTCCGGAGCTGCGTCATGACCGTTAAACAGATGCGTGCCTTTCTCGCTGTTGCTCAGAGTCTGAGTTTTGCCGCGGCCTGCGAGCGTTTGCACCTCTCCCAGTCGGCGTTGAGCTTGACCATCAAGGGCCTGGAAGAAGGCTTGGGCGGGCGCCTGTTCAGCCGTAATACGCGTAACGTCGCGTTGACCCCTGAAGGCGAGTCCCTGCTGCCCCTGGCCCGCCGGCTGATTGCCGATTGGGACAACGCCGAAGACGAGCTGCGCCAGCGTTTTACCTTGCAACGCGGGCGCGTCACGGTGGCCGCTATGCCGTCGTTCGCCGGCAACCTGTTGCCGCCGATCCTGAAGATATTCCGCGCCCGTTACCCTCAGGTGAACGTGACGGTGCATGACCTGATCAATGAGCAGGTGCTGGAGATGGTGCGCGACCGTCAGGTGGAGCTGGGGGTGGCGTTCGAGCCGTCCGATGGTTCGTCATTGGCGTTCACGCCGTTGTACCTGGATCGCTTTGTCGCCGTGGTCCCAGGCGATTCAGCCTTGGCACAGCGTGCTGAAATCGACTGGAAAGCCTTGTTGGAGCAGCCGTTCATCACCCTGCAGCGGCCTTCCACTGTGCGGGTGATGCTGGAAGAACACCTTGGCGCCTTGCAGATGAAATTGCCCGTTGCCTTGGAAAGCCATCAACTGGCGACGGTGGGCAAGATGGTTGCCAGCGGTTTGGGGGTTAGTGCAGTGCCAGCGTTATGCGCCAGGCAGATGGAGGAGGCGGGAGCCCATTGCATTACCTTGACTGGCCCGGTGATCGAGCGGCCGATTGGGGTGCTGACCAAGCCGGGGCATGAACTGTCGGCGGCGGCGCAGGTGTTGTTTGATATCTTTCGGGATGAGGCGGGGAAGGGCAGGTTTCCAACTTTTTAAATCAGTAAATACACATGTGGGAGCTGGCAAGCCAACTCCCACATTGATTGAGCACTACTTAGTAGTAACGGTCGATCACTTTAACTTGCGAGCTGTCTTTGAAAGACGCCCAGGCATTGTTAAGTGTGTCGAACACTTGCTCGATAAAGTTGCGATCAGCGGCGGCCTTCTTGCCGACATAACCCTGGCCACGGCGGTACATCTTCAGGCGTGCCGCCAGCTCACGGTTGTTACGGTCAAACTCGGCTTCTTCGGTATGGGGCGCCAGGCAGTCAATTTGCACTTCGCCCGATTTGCCAATCCACAGGATATGGTCGTCGAGTGTGTCTTTCTGCGCTGCGAACATCTCAGCCAATTCATCGATAGTTGGTTGGTTGTTCAGATTCATGTGTAAGCCCCTTGACCAGTTGGCGATCTATCAGTTGATTCGTTAATACCAGTAAGTTGTCTCCGGTCACTAAAACCGGGCGTCAGCGACGGGCTGCCGAATACGGGCAGGGTCTTGAAGCTGATGCATGTAGTCTTGCTGATGGGCTGCTACGCAATGCTCTGATTGCGAAGACAAGCCGCGTTTGAGCGCCTTGTACCTGCCCCTTCCGGGGCCGGTCAGCTTCATCGATCTGCCTTGTGGGCAGTGCACATCCGGAAAAACAGCTCGGCGGTCAGACGAGCCTGTTCGAAACGCTTGTTACCAACGCTCCCGATCCGAGAGACGTCTAGATCATGCAAGGACAAAAAGGTTACGTCAACGGTTATGTAGTGATTATTTTTGCTCACTACATAAATTGCCGTGGGGACGGGGGAATGCGCGAAAACGTGACTTGGGCGTCATTTTTTTGTGCGGTGGGTCGCAGGGTTTTGGTGGCGAGTTTACGCAGATCCCCTGTGGGAGCTGGCTTGCCTGCGATGGCGATGTGTCAGTGAGTACATGTTCGCCTGACACACTGCTATCGCAGGCAAGCCAGCTCCCAGATGTTGATGCGTCGCTATCTCAATCTCTCGGACAGTAAGGGTAATAGCCGCTCGCACGAGGCCTGGATCTTCACCTGCAACAGCTCATCCCCCCGAGTTTTGCCCAAGTTGATGGCAATCACCGGCTTACCCTGTTCAACCATCGCCTTGCACAGGCGAAACGCCGAATAGGCCATCAGCGACGACCCCACCACCAACAGCCCTTCGGCATGCTCTACCGCCGTCATTGCCTTGAGCGCCGTCGCTGGTGCGACGTTCTCGCCAAAGAACACCACATCCGGTTTCAGCCGTTCGCCATTGCAGTGCGGGCAGCGGGGTACCTGGAAGCGCTGTTCAAACGCCGGATCGAGCAAGGTGTCGCCATCCGGCGCTTGCACCGCATGAACCTGTGCCATGTGCGGGTTATCGACCTCCATCTGCCGCTGGATCACGTCGCGCTCGCTACGCAATTGGCAATCCAGGCACAGCACCCGATGCAAGCTGCCATGCAGCTCGATCACACCCTGGCTGCCGGCCTGGTCATGCAGGGTGTCGACGTTCTGCGTAATCAGCCCGCTGATGTGGCCACGGTGCTGCAGCGTCGCGAGCGCCAGGTGGGCCTTGTTCGGCTGGGCAATGCGCACCCGTGGCCACCCCAGCATCGCCCGCGCCCAGTAGCGGCGCCGCGCCTCAGGAGTGGCGAGGAACTCCTGGTACATCATCGGTGGCTTGCCCCGGCGTACACCTTCCCCGTCCCGGTAATCCGGGATACCCGAAGATGTACTTATCCCTGCGCCGGTCAGCACCAGGAAACGCCGGCCGGACATGGCCCGGTGCAGAGTATCGAGGTGGTCTTCCTGATGGTCCAGCGTGTCGAGCATGGGTTCCCCCTATTCGCCGCGGATGTACTGTTCCAGTTGCTGGATCAAGGCCGCTTGTTCGGCAATTGCTTCCTTGACCAGGTCACCGATAGACAGCAGGCCCAGCAGTTTGCCGTCTTCGACCACCGGCAGGTGGCGCAGGTGACTGTCGGTCATGATGTTCATGCATTCCTCGACACTCTTGTGAGTATCCACAGTGATCACCGGCGAGCTCATCACCTCATGGACCTTGGTGGTAACTGACGAGAGGCCCTTGAGCATGATTTTACGTGCGTAATCCCGTTCACTGATGATGCCGACCACCACGTCATCCCTGACCACTGGCAAGGCACCGACGTTTTTCTCGGACATCCGCACCAGCGCTTCAAACACGGTGTGGTCCCATTTGATCGTGTGGACGTCCTGGTTTTTCTGGTCCTTGGCTTTCAGCAGTTGTGCAACGGTCTTCATGGCGGCCACTCCGGTGTTGTTGTTGGTAGTCCAGATCCCCTACAGAATCCTAGACCGAACCCGCCGGAGCAAGGGCCAATGCGGCGTTAAACCTGTCGAAAAACGTCATGTGCCAGTCTTTTTTGGTATTTATCCCGCATTTGCCGGCTTTTTTCCGCGCTTGGGGTTGGTGCCAGCTTTACGTGGGGCGGCCTTGCGCTTCTTTTTCCACGGCGTCGCACCTCGGCCAACCGCGCTGGCGGGGCCAGTGATAGTCATGCGCATGCCGTTACAGCGTGCCACCTGCTTGCTCATCCACGCCGCTTGCTTGGCGACGAATTCCTCCAGGCTCATTTCGCCGCTTTGCACCATGTCCAGTGCCTGTTCCCAGATGGCGGTGGTGCCGGGGTCGGCGATGGCGCGGGGCACCGCGTCGATCAGGCTGAACGCGGCCGGGGTTGCCGACAGGGCCTTGCCGTTTTTCACCAGATAACCGCGATCCAGCAAGCCCTGGATGATCCCGGCGCGGGTGGCCTCGGTGCCGATGCCAGTGGTGTCCTTGAGTTTTTGCTTGAGCAACGGGTCCTCCACCAGCTTGGCGACGTTTTTCATGGCCTTGATCAGGTCGCCTTCGGTAAAGGGCTTGGGCGGCTGGGTCCACAGGTCCTTGAGGTTGACCTTGGCCACGGCGTAGTCGTGGCCCTGCACCAGCGTCGGCAAAGCTTGGGGCGCAGGCGCTTCGCGACCTTTGGCGGGTGCCAGCGCTTCGGGCAAGGCGCGTTTCCAGCCCGGTTCAATAATGACTTTGCCCACCGCGCGCAACGCCTGGCCGGCACAGTCGAAATCGGCCTGGGTGCGGTCGTATTCATGGTTGGGCAGGAACTGCGCCAGGTAGCGCGCACGAATCAGCGTATAGACCGCACGGTGCTTGCCGGTCAGTTGGCTGACCTCCTTGCCGGCTCCGGTGGGGATGATGCCGTGGTGGGCGCTGACTTTCGCGTCGTTCCAGGCACGCGAACGGCGCTGGGGGTCGATGTGCGACATCAGTTCGTTCACCGCCGTGTCCGCACGGCCCAGGGCCGCCAGAATCTTCGGCGCTTCAGTGTGCTGGCTCAGCGGCAGGTAACCGCAATCGCTACGCGGGTAGGTGATGGCCTTGTGGGTTTCGTACAGGGATTGGGCGATGTCCAAGGTTTCCTGGGCGCCCAGGCCGAGCTTCTTCGAACAGATCTCCTGCAAGGTGCCGAGATCGAAGGGCAGGGGCGCCACCTCGCGCATGCGCTCGGTACGCAGCTTCACCAGCCGCGCCGTAGCGGCGTTGAGCATGGCGTCGGCGGTGTCCCGCGCCAGTTGCGGGTTGAGGCAACGGCCCTGGTCGTCACAGGCATCCTCAGGGGCGCGCCATTGGGCGGTGAAGGTCATGTACTCGTGGCGCAGGTCGACATCAATGGCCCAGTAGGCCACCGGCACGAAGTCGGCAATGCTGCGATCACGGTCCACCACCAGGCGCAGGGTCGGGGTTTGCACCCGGCCTACCGGCAGCACGCCCTGGTAACCGGATTGGCGCCCCAGCAGGGTAAACAGGCGACTCATGTTCATGCCGATCAGCCAGTCGGCGCGCGAGCGCCCCAGGGCCGAGTGATACAGGCTGAAGGTTTCTGCACCGGGTTTGAGCGCCGCCAGGGCCTTGCGAATGGAGGCGTCGTCGAGTGCCGACAGCCACAGCCGCTGGATCGGCCCGCGGTAGCGGCAGTGTTCTACCAGTTCACGGGCGATCATCTCGCCTTCACGGTCGGCGTCGGTGGCGATCACCAGTTCCTGGGCTTCGCCCAGCAAGCGCTTGACGGCCTTGTATTGGCTGGCGGTCTTGGGCTTGACCAGCATCTTCCATTTTTCCGGGACGATCGGCAGGTCGGCCAGCACCCAGCGTTTGTATTTGGCGTCGTAGGCGTCGGGCGGGGCGGTTTCCAGCAGGTGGCCGATGCACCAGGTGACCGTGACTCCATTACCCAGCCAGCACCCATCGCCACGGCGGCTGGCGCCAAGCACAGCCGCGATATCCTTGGCCTGGGAGGGTTTTTCACAGAGGTACAGCCGCATGGTCATCACATCAGATCGGGTTGATGCCTTGCAGGATGCTTATTTGAAGGGGTTTGAGCAACCATTATCTGTATGGATGTACAGCAATTTGTGTGGGTGCCATACGTCGCTGTAGGAGCGAGCTTGCTCGCGAAGGTCGTTAACGATGACGCGGGGCGCCTGGTGCCCCGCATTGCTCTCAGGTTCTTAGCGAGCGAGCTCGCTCCTACAGGGCAGAGGTATCAGTTGTTTTCGATATCCACATGCCGGGTTTCCTTGAGGCAGAACAACCCGACGATCAGGCTCACGCCCGTCACCACCACCGGGTACCACAACCCATAGAAGATATCGCCGGTATACACCACCAAGGCAAACGAGACCGTCGGCAGGAACCCGCCAAACCAGCCGTTACCGATGTGGTAGGGCAGGGACATCGAGGTGTAGCGGATGCGCGTTGGAAACAGCTCCACCATCAGCGCCGCCAAGGGCCCGTAGCACATGGCGGCGATGAAGATCAGCACCACGATCAGCACCACCACCATCAGCTTGTTGACCTGGGCCACATCCGCCGATGACGGGTAACCGGCCAGGGCCACGGCGCCACGCAGGGCCGCTTCATCAAAACCGTCGATACGCACATCGCCGACGCTCACTTGCACCGGGCTGCCCGCAGGGGCGGCGGCGCTGCTGTAGGGCAGTCCCTGTTTGACCAGGAAGGTCTTGACCTTGTCGCAGGGGCTGTCAAAACGTGCCTTGCCCACCGGGTCGAACTGGAAGGTGCAGGTGGCTGGGTCGGCCAGTACGGTGATCGGCGCCTGTTGGCTGGCCTGGTCCATTGCGGGGTTGGTGTAGTGCGCCAGGCCCTTGAAGATCGGGAAGTACAGCGCGGTCGCCAACAGCAGGCCGAGCATCAGCACAGGCTTGCGCCCGATCTTGTCCGATAGCCAGCCAAACAGGATAAAGAACGGTGCGCCGATCACCACGCTGATGATCAACAGCATATTGGCCAGGGCCGGGTCCATGCGCAGGAACTGGGTGAGGAAGAACAGCACATAAAACTGCGCTGCGTAGAAGGTCACCGCCTGCCCGCCGTTGATGCTGAACAGCGCGATCAGCACCACCTTGAGGTTTTCCCACTTGCCGAAGGACTCGCGAATCGGCGCCTTGCAGGCCTTGCCTTCCTCTTTCATCTTCAAGAAGGCGGGCGATTCGTGCAGGCTCATGCGGATCCAGGTCGAGATGCCCAGCAGCACGATGGAAAACAGGAACGGAATGCGCCAGCCCCACACTTCGAACTGATCGCCGGTGAAGTAACGGCAGGCCAGCACCACCAGCAGCGACAGTAGCAGGCCGAGGGTGGCGGTGGATTGAATCCAGCTGGTGTGCAGGCCGCGCTTGCCCGGTGGCGCATGCTCGGCCACGTAGGTAGCGGCGCCGCCGTACTCACCGCCCAGCGCCAGGCCCTGCAGCATGCGCAGCACAATGAGGATGATCGGCGCGGCAATGCCGATGCTGGCGTAGGTCGGCAGCAACCCGACGCAGAAGGTTGCCACGCCCATCAGGATGATGGTCACGAGGAAGGTGTACTTGCGCCCGATCATATCGCCCAGCCGGCCGAACACCAGCGCACCGAATGGCCGCACTACAAAGCCTGCGGCGAAAGCCATCAAGGCAAAGATAAACGCCGTGGTGTCGTTGACCCCGGCAAAGAACTGCTTGCTGATCACCGCCGCCAGGGCGCCGTAGAGGAAAAAGTCATACCACTCGAACACCGTCCCCAAAGAGGAGGCGAAGATGACCTTTCTTGATTCGTTGGCGGTACTTGCACTGGCCGCCGAGCCCAGGGGTTGAGCATGTTCTGACATCGGGTGTCCCTCACAGTGATTATTTATTGTTGTTCCACTGTCGGCGCTGACCTCGGCGCCGGTGTTTTTCAACTTCATATAGCGTTAATGGTTACGCGGGGTGCCCTGTAGTGCGCGGTGCTGGTGGGTTTTTCGCGAGCAAGCTCGCTCCTGCAGTGTTGGGTGACAGGATCAGCTGCGCGGCCTTCTCCGCGATCATCAGCGTGGGTGAGCAGGTATTGCCGGAGGTGATGCGCGGCATGATCGACGCATCGGCAATGCGCAGGCCGGGAATGCCGTGTACGCGCAGTTGGCTGTCGACCACGGCGTCTCTGTCATCGCCCATGCGGCAGGTGCCCACCGGATGGAAAATCGTGGTACCGATCCGTGCAGCGGCCTCGTGGAGTTGTTCTTCAGTTTGCAGGGCTTCGCCGGGCAGGTATTCCACCGGTTTGAACTGGCTCAGGGCCGGAGCGGCGACGATGCGCCGGGTCAGGCGAATAGCGTCGGCGGCCACGCGCAAGTCTTCGGGGTGGCTGAGGTAATTAGGTTGTATCAGCGGCGCATCCGCCGGGTTGGTCGAACGGATATCCACCCGGCCGCGACTTTGCGGGCGCAGGTCGCAGACCGACGCGGTAAATGCCGGGAAGCCGTGCAACGGTTCGCCAAAGCGTTCCAGGGACAGTGGCTGCACATGGTATTGCAGGTTGGCCGAGGTCTGCTCCGGGCCGGAGCGGGCAAACGCGCCAAGCTGGCTGGGCGCCATCGACAGCGGGCCGCTGCGGTCGTACAGGTAGCGCAGGCCCATGCCCATCTTGCCCCACAAGGTACCGGCGATCTGGTTCAGGGTGCGGGCATTTTCCAGCTTGTAGATCAGGCGCAGTTGCAGGTGATCTTGCAGGTTGCCGCCAACGCCTGGCAGCTCGTGCACCACGTTGATACCCAGCGGCTTGAGCACATGGGAGGGGCCGATCCCTGAGCGTTGCAGAATGCCCGGCGAACCCACCGAGCCGGCGCACAGTACGATCTCTTTGCGCGCCTTCCAGCTCAGTGCCTGGCCGTGTTGGCGTCCCAGTACCTGCGAGGCACGACCGTTTTCCAGTAGCACACGCTCAACCTCTACATCAGTCAGCACGGCGAGGTTAGGGCGCTGGCGGATCGGCTTGAGAAACGCCTTGGCCGCATTCCAGCGCACACCGGCTTTCTGGTTGACCTGGAAATAGCCACAGCCCTCGTTGTCGCCCTGGTTGAAGTCATTGATATTGGCGATGCCGCTTTGAGCCGCCGCCTCACGAAACGCATCGAGGATCGGCCACGACAGGCGCTGTTGCTCGACGCGCCACTCGCCGCCCTCGCTGTGGAATTCAGAGCCGCCGGCAAAATGGTTTTCGCTCTGTTTGAACAGCGGCAGTACGTCTTTCCAAGCCCAGCCCGCGTTGCCCGCCGCCGCCCAGCCATCGTAGTCCTGGGCCTGGCCGCGCATGTAGATCATGCCGTTGATGGACGAGCAGCCGCCCAGCACTTTGCCCCGAGGGTAACTCAAGGCGCGTCCCTGCAGGCCGGCTTGGGGTTGGGTCTTGAAGCACCAATCGGTGCGTGGGTTGCCGATGCAGAACAGGTAGCCGACGGGGATATGGATCCAGGGGTAGTTGTCGCGGCCACCGGCTTCCAGCAGCAGGACACGGTGAGCCGGGTTGGCGGACAGACGATTGGCCAGCAGGCATCCGGCAGGGCCGGCGCCGACGACGATGTAATCGTATTCAGCAGTTGCATTGGGCATCTGGGGTCTCGCTTGTTTTTCTTATTGGGCCCATCCTAGTTGTTAGTTTTCGTCTTAAAAATGTTAGTTTTTACCCACCCGCTGTGCGTTTTTAAACAGCGCCGGCTGGCCCAGGCTCTGGAGGCGATATGTTCGACTGGAATGACCTGCGGTTTTTTCTCGAGTTGCAGCGCAGTGGCCGCCTGCTCACCGCCGCCCAACGCCTGAAAACCACGCATGCCACCGTGGCGCGGCACATCGACGCCATCGAGAAAAGCCTCGGCACGGCGCTGTTCGTACAGCACGCCCAGGGCTATGAACTGACGCCTGCCGGCGAAGCATTGCTCAAACATGCCGAGGCTATGGAAAACGTGGCACTGCTGGCCGAAGACGAGCTCACCCACTCTGCGGCGCCCCTGGGCAAGATTCGCCTTGGTGTAGCCGAAGGGCTGGGCGTGATGTTTCTGGCCGCACGCATGGGCGGGTTGTTTGAACGCTATCCAGGATTGGAGGTGGAGCTGGTCGCGGTGCCGCGTTTCGTCAGCATCCTCAATCGCGAAGCGGAGATCAGCATTCACCTGGAACGCCCCAGCGCCGATCAACTGGTGACGCGCAAACTCACCGATTATCGTCTGGCGCTGTACGCCAGCCGTGCCTACCTGGCGCGCAACACGCCCATCGAAAAACGTGAAGACCTCGCTGGCCATGCCTGGATCGATTATGTCGATGACCTGCTGTTCAGCCAGGAATTGAAGTTCCTCAACAGCTTCTGCCGTAGCCCCCGGGTGGTGTTCCACAGCACCAGCGTGATCGCCCAGCACCAGGCGGCGCGTTCGGGGTTGGGCATTGCGGTGTTGCCATGTTTCATGGCGGCTGGGGATGGAGAGTTGGTGCCGTTGCTGCCGGCGGAGGGTATCCAGCGCAGCTATTGGATCAGTTCGCGCCGGGAGCTGCACAAGTCGGTGCGGTTGCGGGTGTTGTGGGATTATGTGGTGGAGCTGTGTGCACGGGAGCAGGGCTTGTTGCTCGGCGAATCCCGCTGACACACACACGAATTAAAATGTGGGGGCTGGCTTGCCTGCGATGGCGGTGTGTCAGTCACTGATGTGCAAGCTGACCGGCCGTCATCGCAGGCAAGCCAGCTCCCACATTTGGATCGTGGTGTGTCAGGGACAGTCTAGAGCTTTACTACCTGATGCACCTGCTCGGCACAGGCCCGGGCCTCTTCAATCATCTTTCCGAACGCATCGCTGGTGACTTCGGCATGGGTCAGCCAGCGCTTTTTCTGGCTCAGGCGATAGTGGTAGCGCAGCGAGCCGTCCTCCAGTTTGCCGTCCAGGTCGAGGTCGTACCAGGGCGAGCGCACCTTGCAGCCGGGGATGGCTTTTTCCATCTTCCCGCCAGCCAGGGTGTAGGTGTAGTCGTAGGTCTCTGGGTTGCCCAGGTAGAGGTCAGCCTGTTGCCCCTGGCGGCGATAGTTGATGTAGCCCTCCCAGCGGCCTTTCAAAGATGGGTCGGTGTAGACATAGTCATTGGCCAGTTTTTCCAGGGCACGCTGATCGTTCATGCGGGCAGTGACGCTGTAGCCGTCATGTACCACAAAGCGGGTGGGTTCGCGGGTGATCTGGCAGTCGCTGATGTCGTTGCCGAAGTTGGCGCAGATATTTTGGTCGGTGGCGGTGGTACCTTGCTGGCGGTCAGCGACGCTCAGTTGCATCAACGGCAAGCGGCTGAAAGTAATAGTCGCCTTGACCGCGCCATCTCCCTCTTTGCCGTACTGTACCTGTTTGTCCAGGCGTATCGAGACTTCGGGGCGCTCCAGTGGGATGTGTTCTTCGCGCACCTGGCCCTGCGCATCGTTGACCAATACCCAGCGGTCCTGAATGTCGGGCATGGTTTGGCCAGGGGCGAAGACCGGGTTGGTCGGGTCAAGCCACCACACCTGTCCATTCACTTCGGCACGCACGATGGCATGGTTCGGCGCCTGGGTGCCGGGGATCAGCAAGGCATCGACCACGTCGCCACGGCTGACCCACGCGGTCTCAGCCTTGATGCCGCTGGCCTTGAGCATGGCTGTCAGCAGGGTCGCCAGGTCCTTGCAATCGCCGTAGCCGTGCTGCTCGATTTCCGCCAGGCTGAACGGCACATAACCACGCTCGCTGGCGCGCCAGTCGCCCAGGTAGCGGTAGTGATCATTGATGTGCTGCATCATTGCCGCGACTTGCTCAGCTGGCGCCAGGCTGCGTGCGGCGGCCACGGCGACGGCGGCTTGCGTCGGCAGGGTGGCGCCAAGGATCTGGTTGTAACGCTGGGCGAAATCACCGAAGTACGCCTGGCGGTCCACGGCGCTGCCCACTTCAAGGCGTGGAACGCGCAGCAGTGCGGCGGCGGAGGATTCATTGATGTAGTTGAGGTAGGTCGGGGCTTTTTGCACCACGTCCAGAGTCTTGCCGTTGCTCGAAGGCGTTACCTTGAAACCGTCGAACAATTCACTTCGCCACTGGATCGGCCGTTCGGCGGTAAAGCGCGCCTTGAAGCGATCGCGGCGGGCTGAGCTGGGCCCGAATTTGAGCACATAGTGGAACTGAGTCATCAGCGGTTTGGCCGGATAATGCTGGCGTACCGTGTAGCGGATCTGCGTGCCCACGCGCAGGTTGGGGAAGGCCAGGGAGGTTTGCTTGTCGCGGCTGAAGCCTTGGTCCGGGTTGGGTGCGCTGCGGGTATCGATTTGCGTGGCAGCCAGGGCGACCGGCTTGGCGCCAGGCTGAGTGGACTGTGCACTGACCACTTCAAAGGTGTCGGCTTCGGAGTAGTCGAAGTCGATGCGCGAGAGCATTTCGCGGCCGTTGGCCTTGAGAATTGTGTAGCGGTAGGTGGTGGTGCAGTCAGTGCTGGCGTCGTGGTTGAAGTGGCAGTGCAGCTCGGTGTCACTGGCCAGCGGGGCTTCGGCTATGGGTTGCAGGGCCGCGCTGACGGAATGGGAAACCAGCCCCAGACTGATGGCAATCAAAGGGCGGTGAAACGGAAAACGGTACATGGGCGCCTCGGGTGACACATTGAAACAGCTACCCGGCGGGTAGCGAGAAGGCGCCGGATGATAATGGATCTCAACGGCAAAGGCCAGGATTGTTCGACAATTTATCGGGCTGAAAGGCCCGTGCTAGAGCCTTTCTTTGATTTGGGTCAAGGTTTTTATACCGCGAGCGCGTCACGCGCTTAGAGGAACCAGCGATATTCCCGCGCCTGGATCTCCTGCTGGAAAGCCAGGTGGTCCTGGCGTTTGTTCTCGCAATACACCTCGACAAATTCCGCGCCCAGCTTGTCGCGCAGTACTGGTTGCTGCTGCATGGCACGCACGGCGTCGAGCATCTCCACCGGGAAATCGGCGCCGCTGTTGCGGTCCTCGTTCAGTGGCGCGATGGGTTCGTGCTTGGCCTCAAGCCCGTGCTCCAGGCCCACCAGGATCGCCGCCAGCACCAGGTAAGGGTTGGCATCGGCGCTGGCCAGGCGGTGCTCGATCCGCAGGTTGCGCGGGTCGGACTCGGGGATGCGCACACAGGCATCGCGGTCTTCAAAGCCCCAGCTCGCCCGCGTCGCAGCGTTAACCGTGCCGCCCAGGCGGCGGAAGGCATTGTGGTTGGGCGAGAAAATCGGCATGCAGTGGGGCAGTAATTCCAGGCAACCGGCTACGGCGTGGCGCAATGGCTGCTGCTGATGGGCCGCTAGCAAGTTATTGCCCGCTGCGTCGTAAAGGCTGACATGCACGTGCATGCCGCTGCCGGGAAATTGCAGGTAGGGTTTGGCCATGAAGCTGGCGCGGTAACCATGCTTGAGCGCGACGCCACGGGTGCTACGGCAGAACAGGGCGGCCCAGTCGGCGGCGCGCAGGCCGTCATCGCAGTGGCCGAAGTTGATCTCGAACTGGCCGGGGCCGATCTCGGCGGTGATCACCGTGATGTCGATGCCTTGGTCCTTGGCGGTTTGCGCCATGTCGTCGAGCACGTCGCTGAAACGCGACAGC
Organism: Pseudomonas sp. GW821-FHT07B01; assembly: GCF_059419065.1. Taxonomy (NCBI): domain Bacteria; kingdom Pseudomonadati; phylum Pseudomonadota; class Gammaproteobacteria; order Pseudomonadales; family Pseudomonadaceae; genus Pseudomonas; species Pseudomonas sp. GW821-FHT07B01. The sequence continues at coordinate 317,824 of NZ_JBWKRA010000003.1, read as the reverse complement.
CGTTCGATATGCAGGTTGGGCTGGTCGTCGGCATCCCCACTGAGCGGGTCGCGGGCAAATTGCGGCAGGCCGTTTTCCAGCTGTTTATCAAACAGGTAGAACTCCAGCTCAAACGCCACCACGGGATGAATGCCCTGATGCTGCAAGCGTTCCAGCACCTTGGCCAGGACTTCGCGGGGTTCGAACTCGATGGGCGCTTCGGTGCCGTCCGAGGTGATGAGCATTTGCCCCAATGGCTGCGACTCCCAGTTCACCGGTTTGAGCGTGCCGGGCACCAATCGGCGATTGGCGTCCGGGTCGCCATCGTTGAAGCAGTAGTCGCCAATCTTGAACAGCCCACCCTGGGCCCCCAGCAGCACCGCATTCTGCGGCAGCTTCAGCGGGCTGCCGGCGGCGTCTTTCTCAAGCATCTCCACTGGGTAGCGCTTGCCGTAGAAATGCCCGGGAATGTCCAGGGCGATCAGGTCGACATAACGCACGTCGGGGTGGTTCTGGCGAAAGGTCCGTACTTCGGCCAGCAACGTTGCAGATGGGCTTTTCACGGGTGCAGCTCCTAGTTGTAAACCCACAAGACGCGGGCGGGCAGGTCGGTCAGGTTGGCGTAGCGGCAGTGGGCGAAACTGGCGAGGTGGAAACTGTCGCCGGGGCCGAGGGTGACTGGCGCGGCTTCGTCATCCACCCACAGGGTCAACTCGCCTTCGAGCACAAATCCGGCCTGTTCGGCGCGGTCGCTCATAGTCTGTTCGCCGCTGTTGGCACCGGGGGCCAACAGGCTGTCGAGCATCGAGAACGCGCCGTTCATGCTCGGCGACACCAGGATGTCGGTGATGCCATTGGCGTAATACACCGTGCGCCGCTCGTTGGGGCGTGTGACCCAATCCACCGCCTTGGGTTTGGGCAGGCTGTAGAAATAGGTGGTGGGCACATCGAGGGCGTGACTGATGGCGGTTAAATCGGCCACGGTCGGGCGCGACAGGCCACGTTCGACCTGCGACAGAAACCCCACCGACCGTTCGATTTTTTGCGCAAGTTGGGCCAGGGTGAGCTTCTTGTGCTTGCGCAAGTCGTGGATCAGCGCCGCGAGGGTGGCGAGTTCTTCTTGAGGGGTCATGAAATTTAATTCGAATAATTTCATGAAAAATTACACGATTATTTTCACGCTCGCAAACCCTATGCACAAACCCTTGTGGCGAGGGAGCTTGCTCCCGCTGGGCAGCGAAGCGGCCCCAACCCATTCACCGCATGCGTTCAGTGGATGCGCGGTGTGGCTTTTTGGGGCTGCTGCGCAGCCCAGCGGGAGCAAGCTCCCTCGCCACAAAGGATTGGGAAATATGGGGAAACTGTATTGGGCAGGGACATCTCAGGTGCCTGCTAGGTTGAATGGACCATTCAACCATTCAGGGGAGCAAAGGATTGCTTCACAAGCCCAACTCTCATTTGTTGCGACGTGGCCGTTATTCAGAACCTGGTCGAGCTTATTTGGTGACCGCCGTGGTTTATCAACGTCGCCCGGTATTTGCCGATCTTTATCTGGGGCGGCTATTGGTTGCCGAGCTCAAACGAGCCCATGACCTTGGACTGGTCAACTCGCTGGCTTGGGTCATTATGCCGGACCACCTTCACTGGTTATTTGAATTGCGAGGCGCGACGCTGCCTGAAGTGATGAAACGGGTGAAGTCGCGCAGCACACTGACCATCAACCGAGCCCGTCGCACGCCCGGTGCTTTTTGGCAGTACGGCTATCATGATCGTGCGGTGCGGGCCGATGAAGACCTTATCAAGGCTGCTCGCTACATCATCGCCAACCCACTGCGAGCCGGACTGGTCGAGCATGTTGGCGACTACTCGCTCTGGGACGCCGCCTGGCTATAACGGAGTACCCCCCTGTGGCGAGGGAGCTTGCTCCCGCTGAGCCGCGAAGCGGCCCCAAAAAGCCCGACCGCGTGCCCACTGAAAACATGCGGTGAATGGGTTGGGGCCGCTGCGCAGCCCAGCGGGAGCAATCTCCGGCCACAGGAAATACGGCTGAATGATTACGCGCCGCCGCGGTCGGAACCTGGGTACGCACCATTAATTGAAGGAGCACCCATGAAGTCGAAAACCTTAGCCGCTTGCCTGCTGGTCGCTGCCAGCTTTTCCACCGTCAGTGCTGTAGTGCAGGCCGGCGATACCCCTCAGGAAACCGTGCAACCTTCAAACATCAACGCCCGTGACTTGAAAGAGGGTGATCGCGCCCCGGACATCTTGATGCGCGAGGAATCAGCGATTAAAGACTGGAAAAAACGTGGGCTCAAACAGCCCGAAGAAGAAAGCCAATGGGCGCGTGTAGGTGACAAGTACGTCCTGCTCAAGACCACCAACGGCACCATCCTGGAGATTACGCCAGTCAAGAAATAATCCCGCCGGGCACCTGCTCGTTTCATGTTTCTTGCGTTAAGGTAACCGACCGCAATGGTCGCGTTACCTTTGAAGAACGAGAGCAGGATGCTTGCCACCATCAGAAACTACCCCCGCACCGTGAACCTGTTGCTGTGCGCCACGTTGCTGCTGACGCTGGCCAAGGCCATCACCTTTCCTTATCTCGTGATCTACCTCACCAGCCATTTCGCCTTGGACATTACCCAGGTCGGCCTGGTAATCGGCAGTTCGCTGATCGTCGGTTCGCTACTCAGTGTGTACGGTGGTTTCCTGGTCGACCGTATCAACAGCTATCGGCTGTTGCTCGCGTTGAGCCTGGCGTTCGTGCTGGGGTTTATCGGCACGGTGCTGGCGCTGAATATCTGGGCGTTCTATGGCTGCCTGATCCTGATCAACCTGGCCTACGCCGTCATTGATATTGCGGTAAAAGCCGGCTTCGCCAGCCTGCTGCCCGAAGACGCGCGCAGCGAAGTGTTTTCCATCAAGTACACGCTTACCAATATCGGCTATGCCGTAGGGCCGTTCTTTGGCGCGATGGTGGCCAAGCTGGATATCAGCCTGCCGTTTATTCTGTCGGCGCTGTTGGGGTTGGGTTTTTTTCTGCTGTACGGGCGCTGGGGTGACCGTAACTTGGCCACGGTGGACGCCACGCAAAAGCCGCTGCCGTTCCTTGCCGTCGCCCGCGTTTTGCTGCAGGACCGTCGCCTGGTGTGCTTCACCCTCGGCGGTTTACTCAGCGCGGTGGTGTTCGGCCAGTTCACGGCCTACCTGTCGCAATACCTGGTGACCACCACGACCGCCGAATACACCTACACCGTGATCAGCGCGGTACTGACCACCAACGCCGTGCTAGTGATCGCCTTGCAGTACTTGATCGGCCGGCGCATCTCGCACCGTTACCTGAGCCAGTGGCTGATCGCTGGCTTGAGCATGTTCATGCTGGGGTTGATTGGCTTCGGGCTGTCCACCAGCGTGGTGGGCTGGGTGCTGGCGATGGCGATGTTCACCGTCGGGGAGATCATCGTGTTTCCGGCCGAATACATGTTTATCGACCGAATTGCCCCGGACCACCTGCGGGGCATGTATTACGGGGCGCAAAACCTGTCCAACTTCGGTGCCGCGCTGGGGCCGGTGCTGTGTGGGCTGGTGTTGGCCAGCCTGCCGGCCCATTACATGTTCTACATGCTGGGGGCGTTTATCGTTGCCGGCGGGGTGTTTTATTTCATGGGAGCGGCGATAAAGGCAAATCATCCAGCGTGAGCTTGCCGACGTTGTTGCTTTGCAGCTCGTAGCGCAACTCATCCACCATTTTTGCCACTTCCTGCGGGGTCTGCAGGCGGTTGGTGCTGATGCCGGTAACTACCAGGTCGACACGGCCGGTCTCGGCGTCGTAGACCTTGAGGGTCAAGGACGCGTCCCGGCACAGGGTGAATTCGCACGTCAGCGGTGACAGGCCTTCTTCGATGCAGTTGCGCAGCTGAGAGAGGGTAAACATGCGGGTTCCTTCTAGGCATAAATACGATCCCTTGAAGGTTATTGCTTGCACCGCCGCTCAATAAGGCGAATTCGCACTAGTCGCACTAGTGCATTTGCAGGGTCAGGGCTTGTTTTTTAGGCGCAAATCGCCGGCAAACAGCCCGCGTTCACGGGCCCAGACGATCGCTGCACTACGGCTGTGCACCCCCAGCTTGGAATACACCGTGGCCACATGGTTACGCACGGTGTTGGGCGCCAGTTTCAGGCGCGAGGCGATTTCTTTGTCCGCCAGGCCCTCACAGATCAGGCCCAATACATCGCGCTCGCGGGCGGTTAGGTCGGTGAAGGAAACATTCGGCAGGTTGGGGCTGTTGACGCTCTTGGCGTTGGCCAGCTTCTCGATCAGGGTCTGGCTGAACCAGGACGCGTCCTGCATGACTTCCTCAATGGCCGCCACCAGTTCCAGCTCCGAGCGTTTGCGCTCGGTGATGTTCATCAGCACCATCAGGTAGCAGGGCACGTCCTGGATAATCACGGTGTCGGCGGATACCACGCAGTCGATCACCTCGTTGCCTTTCTTGCGCACCTTGAGGTCCTGGCCTTCAAGGTTGCCGGCTTTTTCCAGGGTGGCGAACAACTGCGCGCCGGCCTGGGGGCTGTCGATGAAGTTGATGTCTTCGATGGATTTGCCGATCAATTCCTCGCTGATGTAGCCGGTGATGCTCATGAAGGCTTCGTTGATGTCTACCACCTGGCGATTGTCGGCACTGCATACCAGGGTCGGCACGGGCGTCAGCCGGAAGGATTTGGCGAAGCGTTCTTCGCTCTGGCGCAGGGCGATCTCGGCTTTGCGCCGAGGCTCCAGGTCGGTGAAGGAAAACAGCATGCAGTCTTCCTCGTTCATGTCCAGCGGTTGGCCGGCGACAATCACCAGTTTGCTGCCACCTTCGGGCAGTCTCAGTTCGGCCTGCATCTGCGGGATGGTCGCGCCTTCGCCCAGGCGCTGGATCGCCAGGTCCTTGCGCTCGGCCTGTTCCAGCACATCCAGTTCATACACGGATTTGCCGATGACCTGGTCGCGGTTGTAGCCGGTCATCTCCAAAAAACCCTGGTTGACCTTGATGTAGCGCAGGTCGCTTAGACGACAGATCACCGCGGGCGCCGGGTTGGCGTTGAAGGTTTTCTCAAAGCGTTGCTCGGCGCTGGCCCATTCGGTGGCGTCGCTGAGGATCAGTACCAGCAACTCAGGTTCACCCTGGGCATCGGTCAGCACCAGGCTGCGCAGGCGATGCACCCAACTGCGGTGTTCGTCGTCGGCGGGTGTGACTTCCACCACCACATCGCTGAACTCTTCGCCGGCAGCCACGCGGCTGAGGGGGTAGCTGTCCAGTGGCAAGGGATGGTTGTTGCGATAGCGCAGGGCAAAGCGTTTGGCGTACGCCTCGGTATTGGCGCCCAGTTCCTTGACCTCGCTGACCCCATGCATGGTCAACGCCGCTTCATTGGCCCACAGAATGGTCTGGTCGACCTCGGCCAGAATCACACCGTCGGACAGTCCCGAGATGATGGTCTGCAGTTGGCGGCGGTTGGTTTCTTTGGCGAGAACATCCTGGGTCATAACGTCTCCGATTAGGGCAGGGCAAGGCACATTGGGTTACGACATCATGGCTTCAGGATAGTGCAGAGTAATTGCCCACGGGGCAGTGCGAATGCACCAGACCATCTGGTGCATATGGGCCAGGACTGAACGTATGTCGTTTCGCCACACTCACACCCATCAAGGCACATTGCCTTGCTCCTCAATTTGAAAAGGACCTTTGTATGACCACTGTCTATGAAACCAATCGATCGCTGTTTCGAGTGTCGTGGAGCTCGGTATTGGCCGGTAGTGCAATCGCACTGGTCACCTACCTGGTCTTGAGTGTGTTGGGCACCGCCATTGGCGCCAGTGCCGTTGACCCGATGGAAGCAGGCAACCCGTTGAGCGGTTTTGGCACGGGTGCGGGTATCTGGCTGTTTGTATCGACACTGGTCGCCATCGCGTTGGGCGCGTTCGTGGCCGGCCGCACCGCGCCGGATCGTGGCGGCCTGCATGGGGTGCTGACCTGGACCTTGACCACCTTGCTCACCACTTGGCTGTTGGCGGGCCTGGCTTCCAGCGTAGTCGGTACGGCCGGCAACGTGGTGGGTAAAGGTCTGTCTGCTGCGGGCAGTGGCATTGCTGCCGCCGCGCCGGGGATTGGCAATAGCATCAAGCAACAGTTGAATGAGCAGGGCATCGAGCTGGACTGGAACAGCCTGCAAGGCCAACTGGATACCTTGCTCAAGCAGAGCGGCAAGGCTGAACTGGACCCTGCCAATGTCGAGCAGAAAGCCGATCAGGCAGCTGCCGATGGCAAGCAGTCGGCTACCGATGCAGCGACCAATCCTGCCCAGGCCGGTGATGAGCTCAAGCAATGGTTCGAACGTGTGAAAGCGTCCGGCGAGCCAGCATTGAATGCAGCGGATAAAGAGGCGCTGGTCAACATCGTCGCGGCCCGCACTGGCAAGAGCAAAGAAGAAGCCACGCAGATCGTCGACAACTATGCCCAGGCTTATCAGCAAGCCATGCAAAAGGTCGATGAGCTGAAAAAGCAGGCTGAACAGAAAGCCCGTGAAGCCGGTGAAGTCGCTGCCAAGCAACTGTCCCGCGCGGCCTGGAGCACCTTGGCCATGCTGCTGTTGGGTGCGGCGTTGAGCTTCTTTATTGGTCGTATCGCGCTGACTACCCGTCGCGTGCCTTTGGCTTAAAGATGTCTGCGGCAAGGACGCCGCCTGTGTGAAGGGGTAAAATGCTGGCATTTTACCCTTATCCCACAAAGGTGACCCTTGAGCGCAGGCAAAGCCGTCGGACTGTTATTACTCACTTCCCTGTTGGCGGCGTGCGGCACCTCGCCGCCACGCACGCCCAACGACCTCTGCGGTATCTTGCGCGAAAAAGACGACTGGTACGACGCCGCCAAGGTCACGCAAAAGCGCTGGGGCGTACCGATCCAGGTGCCGTTCGCCATCATGTATCAGGAGTCGGGCTTTCGCCACGACGCCAAGACCCCGCGTAAATACCTGCTGTGGATCATCCCTTGGGGCCGCGTCTCCACCGCTTCCGGCTATGCCCAGGCCAAGGATGAAGTATGGAACGACTACCGCAAAGCCACCGGCCGCAGCGGCGCTGATCGCGAAGACTTCGACGACGCGATCGACTTTATCGGCTGGTACATGGACAAGACCTACACCATCAATGGCGTCTACAAGTACGATGCCTACGGCCAGTACCTGAACTACCACGAAGGCTGGGGCGGCTACCGCCAGCGCACCTATGCCAGCAAAGCCTGGCTGCCGCCGGTAGCGAGCAAGGTACAGGCGCGTTCGCAGATGTATGCGCGCCAATATGCCGGGTGCAAGGATGAGTTGGGGCGTGGGTTCTGGAGCCGGTTCTGGCATTGGTTGTAAAGGGTCGACACGGCGACCTCTGAATGCATGCAGATTTAATGTGGGAGCTGGCTTGCCTGCGAAAGCGGTCGTGCAGTCACAGGGGCATTGACTGACACACCGCCTTCGCAGGCAAGCCAGCTCCCACATTGGATTGCGTTCACGCTGGCCATTCCCCTGCACTTGCCAAACCCCTCCGATTCTGGGAAAACCCCAGCCTTTGACCCTTCAATGAGAACCCCATGAGCAACGACGAACTACAGGTCACCGACATCCGCCTGGGCGACGGCAAAGCCGTGGTCAAGGGCGCGCTGATCACCACCCAATACACCGGCACCCTGGAAGATGGCACGGTGTTCGATTCCTCCTGGGAGCGGGGCAAACCGTTCCAGTGCGTGATCGGCACCGGCCGCGTGATCAAGGGGTGGGACCAGGGCTTGATGGGCATGCAGGTTGGCGGTGTACGCTCGTTGTATGTGCCGGCGCACCTGGCCTATGGCGAGCGCTCGATGGGTGCGCATATCAAACCCAACAGTAATCTGCGCTTCGAAATTGAATTGCTGGAAGTGCTGACACGGGATGATTGAAGAGGTTGAACATGGACGTTGATCCACAGGTGTTGCCTGGCAGTTTCCTCGAAGGCATTCGGGTGGTTGAGCTGCTTGGCTGCGATGAAGCTGAGCTGCAGCAGTTTTTTGAACAGGCGCCGGCTTACTTCATCGCGGTGAATGGCGAACCGGCTACCCCGACCGAAGCACGGGAAGAATTACGCGGCCAATTACCCGCCGGCTGGCATTGCAGCCGCCTGTACTGGCTGGGTTACCGAGATGCGCAGGGCCACCTGGTCGCCGTGGTGAATATCGCTGCGGATTTGCTCGCCACCGGGGTGTGGCACATCGGGTTGCTGCTGGTGCATGCGCGCTGGCACGGCAGCGGGCTGGCGCAGCGCTTGCACGCGGACCTTGAGGCCTGGGCGGTGGCGAAGGGCGCCCAGTGGCTGCGGCTGACGGTAGCGGTGGGCAATACCAGGGCCGAGCGTTTTTGGCCCAGACTTGGCTATGTACAGGTGCGTACCCGCGAGGGCATCACGATGGGTCGGCAGGTGAATAAGGTGTCTATCCAGGTAAAGGGTGTTGCCAGCGCGAGCATTGAAGACTACGTGGCGTTAGTTGAAAGGGATCGACCTGATACGCCATAGCCAGGGATGTACATCAATCCCATGTAGACGCTGATTAGGCGTGCCGCCGTATCGTTGCGTATGCAGAGTGCCAGGCAGTGAATTTGTAGCTGACACACCGCTATCGCAGCATAGGTATCTACACAACTTCGGCGCGACGCTGGACCTGTGGCGAGGGAGCTTGCTCCCGTGACGGCCTGGCAGCCGACGCTGATCGAGCTGATGCACCGCGATCCAAATGTGGGAGCTGGCTTGCCTGCGAAGACGGCCTGACAGTCAACACAGTTGGACCGTGTACATATCCATTCCTGCGGTAACGGCTACTCAGGGTTCCGCTTTTACAGCGGCTCACTTTTGAAAAGCCGGAATGCCGGCCCAGACAAAAGTAAGCAAAACGCTCTTTCCTGAACCCATCCTGAAGAATCTTCTTAATTCACCAGGCTGCCACTTTCCTACGGTTTACTCCGCCAACATCGGGGCGTAAGCTTCGCGCGTTTTCATCAATAGCGGAGACCCTCAGTGGGTACTTGTTCGAGTGACAGTCGTCGGCCGGTTTCGGTAACCGGCCTCTACTTGGCAAGGTAACGCGCATTTTCCAGATGCCGTTGTCTCGCCTCATAAAGCGAGAAGCGGCATCCCGGCGGTGGCCAGTCCTGGCACCTGCCTGATTCCCTCTCATCGACGCTGACCAGCACCTGGGTAACGCCTGGATGCTACGGACGCGCCTGCCTGTTACGGCGGGCGGGCCAGGTTCGGCTGTGCCTGTGTGACGGGCGCGGTGTGGACGGGCAGTACCTGCACGACGGCTTTTCCTCGCGCAGGAGTTACACCATGAACCTCACTTTGCTCAAAGAGTTCTTCGCCGGTTTCCTGCGGACCCGGCATATCGCCCGGCATTTTCGCCGCCTGGCGATGCTGGAGACCGTGACCGATGCCAGCGTCAGCCGCGAAGTACCGCCCAGCCTGGCGCAGACATTGGTGGCCTCTGCCAACCGCAGCACTGTGCAATTGCTGGGCGCGCTGGGCAGCCAGGCCGAGGGCTTGAGCACTCAGGAAGCCGACGCCTTGCGCGTGCAATACGGCCTTAACGAAGTCGAGCACGAACAGCCGCTGCCGTGGTGGGTGCACCTGTGGCATTGCTACAAGAATCCGTTCAACCTGCTGCTGACCCTGTTGGCGGTGATCTCTTGGCTGACCGAAGACATGAAGGCCGCCACGGTGATTTTCTCCATGGTGGTGCTCTCGACCCTGTTGCGCTTCTGGCAGGAGGCCAAGTCGAACAAGGCCGCCGACGCCTTGAAGGCCATGGTGAGCAATACCGCGACGGTGCTGCGCCGCGATGCTGCCAAGCGCATTGAACTGCCGATCAAACAACTGGTGCCAGGCGATCTGATTATATTGTCGGCCGGCGACATGATCCCCGCGGACTGCCGTGTGCTCAGCGCCAAGGACTTGTTCGTCAGCCAGGCGGCGATGACCGGTGAATCCATGCCGGTGGAAAAGTTCGCCCACCAGCAGGACGCCCACACGCGCAACCCACTGGAGCTGGAGAACATTCTGTTCATGGGCACCAACGTCGTGTCCGGCGCCGCCACGGCGGTCATCCTCGCCACCGGCAACAGCACGTATTTTGGTGCCTTGGCGCAACGCGTCACGGCGACGGACCGTGCGACCACCTCGTTCCAGCAGGGGGTCAACAAGGTCAGTTGGTTGCTGATTCGCTTTATGTTCGTGATGGCGCCGCTGGTGCTGTTCATCAACGGCTTCACCAAGGGCGACTGGACCGAGGCGTTGCTGTTCGCGCTGTCGATTGCGGTAGGCTTGACCCCGGAAATGCTGCCCATGATCGTCACCTCGACCTTGGCCAAGGGCGCGGTGTTTCTGTCGCGCAAGAAGGTCATCGTCAAGCGCCTGGACGCGATCCAGAACTTCGGCGCCATGGACGTGCTGTGCACCGACAAGACCGGCACGCTCACCCAGGACAAGATTTTCCTGGCGCGCCATGTGGACGTGTGGGGCCAGGAGTCGGACGACGTGCTGGAAATGGCCTACCTCAACAGCTACTACCAGACCGGCTTGAAAAACCTGTTGGATGTGGCCGTGCTCGAGCATGTGGACATCCATCGTGAGCTGAAAGTCGGTACCGCATTCCACAAGGTCGACGAGATCCCATTCGATTTCAACCGCCGCCGCATGTCGGTGGTGGTGGCTGAGGAGCACCAACCGCACCTGTTGATCTGCAAAGGGGCGGTGGAGGAAATTTTGTCGGTGTGCAATCGCGTGCGTCATGGTGACGTCGATGAGGCACTGACCGAAGAACTGTTGGCGCGCATTCGCCAGGTGACGGCGGCCTTTAACGAAGAAGGGCTGCGGGTGGTGGCGGTAGCGGCGCAGCCGATGCCGGCAGGACCTGACACCTACACCCTGGCCGATGAAAACAACCTGACGCTGATCGGCTACGTGGCGTTTCTCGACCCGCCCAAGGAAAGTACCGCCCCCGCCCTCAAGGCCCTGAAGGCCCACGGCGTGGCGGTGAAAGTGTTGACCGGCGACAACGAACTGGTCACGGCGAAGATCTGCCGCGAAGTGGGCCTGGAGCAACAAGGCTTGCTGATGGGCAACGACATCGAGGCGATGAGCGACACCGAACTGGCCCTGGCCGTGGAAACCACCAATGTGTTTGCCAAGCTCACGCCCAGCCACAAGGAACGCATCGTGCGGCTGCTCAAGGCCAACGGACATGTGGTGGGCTTTATGGGCGATGGCATCAACGATGCTCCGGCGCTGCGCACGGCGGATATCGGGATTTCGGTGGACAGTGCGGTGGACATCGCCAAGGAAGCGGCCGACATCATCCTGCTGGAGAAGAGCCTGATGATCCTGGAGGAGGGCGTGCTGGAAGGCCGGCGCACCTTCGCCAACATGCTCAAATACATCAAGATGACCGCCAGTTCCAACTTCGGCAACGTGTTCTCGGTGTTGGTGGCCAGTGCCTTTATCCCGTTTTTGCCGATGCTGCCGATGCACCTGCTGGTGCAAAACCTGCTGTATGACATCTCGCAGATTGCGATTCCGTTCGACAACGTCGATGACGAGATGCTTGCCACGCCGCAACGCTGGCAGCCCGGGGAAGTGGGACGTTTCATGTTGTTCTTCGGGCCGATCAGTTCGATCTTCGACATCACCACGTTCGCACTCATGTGGTATGTGTTTGATGCCAGCACCCCAGACCACCAAACGCTATTTCAATCCGGCTGGTTCGTGGTGGGGCTGCTGACCCAGACCCTGATCGTGCACATGATCCGCACGCCGAAAATCCCGTTTCTGCAAAGCCGCGCAGCGCTGCCGTTGATGTTGATGACCGGCGTGATCATGGCCGTGGGGATATTCCTGCCGATGGGGCCATTGGCGCACTACTTCAAATTGCAGGCGCTGCCGTCGCTGTACTTCGTGTTCCTGCCGGTGATTTTGCTGGCGTACATGGGGCTGACCCAGGCGGTGAAGGGCTACTACATTCGCAGGTTTGGCTGGCAGTAACAGGTCTCGTGCAACATCGCAAAACCTGTGGGAGCCGGGCTTGCCCGCGATGACGGTGTATCAGTCGCCAGATTCATTGGTGGTGTACCGCTATCGCAGGCAAGCCAGCTCCCACAGGGGCCTGCGAGTTACCAATGTGCCGCTGCATTCATGGAGATTTCTTATGCAGGCAATCAACAACATCAACCTCAACTCCCTGGTCGACACTGTGGTCAGCCTCAGCGCTGCGTTTATTCTCGGTGGCCTGATCGGGTTCGAGCGCCAGTACCGCCAGCGCACCGCCGGCTTACGTACCAATGTGCTGGTGGCGGTGGGCGCGGCGATCTTTGTCGACATGGCCAACCGACTGGGCGGTGCGGAAGGCGCGGTGCGCGTGGTCGCTTATGTGGTGTCGGGCATCGGCTTCCTGGGGGCGGGTGTGATCATGCGGGAGGAGGGCAATGTGCGCGGGCTCAATACGGCCGCCACCCTCTGGGCTTCGGCCGCGGTGGGTGCCTGCGCCGGCGCCGACCTGATCCTCGAGGCGTTGCTGGGCACGCTGTTTGTGCTGGCGGCCAACACCTTGCTGCGGCCGATCGTCAACAACATCAATCGTCAGCCCTTGGACGTGGTGTCGGCAGAGGTCACCAATATCCTCTATGTCATTGCGCGCCGCAGTCAGCAACAGGCCGTGATGGTGTTACTGGAAGCCGAGCTGGCACGCTGCAACTACCCTGCCAGCGACGTCGACGTGCGACCGTTCGGCAGTGACGAAGTGGAAATCGAGGCCATCCTGGCCGCCACGTCGGTGGATGGCGACGAACTGGACGCGCTGGTGGCGCGCCTCTCAACGTCAACCCTGGTGGTGCAGGCCTTCTGGAGTCCTAGCACCACCGACTGATCCTTATGGGCTGGCCAGGATTGGCTAAGTTTGCATGTGGAAAAATCCTACATGTTGTCCGGATTATCCCTTCGGTTGAAACATCATTGCATTGCTAAAGTTGGGTACTTGCGGCTGTTGCGCCGTTGAGGCCCGGCGTCCGTCGCTCTGTTGAGTTGATTGAAGAGGCCAGACACTGCTTGGTTACCGCTCCAAGGAAGCAGTGCCGCTTGTCGGAACTGTCATTTCTCACAGGTACCCAGGTCCGGCGTGATGTGTAAGGGTATTTTGTCCACATAAGGAAGTTTTATGAGCAAAGCATTAATTGTGGATGACCATCCGTTTATCCGGGCAACGGTCAAACACCTCCTGCAATTGGAGGGGTTTGATGAGATTTTTCAGGCGGGGGATGGCGCTGACGCCATGCAGTTGGCGAGGGAGCAACGTCCCGAGCTGATTATCCTCGACCTGGCGATGCCTAAATTAGGCGGGTTGGAGGTTATCAGCCGCATCAAGGCGTTGGGCTTGCCATGCAAGATTCTGGTGCTGACCTCCTACCTGGCGGTATTTTTTTCTACCCGTTGCATGCGTTCCGGTGCGATGGGGTTCGTCGCCAAGACCGGTGAGCTGGATGAGCTGCAAAAGGCCATCAAAGCGATCATGTCGGGCTACAGCTGCTTCCCCAGTTTGCCGACCAGTTCGGTGCGCCGCGATGATCTGCAAGAAACGGAACGGCAGATGATCGAGTGCTTATCGGACCGTGAGTTAACCGTGTTGCAAATGTTGGCCCTGGGGCTGGGCAACAAGGAAATTGCCGAACAAATGCTGCTCAGCCACAAGACCATCAGCACTTACAAGACTCGACTCAAGGAGAAGTTACGCATGTCTTCGGTAGTGCACTTATCCAAGTTTGCCCAGCGCAACCATCTGATCTGAATTGAGATGATCACCACCGCGTTTATAAGGTTCACCACGATCTTCTGGATGAGCCTGTTACCTCAGATCGCGGTGGCCCTGGATGAGCCCCATGCTTTGCGGCTGTTGGGGCACTCACGTATTGACACCCCGCAAGTAGCACTGGACGAGTCTGATTGGCGCTGGCTGCGCGAGCGGCGCACATTACGGATGGGGGTTTCTGCTCCCGATTACGCGCCTTTTGACTTGACCAATAACAACGACGAGCTCGAAGGTATCACCGCCGATTTTGCCGCACTGGTGGGTCAGGCCCTGCATATCTCCATAGAGGTACGGCGTTACGATACCCGCGATGAAGTGATCGAAGCCTTGAAGCAGGGGGGCGTGGATTTTCTCGGTTCCGCCAATGGCTACGAAGCGGCCGACCCGCAACTGCTTTTGTCTCGCTCCTATGCCAACGATCAACCGACCCTGGTGACCCGCAGCGGTGACAGCCAGGTATTGAAAGACGACTTGGCGGGCAAGCGCGTAGCGATGCTGTATCACTATATGCAGCCCGACGCCGTTCGGGCGTTTTATCCCCAGGCCCAATTGGAGTTGTTTGCCTCGACTTTCGAAGCCATTGGTGCCGTAGCGTTTGGTCGCGCCGACGTCTATCTGGGGGATGCTATCAGCAGCAACTACCTGATCAATCGCAATCACCTCAACAATGTACGTATGGCGGATTTTTCCGGCTTGGAAGTCAACCCGTTTGCGTTTGCCGTCGCCCGCGAAAATACACGTTTACTGCCCATTCTCAATGCCGCGCTGGAGGCGATTCCCGCCAGCGAGCAGATGGAAATCCTGCGCCGCTGGAGCGGAGGTAACCTGGGGATAATCGGCGTTGACCGGTTGCATTTGAGTGCCAGCGAACAACGCTGGGTGCAAAAGAATCCAAGGGTCAGAGTCGCGGTACTCAACGACTTTCTACCGTTATCTTTTATTGGTGATCAAGGCCAGTTCGAAGGGTTGAGTGCCGAGGTACTATCGCGTATCAGCTTGCGTACCGGCTTGAAGTTCGATGTGGTCCCGGGCGGCTCATTGCCGCGCCAGATCAATATCGTAAGTGCGGGTACGGCGGACATGCTGGCGGTCGTCACGCCTAGCGCGGAGCGTGCTGAAAAAGTGCGTTTTACCCGTCCCTACCTGACCAATCCCTTTGTGCTGGTAACCCGTAACGGTCCCCACAGCCCGCTCACGCTGGAGGACATGGTCGGCAAACGCCTGGCCATGGTGGTTGGCAATGGGCTACACGATGAGATAGCGCAGAATTTTCCAGGCGTGATGTTTGTCGACGTGGAGAACCCCCAGCAAGCCATGGCGCTGGTGGCCAAGGGTGACGCCGATGGCGCGGTCAACTCATTGATCAGCGCCCGCTATCTGATCAACCGGTATTACCGCGACCGCTTGCGTGTCACCAGTACGGTCGGCACTGAGCCTGCACGCGTGACCTTTGGGGTCAACCGCAGTCAATTGGAGTTGTATTCGATCCTCGACAAGGCACTGCTGAGCATCGCCCCGCAGGAAATGGACGAGTTGATTGGCCAGTGGCGCAGCGAGGTCATCATCGAGGACAGTTACTGGTTGCGCTATCGCAACGTGATTCTTCAGGGCTTTGGGTTGGCGGCGCTGTTGTTGGCCGTCACGCTGGGCTGGGCCATTTACCTGCGCAGCCTGATTCGCAAGCGCCTGCAGGCCGAGCGGGCGCTGAGCGATCAGATGCGGTTCATGAGCGTATTGATTGACGGCACGCCGCACCCGATTTACGTGCGTGATCGCCAAGGGAGGTTGATGGCCTGCAATAACGCCTACCTCGACGTGTTTGGCTACAAGCTTGAAGACGTGATCGGCAGGACCGTGGTGGAAACCGACGTCGAAAACCCGCCACAGGCCCAGTCGTTTCATGAGGATTACCTGCGCTTGATGGCTGGGGGCGAGCCGCAGATTCATGATCGAATCCTCAAGGTGCCCAATGGCGATGTGCTGACCATTTACCAGTGGATGCTGCCGTACCGCGACGGCGACGACAAGGTGGTGGGCATGATTGCCGGTTGGGTCGACGTGAGCGAGCGGCACCGCCTGCTCGGCCAGCTACAGGAAGCCAAGGACGATGCCGACGCCGCCAATCGCGCCAAGACGACCTTTCTGGCGACCATGAGCCACGAGATCCGCACGCCGATGAACGCCGTGATCGGCATGATCGAACTGGCCTTGAAAAATGCCGAACAGGGGCGGGTCGACCGCGATGCTCTGGAGGTGGCCTCGGTGGCTTCGCGGGGTATGCTGGAGCTGATCGGCGATATTCTCGATATCGCGCGGATCGAGTCCGGGCACTTGTCGCTGACCCTGGAGCCCGCCAACCTGCATGAGCTGTTGGCGTCGGTCGCACGCGTGTTCGAGGGGCTGGCCCGAGCCAAGGGGTTGGCGCTGCAGGTTGAATTGGACCCGCTGATTGACCAGGCGGTGCTGGTCGACCCGCTGCGATTCAAGCAGGTGGTCTCCAATCTGCTGAGCAATGCCATCAAGTTCACTTCCCATGGGCAGGTCAGTTTGGTCGCGCAGGCGGTGGTCGAGGACGATCGCTTGGCCGTGCAGTTATGGGTGCAAGACACCGGTATCGGAATCAGCGTCGCCGACCAGCAGCGGTTGTTCAGTGTGTTCATCCAGGGCAGCAATAACCAGCAATCGGCACGCAGCGGGTCTGGGCTGGGGTTGGTGATCAGTCGCAGCCTGTGCGAAATGATGGGCGGCCAATTGCACTTGAGTAGTGTGTTGGGGCACGGCACTCGGGTGGACGTGACGTTGACCCTGGCCATGACCGCCACGCTGCCGGCCCCGATTGAGCCTGTGCAAGAAGCGGCGCCTGAGGGGCGCACGCTGAGCATTCTGGTGGTGGACGACTACCCGGCCAACCGCTTGCTGCTGGCCCGACAGTTGAGCTTTCTGGGCCACCGTATCATCACGGCCGAAGACGGTGTCCAAGGGCTTGAACAGTGGCGAACGGGGCAGTTCGACGGCGTCATTACCGATTGCAACATGCCGTTCAAGAACGGCTATCAGCTGGCCCAGGAGATTCGCGCACAGGAGCGTGAGCGGGGTCTGGAGCCCTGCCTGTTACTCGGTTTCACCGCCAACGCCCAGCCGGAGGAAGCCGAGCGCTGTCGGCAGGCTGGCATGGATGGCTGCCTGTTCAAGCCCACCGGGCTGGACGACTTGCGGGCGGCATTGGTGTCGCGTTCAGTTGGCACGAGCCCGCGACCCTTGGCTACCTTCAACTTGAGCACCCTGGTTGCGCTGACCGGGGATGATCATGCCGCGCTTGTCGAATTGCTGGCGCCGTTACTCGAAAGCCTGGAGGCGGATCGTGCCTTGCTGCCACGGCTGGCAAGCCAGGCAGACTTTGCCAAGTTGCACGACCTGGCTCATCGTGCCAAGGGAGGCGCGCGGATGGTCAAGGCCAACCCGTTGATCAGTTTATGTGAGGCACTGGAGGCGGCGTGTGAACAGCGGGACCGTCAGGCATTGGGGCCAGCGGTTGCAAGCGTGGGTGAAGCGATCGATGTTCTGCATCATGGCTTAAGCGCTTATTGCAATCAGCTCTGACTGTGGTTGATCGCCTTTCGGAGGATTTGGGAAAGTTCTTACATGAAGGGGGAATATGCCTGATTTTTTCGTCGGCATATGTCTGGAAAATGGGCGACGCTCACTGTCGAGCACTGCCTGCCCAGGGGTTTGCCATGCCGAACAAAGCATTGACCATCCTGATTGCCGATGAACAGCATCTGCAACGCCTGTACATCGAGAAAATGCTCAACCAGTTGGGCTATTACCGGATCGTGCCGGTGCAAACGTTCGAGGAGTTACGGATTCTCACCTCTATTCCTGCCGACCCCTTCGATGTGCTGATTATCAATGCGGCGCTGATGGCCCAGGCTTACGAAGCTCAGCCTCAGGTGCGTCATGTGCTGGTCTACGATCACCTGGATCTGGGTGCGCCTTGCGGTGTAACGCCGGTAATACGGGTGCGCCTGCCGGGCGTGCCGGACAACGTCAATCTTGAACATTTCATGGGCATCGTCGACCCCTCGGAGGTCTTCCACGGCCTGCGAGTGTTGCCGTGGCTGCGGGAGTTATCCCGCATGCCGGTGGCCAGGGCCTAGCCGCGTCCCTTAGGGAGCTTGCCCCCGCTGGGGCGCGAAGCGGACCCGCTTTTTGTCTAAAATGACGGGGCCTGCACCCCGTCCAGCGAGAGCAAGCTCCTTCCCGGATTTTAGTTTTCACCGATCAGTCGGCTTTGCGGTGTTCCCGCAACCGCTCGGCGGCACTGCGTAACAACTGCTCGGTCCCGTTCCAACCCAGGCAACCATCGGTCACCGAAACGCCGTATTTCATCGACGCGCTCAGCGGCTGGCAGCCTTCGAACAGGTGACTTTCAAGCATCATGCCGACCAGCGAGGTATCACCTTGCAAACGCTGCTCCAGCACGTCATTGAATACCGCCGGTTGGCGCAGCGGGTTCTTGCCGCTGTTGGCATGGCTGCAATCGACCATGATTCGTGGCGCTACTTTGGACTTGGCTAGGTCATGCTTTACGTCGGCCACGCTTTGCGCATCGTAGTTGGGCCCACGATGGCCGCCGCGCAGCACCAAATGAGTGTCGGGGTTGCCGGGCGTCTGGATGATCGCCGGGTGGCCCTGGCTGTCGACGCCGAAATGACGATGCGGGTGAGAGGCTGAGCGCATTGCATCGCAGGCAATGGCGACGCCACCGTCGGTGCCGTTCTTGAAGCCCACGGGCATGCCCAGGCCGCTGGCCATTTCGCGGTGAATCTGCGATTCGGTAGTGCGTGCGCCAATGGCGACCCACGTGAGCAGGTCATCGAAGTAGCCGGCGGCCATGGGTTGCAGCAACTCGGTGGCCACCGGCAGGCCCAGGCGCAGCATTTCACGCATCAGTTCGCGGGACAGGGTCAGGCCGGCGGCCATGTCATCGCTGCCGTCCAAGTGCGGATCGTAGGCCAAGCCTTTCCAACCCACAGTGGTGCGCGGTTTCTCGACGTAGGCACGGATCACCAGCAGCATCTGATCGCTGACTTCAAGCGCGAGCTTCTTCAGGTTGCGCGCGTATTCCATGGCCGATTCCGGGTCGTGGATCGAGCACGGGCCGGCAATCACCAGCAAGCGTGAATCTTCGCCATTGAGGATGGCGCGCACGGCTTGGCGATGGGCGTGGACTTGTTCGTTGAGGAACGGGCTGAGCGGGAGTTGGTGCTTGAGCTCAAGAGCGCTGGGCAAACGCTGGGTCAGGGCTTCATTGGCGCTGTTGAGGGCAGAGACGGGCAAAGCGGCGACGGAGGAGTTCATATTCAAGGCTTCCTGGGCAAGCGGCGGGCGATTCCCGCACGCTTGGCCTACTGGGGTGTTCGACAATTGGCCGTATCGGCTACGTGTGTTGGCTTGCCACCACGGGGTGACCGGTCGGAGGCGGCAGGCTGTCCCGAACGGAGCTGGCTAAATCGCCATGCAGTGCAAGTGTCGTAGCGGTAATAGGTGGCGTAGTTCATGGTGTGATTCCTTTAAGTGAGCGTGATAAACAAATTGTCAGGCGCTGAAAAAACAAAACCCCCGGTCGGGGAGCCGACCGGGGGTTTAGATTTCTCTGGTAGGCGACCCCTTGAGTAGTGGGCGCCGATTTCAGGTATCAGGCGCGCCAGTGGCTAAACCAATACCCAAAATAAAAGCCGGCCATTGCGCTCGAACCGTTCACACGGGTAGCCGACACCGAGCGCAAGGCGCTGGAAGCAGGGCAAACCTGAGTGTGGGTGAGTGGCAACATGGGGCTCTCCAAATGATGGGGGGAGCTTACTAGAGGCGTGCGGGTGGGTTCAATCAGTAATTTCTATTGCGTGGCAGTACTTACCGCTATGGGCATAGGTATCTACACAACTTTGCTGCGACGCTGGACCTGTGGCGAGGGAGCTTGCTCCCGTGACGGCCTGACAGCCGGCGCTGACCTGGCTGAGGCACCGCGATCCAAATGTGGGAGCTGGCTTGCCTGCGAAGACGGCCTGACAGTCAACACAGTTGGACCGTGTACATATCCATTCCTGCGGTAACGGCGATACCTATGCCGCTATGGGGTAAGTGTGGATATGCTGACGGCTCTCAAACAATGATTGCCAGGACGCGACCATGACTGCCTTGACCCTTGCTGCGGCGCAAACCGTTTCCATCCCGGGCGATGTCGCTGCCAATATCCAGCGGCACCTGGCGTTGATGCGGGCCGCGGCTGAACAGGGTGTGCAATGCCTGGTGTTTCCAGAACTGTCACTGACAGGCTACGAGCCGTTCCTGGCGGCCGACTTGGCCATCGACCCGCAAGACGCCGTGTTGACGCAGTTGCGTGAGTTGGCGCGGGAGCTGCGGTTGACGGCTGTGGTGGGCATGCCGGTGCGTCTGGCGCCACAAACAGGTGTGCTGATCGGCGCGCTGGTGCTTGGGGCGGACGGTTCAGTAGGCGTCTACACCAAGCAGCATCTGCACCCCGGCGAAGAGCTGGCATTTGCCGCGGGGCAGGGCGGTGAAGCCCTGGAATTGGCCGAGGAGCGTATCGCATTGGCGGTGTGTGCGGACTTTTCCCAGGCCAGCCATCCACGTCAAGCGGCGGCAGCGAGCGCCACGGTGTATGCCGCCGGCGTACTGATCAGCGAGGGAGGCTACGCGGCGGACAGTGCTTTGCTTGAAGGCTATGCGGCCGAGCATGGCCTGTTGGTACTGATGGCTAACCACGGTGGCCCATCTGGAGGCTGGGCTTGTGCCGGTCGCAGTGCGATCTGGACCGCCGATGGCAACTTGCTTGTTGCCGCCCCCGGTGTCGGCGACGCGTTGGTGATCGCCCGTCGCGACGGCGGGCAGTGGACCGGCCAAGTGGTCGCCCTCTGAATGAGGTTTCATTTGCGCCGGGCCATCGAGCAGGACCTGCCGTTTGCCCGCACCCTGACCCAGCAGGCCATGAGCCATTACTACCGTCAGAACGGCTTGTTGTGGTCCAACGACGGCTTCGACGTGGCCTGGGCGCGCCGCGAGAACTGGCTGATCTGCAACGATGACGTCGTCATGGGCTTTATCAGCCTGAGCCGCGATGGCAAGGCCTTGTATATCCGCGAGCTGCACCTGCTGGAATGCTGGCGCAAGCAGGGCGCGGGCACATGGGTGCTGGAGCAAATGGCGCTCAAGGCACGCGTCGAAGGCCTGGGCTTTCTACGTTTGACGGTGTTCAAGACCA
Organism: Pseudomonas sp. GW821-FHT07B01; assembly: GCF_059419065.1. Lineage (NCBI taxonomy): Bacteria > Pseudomonadati > Pseudomonadota > Gammaproteobacteria > Pseudomonadales > Pseudomonadaceae > Pseudomonas > Pseudomonas sp. GW821-FHT07B01. Next base: position 296,650 of record NZ_JBWKRA010000003.1, on the reverse strand, counting down.
ACCCGGCAAGAAGGCTGTATCAGCGCTTGGGGTTGAGCATTGTCGGTGAAGAGGATGGCTTCTGGCGGATGGAGCGTGAGTGTCGCGCACTCACATCGGACTAAAACATGCACGTCCTACAAATAGGCGCATACTGCTGTCAGTTAGTGCTTTGTTCGTCGTGGGATTGAGCGCTTGGCTCATCCACGATAACGCCCTCTTTCATGCCCAGAAGTACCGCCACTTTATGGGCTTCTCCACGCCGTCCCTTTTTGCGCCCGGAGAGCACTTGATACGTGGTTGCCGGGTCTACGCCATGCTCCCGGGCGAACGCTTGAACTGACTTTCCTTGATGTTCCAGCCAGGCCTTGGCTTGTGCAGCAGTACGGATTCCGGGCATAGTTCAAAACCGTTCAAGTTTGTTTAACGAAGTGATGGTGTGACACCTCTTGGGGTGTGCCAATTTAGGATCATACATCCAAATGAGTGGAATCGGTTCGCGCTTAAGGCAAGAAAGAGAGCGACTTGGCCTGTCGCAGAAAGTTTTTGGAGAAATTGGAGGCGTTGAAGCGAACGCCCAAGGCAAATATGAAAGCGGTGGTCGTGCACCCAAGGCCGACTATTTGTCTCGCGTCGCCGAAAAAGGTGTGGATATCCTGTACGTGTTGACCGGCAGCCCAACGCCGATCCAGCTGGATAACCTGAGCAAGATCGAAGAGAAAGTGCTGGGCAATTACCGAGCGATGTTCAAGGAAGACCAGGACGCAATCCGTCGCTTGACCAGTACCTTGGCTGAGCATTCATCCGTGGTGAACGGAAAAGCCAAGTCGCCCCCCCAGGAATCCTGACCTTTAGCCCAGGAAACAGGGCTGTTCGCCAGCCGGCGAACAGCCGCAGCACGTTTAATCTCTATATATATGACACTTGCAACTAGGTCTGCGCCTTGGTTTTTTGCTAAGGTGTTCAGCAACCTATAAGACCATATCGCGAGGTGTCTGCTTGATTAGGGTGCTAGTAGTCGATGACCATGATCTCGTTCGTACAGGCATTACACGAATGCTGGCTGACATCGACGGCCTGCAAGTAGTCGGCCAGGCGGAGTCGGGGGAGGAATCCCTGATCAAGGCCCGGGAGTTGAAGCCCGATGTGGTACTGATGGACGTCAAGATGCCTGGGATTGGCGGTCTTGGTGCCACGACCAAGTTATTGCGCAGCCATCCGGACATCAAGGTCGTGGTGGTCACGGTGTGCGAGGAAGACCCGTTTCCCACCCGTTTGCTGCAAGCCGGTGCCGCCGGCTACCTCACCAAGGGCGCGGGCCTGGCCGAGATGGTGCAAGCCATTCGCCTGGTATTTGCCGGCCAGCGTTACATCAGCCCGCAGATTGCCCAGCAATTGGCGATCAAGTCGTTCCAGCCCACCAGCGATTCGCCATTTGATGCGCTGTCGGAGCGGGAAATCCAGATCGCCCTGATGATCGTCGGTTGCCAGAAGGTGCAGACCATCTCTGACAAGCTGTGCCTGTCGCCCAAGACCGTCAATACCTACCGTTATCGTATCTTCGAGAAGCTTGCCATCAGCAGTGATGTTGAATTGACCCTGCTCGCAGTGCGCCACGGCATGGTGGATGCCAGCGCCTGACATGACCACACCGTTTGATCCGAGTGCCTTTCTCTCCACCTGCAGTGGCCGCCCCGGCGTGTACCGCATGTTCGACAGCGAGGCGCGCCTGCTTTACGTGGGCAAAGCCAAGAACCTGAAGAACCGTCTGGCGAGCTACTTTCGCAAGACCGGCCTTGCGCCGAAAACCGCCGCCCTGGTGGCGCGTATCGCCCAGGTCGAAACCACCATCACCGCCAATGAAACCGAGGCGCTGCTGCTTGAGCAGACGCTGATCAAGGAATGGCGGCCGCCTTACAACATCCTGCTGCGTGATGATAAATCCTACCCTTACGTGTTTTTATCGGATGGCAACTTTCCGCGCCTGAGCATTCACCGCGGGGCAAAAAAGCAGAAGGGCAAGTACTTCGGGCCTTACCCTAGCGCCGGGGCGATTCGTGAAAGCCTGAGCCTGCTGCAAAAAACCTTTTTTGTGCGACAGTGCGAAGACAGCTTCTACAAGAACCGCACACGGCCGTGCCTGCAATACCAGATCAAGCGCTGCAAGGCGCCCTGCGTGGGCCTGGTGGAACCTTCGGAGTACGCCGAGGATGTGCGCCATTCGGTGATGTTCCTCGAAGGGCGCAGCAACGCCCTCACCGATGAGCTGTCCGGAGCCATGGAGCAGGCCGCCAGCACCCTCGATTTCGAAAAGGCTGCCGAACTGCGCGACCAGATCTCCCTGCTGCGCCGTGTCCAGGACCAGCAAAGCATGGAAGGCGGCACCGGTGACGTCGACGTGATCGCCGCGTTCGTCAACCCGGGCGGCGCCTGTGTGCACCTGATCAGCGTACGAGGCGGGCGGGTATTAGGCAGCAAGAACTTCTTCCCGCAGACCGGTATCGACGAAGACGTGGCAGAGGTCATGGCCGCATTCCTTGGCCAATACTACGTCAGCAGCCCTGAGCGCGACCTGCCGTCTGAACTGATCGTCAACGTCGTGCATGAAGACTTTCCCACCTTGATCGAGGCCATCCACGAGCTGCGCGGCCGCGAGCTGGACATCAGCCACCGCGTACGCGGCACCCGTGCTCGCTGGCAGCAACTGGCCGTCACCAACGCTGAACAGGCCCTGGGTGCACGCCTGGCCAATCGACAGCACGTTGCCGCACGCTTCGACGCCCTGGCCGAGGTCCTCAACCTGGACGAGCCGCCCCAGCGCCTGGAGTGCTACGACATCAGCCACTCCAGCGGTGAGGCCACCGTGGCCTCCTGCGTGGTATTCGGGCCGGAAGGGCCGATCAAGGCCGACTACCGGCGCTACAACATCGAAGGCGTTACCGCAGGCGATGACTACGCCGCCATGCACCAGGCGCTCACGCGGCGATTCAGCAAGTTGAAGGACGGGGAGGGCAAGTTGCCCGATATCCTGCTGGTAGACGGGGGCAAGGGCCAGTTATCCATGGCCCGTGACGTGCTCAACGAACTGGCGGTGCCCGACCTGATCCTGCTCGGTGTGGCCAAGGGCACCACGCGCAAGGCCGGTTTCGAGACGTTGTACTTAAATGATGCCGCCCATGAATTCACCTTGAAGGGCGACTCACCCGCACTGCACCTGATTCAACAAATCCGCGACGAAGCCCACCGTTTCGCCATTACCGGCCACCGCGCCCGCCGTGGCAAAACCCGGCGAACTTCAACCCTGGAAGGGGTGGCAGGGGTTGGCCCGACGCGGCGTCGCGACTTGCTTAAACATTTTGGTGGCTTGCAGGAGCTCTCCCGTGCCAGCATTGACGAGATAGCCAAAGCACCCGGTATCAGTAAAAAGCTCGCTGAATTGATTTATGCCAATCTGCACAGCGAATAGAATGCCTTCTCACCTCGTAGCCAGTTGTGCCGATGAATATCCCTAATCTGATCACCGTACTACGCGTCCTGCTTATCCCGATTTTCATTCTGTTGTTCTATTTGCCATATGAATGGAGCTACGTCGCGTCCAGTTCGGTATTTGCCTTCGCAGCCGCCACCGACTGGCTCGACGGCTACCTGGCCCGCCGCCTGGAGCAGAGCACGCCCTTCGGCGCGTTCCTCGACCCCGTGGCCGACAAACTCATGGTGGCCGTCGCCCTGGTGCTGCTGGTGCAGGAACACGGCAACCTGTGGCTGACCCTGCCGGCCGCCGTCATCATCGGCCGCGAGATCGTCGTGTCGGCCCTGCGCGAATGGATGGCCGAAATCGGCGCCCGCGCCCACGTGGCCGTCTCCAACATGGGCAAATGGAAAACCGCCGCGCAAATGCTCGCGCTGGTGATCCTGCTGGCCAACCCGTCGGACTTCACCTTCTGGGTGCTCACCGGTTACGCCTTGCTGCTCATCGCTGCCGGCCTGACCCTGTGGTCCATGCTGCAATACCTGCGTGCTGCCTGGCCCCATCTGCGAACCACCGTTGAAAAGAAATAAAACTTTTTTGAATCAAGGGGTTGACGGGGGCTGAGGATTCTATAGAATGCGCATCACCAAGCGGGAATAGCTCAGTTGGTAGAGCACGACCTTGCCAAGGTCGGGGTCGCGAGTTCGAGTCTCGTTTCCCGCTCCAAGCATTAATGAAAAAGCCACTCTAACGAGTGGCTTTTTTTTGCCTGTGATTTACGGAATAGACGCTCAGGCGTCTTTTTTGTTTGTGCGCACAACCGTAGGGGACGCGCTCAAGTTCGTATTGTTACTAGATCCGCTCAGTTCGCCTGGGTCGCCAGGCGAACTACTGTTCGCTCAACTTCCCGACGCGCCGCGACGCTTGGGGAGGGCGTCACTTCTGGCACCGATAATCCTGAGTCACGGTGATTTCCAGGCAGTGGAATTGCCCCATCGCGCGACACACGGATTTTTGTGCGCCTGCGCGCTCAGCGCGCGCGTAGTTCCAAAATTGGCAGCGCCCCGTGGCAATCGCCAACCCTTGGGACTCCCGGATTTGGCCGTACTCAAACGGCGTATGGACGTAGGAGAGTTGCATAAGCCCGTCGGACGGGTTGCCGCCGGTGGCCTCCCAATATTTCGGCGTTGCGCAGCCTGCAATGAGCGGTAGGGCGATGGCGACGATGACGGATTTCATTGTCGAGGACTATCCTTCATGGAAATGGCATTTGTCAGGCGTCTTTTTTAGCCCGCCTCAGCGTAGGTCGCCTTAAGGCGGCCCAAACTTGACCGACTGGCAGCCACTGGACAGCAGCAATTCGCCTTCATCGGCCTCAAACCCAACGACCTTCCTGTCCTGATCGACGGTGATGGAAAGGATGCAGCGATTCGGGTTGTTGACGGTTGCCCAATAGTTGGTGTGCACCATCACGTTGCCTTGCCTTTCCGCGCTTTGTGCCACCACCTCATTGCTGTTGTAAGACGTGTCGCGGTACCACTGCATCACCACATGCTGGTCGTCCGCGGTGCGATCCATTTTTTGGGGTGGACCAAAGAAATTGATGGCGTCCTGCGCCGGGCGGCCTTTCCATTGGCTGCGCGCGTACATTTCCGGGACGGTGTCAAAACTGACGCAGCCGGTCTGCAGCAGCGCGAGGGCCAAGGCCAATGCACCTGTGTATTTCATGTCGATCACTCATTATTCAAGCGTGCCGGTTGGCGCCGGAGGTCATTTTTTCTCAGGTGCGCCCAAGAGGAAGTTGAGGTCGCGCATCACGTCCTCGGTGCTGCTCTTCTTGGACTCAATGCGGATCGGCTGATTACCCGGCAACTGATTGAAGAGGCCTTGCTGCGTGATCGCTACCAGTTGTGCGTTGTCGATGGAGCCAACGCCCATTGGCATCATGGCGTTGGACTTGCGTTTGCCTGGTGCGCAGGCGAAGTCATAGCCACGCTCCAGCCAGCTCTTGGGCACCGGCACCCAGCGTTTAGGCGCCGGCAGCACCGTGGTGGCCCCGGCGCGCAGGTAGGCGGTGGCAGAGTTCACCCTGAGCTGTCGCTCCGGGCATTGCAGCTCCAGCGCGTAGCTCACGTAGTTCGGGCTGTTGGGGCTTTCAAACACCTGCACGACTGTCAGCATTGTGTTTTGCGGGTGTTGTTGTGCGGCTTTTACCGACTGTGCATCGGCGAAGAACAGGTCTCTGTTGGGCGTGTCGCCGGTGCCAAAGATCATCCACCAGTCGGTGGCCAGCGCGGGGGCTGCGCATAATGAGAAGAGCGCGAAAGTCGAGCCGGCGAGCAGGCGCTTTCGCAAGCCAATGGTGGTTTTGTTATTCATGGTCAATCGACTCCTGTCGTGCACGCGGGGAGGGCTAGAGCTCAACGAAATGAGCGAGCGGGCACATCCTAGGCAGCGTCGCCCGTGCCATTCAATAATGTGGGCGCAATCAGGACGCGTCCTGCGAACCCATACGCTGGGTCTGTAGGAGGTGTCTTTCAATAGCGTTGTGCGTGACTTATCCAAGCATTGAAAACGCCCCAGAAATTGAATGGGTGTCTAAGTGTTGGGGGCGCCCTTCACCCTCGGCAGCCGACTGCGCGCACTCTTATGCCTCAAACGGCCATCTATCGAATGCTGAGCGCTGACGCAGGTTTAGCGTGCTGAGCATGAACACCATCTTTGCCGGCAACGCCGCCATGTGGCGCGCCCGGCACGCCGACGTCCGTTCCCATAGGCCGGTGCGCGCGATACCCGCACCGGCTGTCAGGGTTACTTCGTGCAGGTCAGGCGCGAGTACTTCGGCGGCTCAAGTAGGATGCCTGGAGTCATGACCGTCGAGCAGTTGAACACACGGCCCTTGGCGGTCGTGGCTTTGAAGTTCAGTTCAGCGCCGCCCAGGAAGTCCTCCTTGCTCTTGGTGACCGGGCCCATGGTCAGCTCATCCGTAGAGGCCAAGCCAATCGCCTCTGCGGTGACTTTGTGTATCTGCAGTACGTTGGGGCTGGTGGTGCAGCCCGCCAGCAGGCTGGCCAGTGCAAGCAGGAGGAGGGCGGTTGAGATCTTGGTCATCGTGAGGCTTCTTGCGAGTGGCGGCGGCAGGAAAATTGCGCGCGTGCCGCCTGTGGGAATCATGAGGGAACAGGGATTTGCCCTACGGCGGCGGAGTCTAGGAGCGCGTAAAAGACCCCACAATCACCTGGAGGAAATCGAGACGGAGGCTACGGTGGAGCGTGTTGGAGCTGACGGAAATCGAGCGGGAGAGGGTCAGGCCACCGAGGGAAAATCGAGGCTGAAGGGTGACGAAGGTGGGCATGGGGATATGCAGATCCTCCACGGCGATGGGGCTTCAGCAGGCATGCTCTAGCTGGGTAGAAAAATCCATCGCGAGGGTGTTAGTGACAGGCTGCCGGCTAGATGTCAAACCCGCAGGTACTTCCATCGTTCGCTGACCCATGACGGCATCACTTTTTATGGGGGAGGGTGTTCGCCTCGCTGGTTTCCCTGACCGCAAACATTAGGCAGCGCACCGCTTCACGATCCTGTTCCGACAAGCAACGGTAGTAGTGGACCAGGCGCTCTTCTTCTCGATTGAGTTGTCGGGGCCGCAGGGCTGTACTGACGGCGGTACGCAATGAGGGAAAAAATGAGGTATTTAGCATGATCCAAGTTCTTCATGAGGTGAATGGAGACGTGGGCTTCTTGCCCAGAACAACTGAATACATAACGTTTATTTTAGAAAAGGGCTTGTCGTTTTTCGTGACTGTTGGGTATTTCAGATGGGGCCGTCGGAAGTGTTTGGAGAAGGTGTAGGAGCGATCTTTCAAAGGAGGTGGAAAACACGCGATAGGAGGACGCTACCGCGGATCGGGTCCTATGCGGTGCCTGAGAGGTCCCAGTGCTGGCTTTCGATCAGGTAGTCACGAGCGGTTTTCATTAAATGATTCAGAGGCACAGACCGTCGACTACGTGCGCTCAGCGTCAAGTAACAATGGGCTGCCTCACCTTGCGACTTAACCCCGGTGTCTTGCCCGTAATGCGTTTGAATGCGCGGCTGAAAGCGGCCTGGGATGTATAGCCCAAGCGCTGTGCTACCTCTTCGATCGGCAGCCTTTCGAGGGTCAGCCATTGGCTTGCAAGCCGCATTCGCAGTTCGGTGACATAGCGCAGCGGCGTCATGCCAATCGTCACCTGGAAGCGATCCGCGAAGGCTGAGCGTGAGGTATTGCATTGCTCTGCCAACTGGGCAACGGTCCAGTCGCGGCCCGGTTGTTGATGGAGCGCTAGCAGTGCACCGGCCAAACGTGGATCGCGCAAGGCGGCGACCAGGCCAGAGGCATTACCGCAAGCGCACTCCACCCAGCCGCGAACGACCATGGCGGCCACCACGTCGGCCAACCGTGCGAGGATACCGGCGAAGCCCACACGTGCGGCGCTGACCTCGCGTTCCATGGTGGTCAGGATAGGCACCAGTCCAGGGTAGCGCTGGCCGCCGGCATCAATCAACATCAGGCCCGGCATCAGTTTTCCAAGGCCATGGATACTGCCCAGTTCAAACTCCATGCAACCACTGAACAAAATGGTGCTCGGCGTTGGGCTGGCATCGGTTCCGGTGTCAACCGCGCATACGGTGTCACCGAGGGGCACGCTGTCTAGACGGTCGATGTCCCGAACGGGTGCGTCCGCATGGGAACACAGTTGATGGGCCGCGCCATGGGAGATGAACACGGCATTGCCGGCAGACAGCGCGTAGGTGGTGCCGTCCGTCATTCGCAGTACCGCATTGCCGACCGCCATGAAATGGAACCAGGCATGCCCAGTTTTTTCAGCGAAGCCCAAACCGAAAGTCGGGCTCGTTTGTATACGCCGGTATTCGACGCCACGCAGGCGCATACCGCGCAACAGTTCGTTGATGAGATCCGAGGAAAGAGCAAACTGTTCTGCAGACATTGTTCAGGTGTTTTAGTCAAAAATGAGAGTTTTTGGATCATAGATCATCCAGATTCCGGCGCCTAGACTGCGGCTCGCAATGAAGATTGGGAGATCCCTGCAATGACTGACTGTATCTGTAATGCTGTATCCAACCGCCATCCCGGCGCCTGCTCGGATGCAGAGCCTGCTGCCCCAGCGTGGATGGCCGTCTTCTCGTTGGCAATGGGTGTGTTCGGATTACTGACCGCGGAGTACCTTCCGGCCAGTTTGTTAACACTGATGGCGACTGATCTGGGCGTGTCCGAAGCGATGGCTGGCCAGGCGGTAACGGTGACAGCAGTGGTAGCGTTGTTCGCCGGTTTGTTGGTGCCAGGCCTGACCCGCGGCATCGACCGACGTTGGGTGTTGCTGGGGTTTTCCACGTTGATGGTTGCCTCCAATCTGTTGGTCGCCGTTTCTTCCAGCTTCGCGGTGCTGCTGTTGATGCGCATCTTGCTGGGGATTGCCCTGGGCGGGTTCTGGAGCATGGCTGCGGCGGTGGCGATGCGCTTGGTGCCGAGTGCTTTGTTGCCTCGGGCGCTGTCGATCATTTTCAGTGGGATTGCCATCGGGACGGTCGTTGCCGTGCCACTGGGCAGTTATCTGGGCGGGCTATACGGCTGGCGCAGCGCGTTCTTTGCAGCGGCGGCGGTAGGCATGGTGACCCTGACGTTTCAGTCATTGACTTTGCCGCGCCTTGCGCCGCGCCGGCCGGCACGTCTGCGCACGGTTTTCGACGTGTTGCAGCGCCCAGGCATCGCCATGGGGATGTTCGGTTGTGTGCTGGTGCATAGCGGTCACTTCGCGATGTTCACCTACGTTCGGCCATTTCTTGAAGGTACTACCGGCATCGGCTCGCAAGGGCTGTCGCTGATGTTGTTGGGGTTCGGTGTGGCGAACTTCTTCGGCACGCTGTTGGCTGGCAGGCTGCTGGAGCACCGCCCGCTGGCGACTCTGGTGTTAATGCCTGCGCTGGTCGGGGTTGCAGCACTGGCGTTGGTGCTGTTGCCACCCTCGTTGCCGGGGCAGGCGGTACTGCTGGCAATCTGGGGCTTGGCCTTTGGCGGTGTGCCGGTGGCGTGGTCGAACTGGGTCGCCAGCGCGGTACCTGACCAGGCGGAAAGCGCCGGGGGTATGGTGGTGGCCTCTGTGCAGTCCGCCATCGCCATGGGCGCCGCCGCTGGCGGTGCAGTGTTCAGCCTCGGTGGCAGCGCGGGCGTCTTTATAGCGGCGGCGGTGCTGATGTTGCTGGCTGCGTTGCTGATTGCGCTGCGTGTACGGGTGCCTTCTGTCCATGTCGTCAATGCTGGGAGGGCTAGCGCTCAATAAAATGAGCACTATTGAATTTCTAGGTAACCCTTGACAGGCCCCCGTGACCCGCACTCAATCGACCCCGGCCATCCGAATCGAGGCCATCTGGCACGTCATCTGAAAAGGGACCAAGGGCATGGGCGTTTTCGATTACAAGGGCATGAAGGGCGACCCCGCCAAGGCGCTGCTGAGCAACGCCTTGGCTTTATCCGAGTACGCGTATGACTCCACCGGCCAACCCCTGGCAACCGGTGGCTGGGCGCCTATCGGTGCGCAGGCCCTGGGCGTGACGCAGCATGTGGACAAGCAAGGCACCTTCTGGGGCGAGACAGCCTTGGCCCCTTCGGCCAACGTCGAGATTCTGGGGCAGTACGATGGGCTTGGCAGGCTGATCGCCCTGGGGATTGCCTTTCGTGGCACGTCCTTTGGCTTGACCTGGGATGGCGCGGGCGACGTGGCCAGCGACCTGGCGGCCGCAGCACTGCCTGGATACGCCGCCAATTACGCCAAGTTCGCCTTCAGCGCCTTGCTCGAAAACGTCGCTCGCTACGCCGCGAGCCAGGGCTTGAGCGGCAAGGATATCCTGGTCACCGGCCATAGCCTCGGCGCACTGGGCGCCAACAGCCTGGCGACCTTGAGCCACGATCACTGGGGCGGCTTTTATCAGGATGCCAACTACGTAACCTTTGCCTCACCCGCTCAACGCTCGGGTGATACCCCGGTGTTGAATATTGGCTATGAAAATGACCCGGTGTTCAAAGCCATTGATGGCAAAGGCATCAATACCTCGGCACTCTTCTGGGGCAACGACCGGGGCTGGGATGCGGCCGCCAACAACCTCGTCAGTTTTACCGATAATTACGCGTCGTTCTCGGCACATTTACCTAATAGTCTGAATTGGGGCGTGGCCAAGGCTCACTCCCTGGACGGTTACATCCAAGGTTTGGGGCGTATCGCGTCCTCCGAGTTCTACGACCTGACCAGCAAGGATTCGACCATCGTGGTCTCCAGCCTGACAGAGGCTGCGCGTGAAACCACCTGGGTACAAGCCCTGAACCGTTACGCTGAAAAACACACTGGCAATACCTTCATCCTCGGCACCGAGGGCAACGACCTGCTCAAGGGCGGTGTCGGCAACGACTTCCTGGACGGCGGCGCCGGTCATGATCGTTTTCGCGATGATGGCGGCTACAACATCCTGCTGGGCGGGCAGGGCGATAACGTCTTCGAACTGCACAAGCCACTGGCCAGCTTCGGCTTTGCCAACGATGGCGATGGCACGCTCTACATCAACGACGCCTATGGCGGCATCAGTATGACCCGCGATATCGGTGCATTGGTGAGCCAAGAGCAGTCCTACATCATGTGGAATTCAATCCCCTGGGGCACCCACGACGTCACCTATAACGTAACCGGCCAAGGCCTGCTGGCCGGCACAGCCTTGACGCCCTACACGGCCTCTGCCAACGGCGATGCGCAGGACAATGTCCTCACCGCTCATGCTGCGGGGGAATGGTTGTTCGGTCTGGGCGGCGACGATCATTTGATCGGTGGGCAGGGTAGTAATGTTTTCGTCGGCGGGGCAGGCAATGACCTGATGGTGTCGGGCGGGGGCAGCAACACTTTCCTGTTCAACGGCCTCTTTGGCAATGATCGGGTCGAGGGCTACCAGGCCAGCGATAAGCTGGTGTTCATGGGGATTCCTGACCTGGGTCAGCAATACGATTACCGTTCCCATGTCTCGATGTTCGAGGACAATGCGCTGTTGTCCTTTGGCGACAACTCGGTGACGTTGGTTGGCGTGAACATGACTCAACTCAATGGTGCAGGCATTTATATTTCCTGAATACCCACACAATGGGCTGTTGAACCTGTGGCGAGTGAGCTTGCTCCCGTGACGGCCCCTCAGCCGACACATACCTACCTGACGCCCCACGGACCAAAATGTGGGAGCTGGCTTGCCTGCGATGGCGGCTGTCAGACCGCTACGGGAGCAGCGGATATCTACCGCGGGTTTGTCATCGAGCTCAAACCCGCTACCTCATAGCCTCCGTTACTTGAGCGTAACGTCGAGCATCGGCGGGATGTAACCGTAGTCATACTCGGCGACCACGAACGTTTGCTGCCCTTTGATCTTGATGCCCACCGTCGGTGCTTCGGTGCCGCCGATACGGATCTGCGTGCCGGTGTCGTCGGTCGGTACGCTGTCGATGAAGGAGGTCACCAGGCCGTTGGGCATGACGCAGTGCGAGTAGGTCTGAAACGGTTGGGAGGACGGGTTGCCCAGTACCAGGCCAGAGCCGTTCAACGGCACATACGGGCCGAACAGCGAATCGGCGACGAAGCCGTATACCCCGTCCGGGCCGGTTACACCGTCGGCGTAGGTGAAGGTGTGGCTGATGGTGAACAGGTAGTACTTGCCGTCCTGGAACACAAAGTGCGGGCGTTCGGTCTGGTCGTTGACGCCGACCGCGGTCAGCAGCGGTGGCAGCATTTCCCAGTCGTCACCGTCTTCGTCGCGGGCCACGGCGATCCCGACGCAGGCGGTCTGGAAGCGCGAGTTGCCGACCTCTTCATAGCCGGGTGGCACGTCGCCGATTTCGGCTTTACCGACCTTGTGCGAGCCGCGTTCGCCGGCCACGTTGCCTTCGAACAGCATGTACAGCTTGCCGTCTTTCGGGTCGCGGAATGGCCATGGATCGCGAAAGCCCCAGAAGGCGTTTTGCGCTTCGGTCTGGTACATCTTGCCGTCCGCCTCGAACAGCGGCTTGACCTTTTCGAAGCCCACCAGGCTGACGCCATGCTCGGTGGTCACCACGCGGCCACGCACCTTGACGATGGTCGCGCCGGGCGTGACGGCGGTGTAGTACAGGTCCACTTCGCCTTGTTCGTTCAGCAGGATCGGTGTGCCAGCCCATTCGCGCACGGTGGGTGAAACCCCTTCAGCCATTACCCGGCCGCCGAGCTTCCAGTCTTTGCCAGTGCGAGAGAACCAGTAGTACATCTTTGCCCGGCCATGGCGATCGTTCCAGTCGCGGATGACGTCGTAGTTGCCATTCTGATCGAGGTATTGCGGGTCGTTCGGGTGGCGATCCGCAGTGAGGGTGAAGATCACCGACCAGCCGTCAACGGAGGTGATGTTGCCGTCGATATCACGCAGCGGCATGGTGTCCCAGATAAAAACCTCGTCACTCAATACCGGGAAGTTCGCACTGACCAGCGGCTGGGTGGTGGTGGGGTCGTCCGCATGGACTTTGAGCGCATCGGCGCGGGTCCACAGGCTGGGTTGATGGGGTGTTTTGCCAAATTTCGAAGGGGTGCTTTTCATAGTAAGCCTCGTCCATGAAGGGATTCAAAATACTGTATTTATATACAGTTATTTGAATTTAGAGGACTCGCCGCTATGGGTCAAGGTTAAAAATGCACTTGTGCATAATTCGTGATTTTTCCACGGCTGATACGTTTCAGCTTGTCTTGTTTAAAGAGGTTAGTTCCTGAATGGATCGGCGAAGTTGTCCGCATGATGGCGGCAAACCAAGCGCCAGGCAGAAAGCCCAAAAATAATGAACCCTGCCTGCGCCTGCGCACCAAAAGTTACATAACCTGGAGGTGCATCATGCAAACCACTTACTTCTGGATAGGCCTGGCAGTGATCCTCGTACTGCTCGACGCGTGGATCATCAACAGCATCTGGCGCAGCGATAACGCATCGGCCAGCAAGGCAGGCTGGAGTGCGGTAGTCGTGGTCCTGCCGTTCCTGGGCGCCGCGATATGGGCGATTGCCGGCCCAAGGGGTGTCACCAAGGGGCCGTCTTCTCCCGAGCACAGCAAGGGCTGAGTCCGGGCCGCGCTATGAACAACCCAGACCCCGACGACTTACAGAGCCGCAACTACCCGGTACCGGAAGATATGGCCTTGCAGCGCAAGGTCTGGCGCTTTGAAAGGGTGGGTTGGTACGCGCTGCTGGTGCTGATGGGGCTGAGCCTGGCGGGCCTGTTTTCCAGCGGGCCGCTGAGCACCCGCCAAGTGCGCAGTGCCGATGGGCAGTTGCGCGTGGAGTACCAACGCTTTTTGCGCAATGGCGCTTCCGATGGGCTGGTGATTCATGTGCAAGGCAAGGCCCAAGAACCCCTGGAGGTCGAGTTGAGCGGTGAACTGCTGCGCGGCTTCAATATCGAGACGCTGCAGCCTCAGCCGCTCAAGGCCAGGGCGGCCGGGGAGGGTGTAAGCGCCTGGATGCTGAGTGACAGCGCTGGCCAGGCCGTGCTGTACCTGACCTTGCGCAGCGACACGGTGGGGAGCGTGGATACCCAGGTGTCGCGACCCACAGGGGCGTCCGTGCGCTTCTCTCAGTTCATCTACCCTTGACCGTCAGCCCAAACCCTAACGGCGTGAGCGGCACAGTTTTTCGATCAAGGAGATCAACGAGTCATGGCCCACGGGTTTGCTGACATGCGCATTAAAGCCCGATTCAGTCGCCTTTTTCTGGTCATTGCCTGCGCCGTAGCCGGTCAATGCAATGGCGGGAGCCTGTCGAAGGTGGCCTACTTTACGCAGCTTCTGCATCAGCTCATGGCCATTCATTTTCGGCATGCCGATGTCCGAAATAATCATGTCGTACTGGGCATCCCGGGCTGTTTCAAGCGCGCTCAAAGGGTCGCTGAAGGCGCTCACTTCGGCGCCTTCCATTTCCAGCAGCATGTTCAGCACCTCAAGCACTTCGGCTGAGTCATCGACCAGTAACACCTTGAGGCCATTGAGGCGCTGATCTTCGTTGTGGGTAGCGCCGCTATCCAGCAGATGATCCTGCTGTTCGCACAGCGGCAGCCAGATCGAAAAGGTGCAACCGAAGCCCAACCCTCGCGAGTGCACACTCACCGAACCACCATGGGCCTCCACCAACTGCCGTACCAGCGACAAGCCAATGCCCAGGCCTTCACGCTGGTGGGTCTGGTGCTGGTTTTCCGCTTGCCCGAACAGGTCGAAGATTTTCTCCAGGCTGTCTGCGGCCAGGCCTGCGCCGCTGTCGATGACGTCCAGTTGCGCGCGCCCGTCCGAGCGGCTGACCACCAACTGCACCTGGCCGCCCTCGGGGGTGAATTTCAGGGCGTTGTTGACCAGGTTCCAGATCACTTGCTCGATGCGCGTCGGGTCTACGTCAACGATCAACGGGCCCGGCACCGAAGGTGTCTGAAGGCTGACCTGGCGACGATGGCCGTCGGCGAGCACCACGCTATGAATGTCCTTGAGGGTGCGAATCAGGTCGATCGGTTGCTTTTTCAGCTTCAGCTTGCCCGTGCGAACCCGGGCGACATCCAGCAGGTCGTCAATGATCCGCGCCTGGCTGGACACCGCTTCGCAGATGGTATTGACCGCCTTGATGGCCGGGCCCGCGACCTTGGTGGCGGGCAAGCGCCGCAACAGTTCGGCGTTCAGCTGGATCAGGTTCAACGGATGCTTGAGTTCGTGGGACATCACCGCGAAGAACTCATCCTTGAGATGGCTGTTGGTCTGGGTTTCCTTCAAGCGCTGATTCTGTTCATCCTGGGTGCGCTTGTGGCCGGTAAGGTCGCGGGCAATCTTGACGTAGCCGCGCAAGCTGTCGCTCTTGAGCTGCGTCACCTCGCCACTGCAATAGAAACGGCTGCCGTCCTTGCGCACATGCCAGCGTTCATCTTCGCCCCGCCCATGTTCGCGGGCGGTGCGCAGTTCGCTCTCCGGCACGCCAGCGGAGCGGTCTTCCGGGGAGAAAATCAGGTCGTAGTAAGCGCCCAGCACCTCGTCCTTGGTGTAGCCAAAGATCAGTTCGGCACCGGTGTTCCAGTCGGTGATGGCGCCATGGTCATCGAGGATGATGATGGCAAAGTCATGGGTGCTCTCGGCGACCAGGCGCATGCGCTCCTCGCCCAGGCGCAGTTCCTCTTCGGCCTGACGCCGCTTGGTGATATCAATGAAGGTCAGCACGGTGCCATCAATGTGATCTTCGCTGGAGCGGTACGGCAGTAACCGCGCAATGTACCAGCGGTCGTCGTTGCTGCTGATCTCCCGCTCGATCATGCTCAGGGACTCAAACACGGTGGTGGCGTCTTCGGTCATTTGCGGGTAATCGAGGCGATGGGTGATGTCCAGCAACGAGCGCCCGGTGTCTACCGGCAGCATGCTGAAAATATCCGTGGCCCGTGGCGTGAACCAGCGGATACGCATGTTGCGGTCGACGAAGACCGTGGCGATGTCGGTGGACGCGATCAGGTTGGTCAGGTAATCGTTGACCTTGTCCGTCTCTTCCACCTTGGTCTTGAGCTCGAAATTGACGGTCAGCAGTTCTTCATTGATCGACTGCAACTCTTCCTTGCTGGTTTCCAACTCCTCGGTGGCCGAGCGCAGTTCTTCGTTGACGGCCTGCATTTCTTCGTTGGAGGCCTTGAGTTCCTCGCTGGAGACTTCCGCCTGTTCGATGGTGTCCTGCAAGTGCAACTTGGTGCGTTGCAGCTCGCGCTCCAGGTTGCTCATGATCGCGTTTTCGGCCTGGGTGACCGTGTCGATGTCGGGCAGCAACGGGTCGACGGCGGTTTCCTGGAAGATCACCAGCACGTAGTCGTTTTCGGTCGCTTCATCGCGGTAGGGGCGGGCGCTGATGTCCACCAGGAAGGGGCCTTGCTCGCGTTGGATGCGGATCTTGCGCGAAGACACCGGGCTATTCGATTGCTGGACCTGAAACAAGGTGGTGCGGATATCGAGGCGTAAATCGGGATGCACCAACGTCAGCAGGTTGTGCGTCACCTCGCCGGCCACGTAGCGCAGGAATCGACCTGCGCCTTCGCTCATGTGCAGGATATCGGCCTGCATATTCACGATGACGCTGGGCGGCGCGGCTTTTTCCAGGGCGCGCAGATGGATGTCTGCGAACGAGACCTTGCTGGGCGCCTTGGTTTCAATCGCCAGCGTCGTGGCGCTCGGGCGCAGATAGCCGCCTCGCGGCATGGTCGGGGCGCGACGCACGGCGGACGAGCCGGCACGCACTCTGAAAATGCGGTTGCGCTTGTCCACCGGTACAAACAGGTCCAGGCAGCCGTCGGCCGACTCCGAGGAGCCGAGAAACAGGTAACCTCCGGGGCGCAACGCGAAGTGGAACATTTGCAGGATGTCGCGTTGCACTTCGCGATCCAGGTAGATCAACAGGTTGCGGCACACGATCAGGTCGATCTGCGAGAACGGTGGGTCGGCCAACAGGCTGTGTTTGGCGAACAGCACCTTTTCGCGAATTTCCTTGCGCACCCGGTAGTGCTGGTTCTTCTCCTTGGCAAAGTACTGGCGCAACCGTTGAGGCGGTACGTCGGTGATGATTGCTTCGGGGTACACGCCGTTGCGGCCATGGGTAATGGCCCGCTCATCAATATCAGTGGCAAACACCTGCATCTTTGCACCGCTGGCATCCAGCGCCAGTTGCTCGGCCACCAGCATCGCCAGGCTGTAGGCCTCTTCGCCGGTGGAGCATCCTGCCGACCAGATACGCACTTCCTCACGGTGCGGCACGCTGTCTTCCAGTGACTTCACCAGGTTGGGGATCACGTCTCGCTCAAGCGCTTCGAAGGCCTCGCGGTCGCGAAAGAAGTTGGTCACGCCAATCAGCATGTCGCCCAGCAACGCCTTGGTTTCGTCCGGGTTGGCCTGGAGGAAGTTGTAATAGGTGGCGAGGTCGGGTTGGGCCGTGACCTGCAAGCGCCGCTCGATACGACGTAACACCGTGGCGCGCTTGTAATGCTTGAAGTCATGCCCGGTACTGGCGCGCAACTGGATCAGAATATCCAGCAACAGCTGCTCGGCCACGGCGGCATCGCGTTCGGTGCTGGGTGGGGTGGTCTTGATCTCAGGGTCGTTGGCGGTGGGCAGCACAATCGACTGGGCATTGCGCCACAGTTCCAGCAGCTTCTGCGGCATTTCCACCACCGGCAGCACCAGGTCGACCATCTGGGTTTCGATGGCCGCCAGCGGCATGCCATCGTACTCGGCGTCTTCCGGTGCTTGTACCAGGGTGATGCCGCCTTGTTCTTTGATGCGCGACAGCCCTACCGCGCCATCTGAGCCGGTACCAGACAGGATCAGACAAAACGCGCGTTCTTTATGGGTGTCTGCCAGGTCGCGAAAAAACAGGTCGATGGCAATGTGCGATCCACCTTCGCGCACGGCAGGCGAGACCGCCAGGTAACCATCGTTCATCTTCAAGAGCTGCGCCGGGGAGATGACGTACACGTGATTCTTTTCGATGGGCGTGGCGTCATTGACCTGCGACACCGGCATGCGAGTCGTTTCCTGGACGATCTTGTCTGCCACGCTTTGATGGTCGGGCGAAAGATGCAGGATCACCACAAAGGCCATGCCGCAGTCTCTGGGCATGTGCTCGAAGAACGCTTTCACGGCTTGCAGCCCGCCCGCCGAGGCACCGATACCCACCACCGGGAAATTCAAGTTACTGGGGGTCAGATCTTTACGTTGCGGAACGTTGGGGGACCGCGGGGGGGCAGACTTCATAAATACCAACCTTGGATAACGGCGCACAGGAAGACGGGTGTAGAGGGAAGAACTTGAACAACGAGGGCGAGGGCTGAACCGACAGTGAAATATAGCTGAAAACCTGCTGCCAACAAAAAAAGCCTTGAAGCCACCCGGTCATTCGACGGACCACTTACTGCCGGTTGAGGCACGCAACCTGCGGAAGGTTTAATCAAACTGACGAGTGGCCATCGCGGTTGCACGGTTATCCGATTTTCTGAAAATCCGTCTGAACTTCGCTTCCTGGCGAACCCTCGCAAAGAGAAACCCACCCAGGAGACGTTCTGATGAACAGCTATCCAAAACCACCCTTCAACGCCCAGCAACAGCCCGTACCCGGTGAGCAGCGCAAGATGGACCCGATGCCCGATTGCGGTGAGCAGTCATACCAAGGCTCGGGCCGGCTCGCCAATAAAATCGCCTTGGTCACCGGGGCCGACAGCGGCATCGGACGGGCCGTGGCCATTGCCTTCGCACGTGAAGGCGCGGACGTGGCGGTGTCGTATCTGGATGAACATGAAGACGCCAAGGAGACCGCACGCTGGGTCGAGGCGGCGGGTCGTCAATGCCTGTTACTGCCCGGCGACCTGGGCGATGCGGCGCAGTGCACGGCCATCGTCAACGACACCGTGGAGAAGTTCGGCCGCATCGATGTGCTGGTCAACAACGCAGCGTTCCAGATGACCTATCAAACGCTGGAAGACATCCCCGACGAGGACTGGGTGAAAACCTTCAACGTCAACATCACCGCGATGTTCCGCATCTGCAAGGCCGCACTGCCTCACATGGCCGAGGGCAGTTCGATCATCAATACCAGCTCGGTCAACTCCGATATGCCCAACCCCAGCCTGTTGCCCTATGCGGCCACCAAGGGCGCGATTGCCAACTTCACCGCCGGCCTGGCGCAGATGCTCGGCGAGCGGGGGATTCGCGTCAACAGCGTGGCACCCGGGCCTATCTGGACGCCGTTGATTGTCTCGACGATGACGCCGGACATGGTGAAAAACTTTGGCGGCAACACCCCATTGGGACGCCCAGGCCAGCCAGTGGAAGTGGCGCCGATCTATGTGCTGCTGGCGTCGGATGAAGGCAGCTACATCTCCGGCGAACGCTACGGCGTGACGGGTGGCAAGCCGATACTTTGATCAGTGATTGAGGAGGGCGGTATGAGCGAAGCCTCGAAGCACCACGAACCGAATCCTTCTGAGCGCAAGGTGCGCCCGCCGGCGGCTAAGCGAAACGATAAATCGCAGGCACCGGCAGGCGGACAACAGGCAAAGGAGCAAGGCGGTGTTGCTCCCGGAGGGCCTTCGACAGACCCTGAGTCAGGGGCGTGAACGCGAGGGGATATACACTCGGCCTGACATCCTGATGGGTTGTCAGGCCGCTATCGCAGGCAAGCCAGCTCCCACAGGCTGACGTTATTTGCGCTTGGAACGATGAATTCGCATCCACTCCCGATAGGCTACTGTGCGCTGCGCATCCGCACGTTTCTTCGCCTCGGTAAACCGCGCCCACGTCTGCGCATCGCCGCTGTAGGACTCAATGATCTCGTACGCCAACGCGTCCAATCGATCCGCTTCGAAGAACATCTCGGCGTTTCGCGTGACCTCGTCGTCCCGCCTGTTTGTAGTTGTGTAACCAAGAGTCTGACTGTTCATCCTCTGAGGCCCTCCGCCCATTGAATCTGTGCCGCGCCACTCCAGCGCACCTGGGTAATGCCGTATTTCTCCGCCATCGGTTTGGACACACGCTTGAACGTGTGTTGCCCGAATTTGGGGATCACCGCCACACCAGCGTCACAACTGGCCCAATGCCAAGCCTCGGCATTGTCCATGCGCGGCGCGCGCACGATGAAGGACTTGGGCTCGCCATGCAGCTGGTACTCGATAGTGAATAGGTCGTTGTGTTTCATGAGGCCTCCTTGATACTCATGAACTACAGATATTTGACGTCAAAAATAATTCAAATAAGTTGTCCGACAATTCGATGACTGGGCGCAAGGCATGGATGAAGCCTAATCATCTACCGTAAAGGTGACCCATCCAGGCCCATCGGCCGGGCGTTGCAGTTCGGCGATGACACCGCTGACGGAGGATCCGTCGGGCAAATTGACGGTGATAAAGTTGGGATTGCCAGGCCAATCCATTGGCTTGTCAAAGTCCAGGCGCGCGATGGTCGGTTTACCGCTACTGGTCATTTGAATGTTTTTTGATTCGTTAAGGCGTTCATCTGAGGGTGTTCCAAGATGGCGCGAGGCAGTGATGACACTGGCAATACCTTGGTAGTCGTAAGACATGCTGGGTTACCTCATGTAAAGGGAACAACGAAGATCAAATGTGGGAGCGGGCTTGCTCGCGAAGACGTCCGTCCATTAAACATTGACGTGACTGATCCACCGCCTTCGCGAGCAAGCCCGCTCCCACAGAGGAGTCGTGCTTGACTGGCTGGTATTCGGGATTTGCCCCGTTTTCATTTGTGACGAGCCGAATATTTGCGCGCAACGACAACGCCGCCCACTAGCAGCGCTGCGCCTATTGCAACCATCCCATAGGGCGTACGGCGGGTTTGCCGCCAGCCGCCTTCGACACGACGTTCGCCGCTTGCCGGGGTGTAGAGGTTGCCCGTAGAGGTCGCGGCGCGCTGGCTGCGCTCCAGGCCGAGGCGGGTGAGCCAACCGGATAACCGGGCAAAGCCGGGCAGCAAAAAATGCGCGACGCGGGCCACGGTGGCAGCGCTGCCTACCGTGGTGCTGTCCCTCGGTTGCAGCGCACAGGCCACCATCGCTTGCGCGACTTTATGTGGGTCGTAGACCGGTGGCGGTGGCGTCAACTCGTGGCCGGTAAAATTGCCGCCATCGCGAAAGCCCGGTGTGTCCATCACGGAGGGATAGATGTCGCACACATGAATATCGGGGTAATCAGTCAGCTCGCCACGCAGTGCTTCAGTCAGGCCGCGCAGGCCGTATTTACTGGCCGAGTAGGCGACGGCATAGGGCTGGGCTACCCAACTGCCCAGCGACAAGGTGTTGATCAGAATGCCGCGGTGCTGGGCTTTGAAATAGGGCCACACCACATGGGCGCCGCGCAGGTACCCGAGCAGGTCGGTTTGCAGCACCTGTTCGTGGGCTTCCAGCGGCGTGTCCTCGAAACTGCCGACGGCGCCTACTCCGGCGTTGTTGATCCAGATATCGATGCGGCCATTGCCGAAGGCCGCCGCCTGTTCGGCAAGGGCGCGCATCTGGTCGCCCTGGGTTACATCGGTTTTAACGGCGACGGCCTCGGCGCCACGCGCAGCGCATTCCTCGACGACCTCTTCCAAGGCTTTTTCATCTCGGGCCGCCAATACCAAGCGGGTACTTTGCTCGGCAAAGGCGTGAGCAGCCGCGCGACCAATGCCACTGGAGGCGCCGGTGATCACCACGGTCTTGCCGTGCAGTTTCCCCTTGGCCTGCATGACGCGAGGCGAATCCTCGGGCACGTGGACGGGCACCGGGTGCAGTTGCAGGCGGGTACCGTCAGTCAGCACCAGGGTCAGGTTCTCGAGGGTGCCAGCGACGCGGTCGGGAAATACCGGTTCGCCTGTGGCGTCGAGCTCATCATAGATAAACGTCTGGCCCTCAAGCCATCCGACTGCTGTCATCAGTTCAGGGCCCAGGTAGTACTTTCCGTCCAGGAAAAACCCGCTGAAGTTCGGTGTGCGCTCCAGGTTTTCCACGGCGTATCGCTCGCCAGGCCTCATTCCGGTTGCGGTATCAATCATCATGACATCCTCCTTTGGCTGGTCTCGGGGTAGAGAAGGGCCCGCAAATGATCGTTCAATCCAAATGACTGAATGGCGGTGTCAATGTTGATGGGCCTTCAGGGTCGGGTCGGCGATCTGGATAACCGTGCCCTGGCGCCATGCGTCCGCCCCGGGCGCGATAGGCGGCGCGGGGATATCGGCGCGCGTCTTTTTCTTGTCGGCACTGTCGATGCCCAGTCGTTTATCTCGTTCGGCGACCATACGCGGGTCAGCCTGGCCGTCTGCGGTAAACCCCATCATCAACTGAGGCACGCCTAACGGCAGGCGTTTATCCAGATCGGTATGCCAGGTGTGCCAGGTCTTGCCGTAGGTGTGCACCAGCTTCTCCATCAGCGCATGTTCCGCCGCCTCAGGAATGCCCGGCGCGACCAGTTGCCCTGACTTCACTTCATGCACATGGCTATGCCACAACGCCTTTTCAGGCGCGGGCAGCGTGTTGAACTGCGCCTCGCTGATGATGTACTCCACGCCCATCAACTTGGCATCCTTGCGGTTGCCGTCGTAGATCACACACTGGATGACCTCCTCGTTGAGGATTGCGCAGTAGTGATGGGCTTCCATTTGCACATCGGGATGGCCGTTGTAGAAGTGAAAACCGTCCAGGTAGGCGTTCAGGGCATCAATCGGTGGGCGTGATTGCAGCAGGGCGGCGCCGGCTTCCAGCGTTCGGGTCGAAGGCGTTGTCGGCTTCCCAGGTGCCTCGACATTCGAAGGTGAGTTGTTGCCAGCGCAGGCGCTGAGCAGGGACAGCGCAACTGCGGCGGATAGGGATTTTGTCACTCGATGGGTTGGGGTGTCAGTCATGGTCGGCTGCCTCCTGTTGCCGGTATGGTCACGTTCGAGGATCTGCGTCAGGGCTGATCCTGTTCTCGTTGGAAAGACGCGCGTACAGGGCGTTCAAAATGCTTTGAGTTGAACACTCACTCATTCATCAGGTCGTTTTTTATAGAGGCGCTGACAGCGCAATTGCTTACCTGCCAGTGAGGTGTTCATCCCATGCACAAGACTGAAAATCGAGCGTCGATGCTGCTTACCCAATTGCTCCGGGCACGCGGGCCGGGCGGTCAGGAAGACGAGGTGCGCGCCATTTGCCTGGAAAGCCTGACGCCGTTGTGCGATGAGGCCTGGGTCGATCGGGCGGGTAATGTGGTGGGTTTGATCAAGGGCAAGCACAACGATGCCGAGCCTGCCGGTGCGGTTAAAGTCATGGCACATATGGATGAAATCGCCATGGTGGTTAAGCGCGTCGAGGCGGATGGCACGTTGCGGGTGACGGCGCTGGGTGGGGCCAACCCGGTCAACTTTGGCGTGTGCCCGGTGGATATCCTGGGGGACACACGCATCCTTCCTGGCGTGCTGTCCTTTGGCTCGATGCACGCCACCAGTAATACGGCACAAGGGGCTGATGTGCTCTCGGGCGATGTGCACTGGAACGACGTTCATGTGATCACGCGATGCACTGCCCAGGCATTGTGCGAGTACGGCATTCGGCCCGGAAGCCGTGTGGTGCTGAGCCGTCATTGGCGTGAGCCCTTCCAAGTGGGCGATGCCATTGCCGCGCATTTTCTGGATGACCGCGCCCCGATTGCTGCCGTTCTGCATACAGCCCAGCTGCTGGCTTCGCGCCGGGAGGCGTTGGCCAGGGATGTCTATCTGGTATTCACCACGCTCGAAGAGGAGTGCAATGCCGGGGCAATGTATGCCGCGTCGACGCTACCCGGCGACACCACCATCGCGGTGGAGGTTGGGCCGGTCATGCAGGAATACGGCACGCGCCTGGCCGTCGACCCGATCATCAATACGGGGGACCAGAAAGGCTATTACACCCGTGCGGTGGTCAACGACCTGGCGGCTGCCGCAGAGCGCTGCGGCTACAGCCCCCAATATGCGCTGCTGGTGGATTTCGCTTCGGATGCCAGTGCGGTCATGAGTAACGGGACCTGCGCCCGCGCCGGCTGCCTGGCCATTCCAACGGAAAATACCCATGGTTATGAATTGATTCTGGATGGGGCGGTGCAGGCCTGTGCCGCGACATTGGCCGAGTACCTTGCAGCCTGATAGACGGTGCAAGGTACGCTGACCGGTGTGGGGCTCAGATTGGGCCGCTTGGAGAATCTGTCTCCTGCCTGATGTCATCGGCCGCATTGGGTTGCCCCAGCTTGCTGTATTGCTCGCGCAATTTTTGCAACTCACGCGACCCAAGCTTATCCAGGCTTAACGCCGCATTGTGAGCTTCTTTGGTGGCACGAATCAGCTCGTCCAGTTTCAGATGAAGAATATCGTTGTCACGGTTCTGGGTATTCTGGATCAGGAACACCATCAGGAAGGTGATGATGGTAGTGGAGGTGTTGATGATTAACTGCCAGGTGTCGTTGTAATGAAAGTAAGGCCCGGTGAGCGCCCAAACAGCAATCAAGCTGACGGCTGTCAGAAAGGTTTTTGAGCTGCCCGCCTGGTTGGAGAGTATTTGGCAGAATTTCGCGAACTTCATGGTGCTGTCTCCTGGGGGATGTTCCTCTGTAGACCCCAGCAGAATTTCGAAATTCTTTTTTACAAATCGTTTTTTTTGACAAAAATCAATGAGCAAATCCCTCTTGCACAGGAGCACTCAGCATGTCGGTCGCTGCTTCTATCGTTGAATACCTCAAGCACCATCAGTTGGTCATCACGACGGCGGAGTCGTGTACTGCAGGCAAGATCATCACCTTGCTTTCGCAGGTCGACGGCAGTGGCTCGTGGATCGAAAGCGGGTACGTGGTGTATTCGCCAGAAGCGAAACAGCGGCTGTTGAACGTGCGTCGCTATACCATCGATACCTTCAATCTCACCAGCTGTGAGGTCGCCCAGGAAATGGCCCAAGGCGCGCTGCGCGACAGCCCCGCTGATGTGGCGGTCGCCACCACTGGCCTGCTGGGGCCGGATGGAATTGATGGCATTCCCCCAGGCACTGTCTGTTTTGCCTGGGCCTATCGAAACGGCGGGGCACTGAGTGTGTTCAGTCGCAAGGTACGCTTCATGGGCTCTCGTGAGCAGGTGCAGTTGGCCGCGTCTCTTCATGCATTGAAATGGCTGCCGCATTTTCACCAACGGGCGATGGCCGGTGAACGCGCCTAATGCTGCCAAGTGTGCGCGTTTACGGCTGCGGTTCGATGTCCATCAGCAAGTCGCCGTTGGTCAAGGATTCAGCCTCCTGCACCACGCCACGATAGGCCTGACCATTCCATTCAAAGCTAATCCAGTGGGCCTTCGGCAATAGCTTTGGCCATGGCGGTGCAAGCCGCAACTGCACGCCGGGCGCAGTGCGCACAAGTTGCCCCATGCATTCGCTGGCGAGCGTGTTCACACCGAACAGCGTGTCATGCAGGTATTGAATGTTGACCGGTTGCAGCGTTGCGTCAGTAGCGTCTGGCATATCTGTTACCCCACCGATGACAGCCAGAAAGACTGTCTGGCGATGACCATTTCTTCACGTATTTCCCGCACAAGCCGGTTGATCCCCGAAACACCGTGGTAGTGGGCGCGGTTGATGTTGGCGATGGTGAATTGGTCCATACCGTGCGCCGTTACAGTGACTGAAAGGCTGCCGTCCGGGTTGAGCGCGCACTTGACCGCGCACTTGGGAAGGCGAGCGGACAGGGCCGTTTCGATTTCGGCTTTCGTTAACGTATCCATGAGTTCACCGCATAAAGGACTCAGCGCGGTAAGGCTAGCTCATAATGACGGGGCGTAAATACTGGCAAGGTGATGGCTTTGTAAGAAGGGTCGTCCACAACTTTGCGTCGAAAGCCTCTACTTGAAACTTGGGCTGAAGGTTCGCTCGTTGTTAAATCAAGCGGGCAGGATGAGGGGGGATTATAAGGTGTAGCCTGTTCAAACTATTGGGTTTGAAGGGGCAGCCAGGCTGCCCCTCCTACCGTTACTCAAGAACCCGACTTCCGACCGCCGCCATGGCTGTGCTGCCCACCTTTACGGCCGGCTTCCGAGGCTTTTTCACGGTCGTTGGCGAAGTTGCCGCCCGACGCCTGGCCGCCTTTTTTACCGGCTTCGGAGGCTTTTTCGCGATCATTGGCAAAGTTGCCCGGGTTTTTATTACCTGTAGTCATGATAGTTCTCCAATCGCTAAGTTAGCGTTTCGTTAGTTGGCCGTTTCGCAACGGACAGTTATTCCGATATTGGCTTTTTGGGAAATGTTTTACCGATTTTTCTAACCGGCGACGAACGGTGATTTCGCTGAAAAAGTTATACAGGAACTTGGTTGATGCGCCGCTTCGTATAACTTTTATTGCCGGTCAGCGCTTCGGTATTAATAAGATCGAAACTGCCGGCTTAGTTTAGGGTCCTGCCATTCGTCTTTTTCGTCGCACTCCAAAAAAAGGCGTCGTTCCAACGAGGTTCCTAACCTGTGAACGGGAGCATTTCAGCCATGAAGCACAACCCATCCAACCCACAGTACCGGCCGCTCGAGCATCCAGACGCACCCAATGAAGACGGTTGCGTCATCGGCACTGCCGGGCGCGACGAAGACCCCAACGCGACTACCGATTGGGACCATCCCGACAGCGCCGCAACACCCGCTGACGCCACCATCAAACCCGCCAGCGGTACGCCCGGCATCGACGCCGTGCCCGAGTCGGAAAACGACGGCGCCAATTGAGAGAACTGCGCTACAAGTGCCGTTTCGCTTGGCCTGCAGCGCATTACCGCTGGTCGTGATGCGCTGGTTTATTTTGAAATTTTCCACGCGCAGGCCACTTCCCATGCAAGGTAGGCGCGCATTCCAGCAGGGCGCCTTTTTCCGTAAGCCTGAGGAGATTTGTTCATGTTTCTACATAACAAGCGACTTCAATACACCGTCCGCGTCGCCGAGCCCAATCCGGGCCTGGCCAACCTTTTGCTTGAGCAGTTTGGCGGTGCCCAAGGTGAGTTGGCCGCCGCGTCCCGTTACTTCACCCAAGCCTTGGCGGAAGACGACCCGGGGCGCAAAGATTTGCTGATGGACATCGCCACCGAAGAACTCAGCCATCTGGAGATCGTCGGCTCCATCATTGTCATGCTCAACAAGGGCGCCAAGGGGCGAATGGCCGAAGGCGTGGAAGAGGAGGGCGAGTTGTATCGTGCCCTCAATGGCGCCGGCAATGACTCGCATATCACCAGCCTGCTGTACGGGGCGGGTTCGCCTTTGACCAACTCTGCCGGCGTGCCGTGGACCGCCGCCTACATCGACACTATTGGTGAACCCACCGCAGACATGCGCTCGAATATCGCCGCCGAAGCCCGGGCCAAAATTGTCTATGAGCGGTTGATGAACGTCACCGATGACCCGGGTGTAAAAGATGCGCTGGGGTTTTTGATGACGCGGGAAATCGCTCACCAGATATCCTTCGAAAAAGCGCTGCATGCGATCCAGCCGAATTTTCCCCAGGGCAAGTTGCCGGGCAAACCGGAGTTCACCCAGGTGTACTTCAACATGTCCCAAGGCGCGGAGAACCTGCGCGGGCCCTGGAACCAGGGTGACGGTTGGGAGTTTGTGGAAAACCCACAACCGGCGGTCGATGGCGGTGACGGCACCGCCAGCGTGCAGTTGGACGCCGACGATGAAGCGGTGCTGAGCGCGATGAAAATCCGCACGCTCTCGGACCCCACCAGCGACCCCACCACCGGCGCTGACCTGGGGGCGGGCCTCAAGCCCAAGCCCGACCTTTGATTGAGAACAGCCGCACGCTGAAGGGCGTGCGGTGCTTTCGAGTTTCTTGACGAGGACAACGACATGGCAACCCCACAGGAAAACCTGCTCGACTGGCTACGTGATGCCCATGCGATGGAGCAACAGGCCGAGAAAATGCTCAAGGCACAGTCCGAGCGCCTGCAGAATTACCCCCAACTAAAGGCGCGAATCGACGAGCACATTGAGGAAACCCTTGGGCAGCAGCAACTGATTGACGAATGCCTGACGCGTTTGGGAGGCAGTGCCTCGACCCTTAAAGACGTGGGCGGCAAGCTGATGGCTTTCGGTCAGGCGGTCGGTGGCTCGCTGATGAGTGACGAGGTGATCAAGGGCGCGATGGCCGGCTACGTGTTTGAAAATATGGAAGTGGCCAGCTACACGGTGCTCATCGCGGCCGCGAAGGCAGCGGGTGACGCCGAGACACAAGCGGCGTGCGAAAAGATTCTACCCCAGGAAGTCGCCATGGCTCAGTGGTTGCTCGCGCACTTGCCAGAGCTTACGCAAGCGTTTTTGCAACGCTCTGAGGCGCCTGACACACAAGCCAAGCGTTAAAGACACGTGCGGTGCCCTTGGGGGGCGCCGCGTCCGCTCGGCACAAGATGGCACTGCGCAGCGTTTTCACGGTCCATGGAACACGTACCACGTATCTGGAGGTGAACCTTGGCGACAAAGAAGAAGCCTGTGGTCGACGGTATGGAATTGGCAATGCTGTCTGCCAGCCGCAAAGACCTGTTCTTTGCGGCCATGCAAGCCAGCCACAGTGCAATGATCGTGACCGACCCCGCGGGGCCTGATAACCCGATCATCTTTGCCAACCAGGCGTTCCTGACCCTGACAGGCTTTGAACTGGACGAAGTGATCGGACGTAATTGCAGGTTCTTGCAGGGGCCTCAAACCGACAAAAACGCGCTGCACCAGGTGCAGCGCGCGGTTGAGCAGCACCATGAGGCCTGTGTCGAGGTGCTCAATTACCGCAAGGATGGCTCGACCTTCTGGAACGAGCTGTTCATTTCGCCGTTGTTCAACGAACGTGGGCAACTGGTGTATTTTTTCGCATCGCAGCTGGACGTGAGCCGGCGCCACGACGCAAAACAGCGCGTGCGTCGCGCACAAGACCTGGAAGCGCTGGGGCAACTGACCGGTGGCATTGCCCATGACTTCAATAACCTGCTGCAAGTGATGATGGGTTATCTGGACTTGATCCAGCAGAGCGCCAAGCGCCCCGGTAGCGATCCGCAGCGCATCGTCAACAGTGCCAGCCGTGCCAGGGCAGCGGCGGAAAAAGCTCAGACCCTGACCCAGCAGTTGCTGGCGTTTTCGCGCAAGCAACGGCTCGACAGTCGGGTGATCAACTTGAACAGCTTGCTCAGCCGCCCCGAATTCATGGCACGTGCGCTGCAGGGCGTCGAGTTGCATGTAGAACTTGCCGAAGATCTGTGGAACTGCCGCATCGACCCTGTCCAGGCGGAGCTGGCAGTGCAGCACCTGTTATCCAATGCCCAGGATGCTTTGCGCGGGCGTGCTGACCCAGCGGTAACCGTCCAGACCTGCAACGTCCAGGTACCGGGCGATGTCGGTGCCGAGCGGGATGGGTTGACCGAGGGCTGTTACGTGAGTATTTCGGTCTCGGATAACGGCAACGGCATCGACGCAGGTATTCAGGACAAAGTCATGCAGCCGTTCTTCACCACCAAGGAAGAAGGCCAGGGCTCAGGCCTGGGGTTGTCGATGGTGTATGGCTTCGTCAAGCAATCGGGCGGCACGGCGCGGATTCATTCAGACCCGGGCATCGGTACGACGATTCGCTTGTACTTTCCTGCAGATGACAGCCAGCTGTGGGTCGAGCAGACACCCACAGCCATCTCACCGCAAGGTAACGAACGCATCCTGATTGTGGAGGACCGGCCCGAGGTGGCCGAGTTGGCGCAGGTGATCCTGTCTGACTACGGTTACCACACGGACATCGCCCTCAATGCCGCCGAGGCATTGGGCATGCTTAAACAGGCGACGTATGACTTGGTGTTCAGTGACTTGATCATGCCCGGCGCGATGAATGGCGCGGCGTTGGCGCGGGAGGTGTCGCGCTTGTATCCGCACATCAGGATCTTGCTGACTACCGGCTATGCGAAAGACGCGTTGGCCCGCGCGGAGATAGAGGTGCATGAGTTCGAGTTGATTCCCAAGCCGTATCAGCCTGCTGATTTGCCGCGCAAAATCCGGGCGGTGCTCGATGCCTGATCGAGCAGGCCAATGCGCTCAAAATGTGGGAGCTGGCTTGCCCGCGAAGGCGGCGTGTCCGTCACTGCATCTGTTACAGCACGACCGCTTTCGCAGGCAAGCCAGCTCCCACAGTTGATCTTCGTTTGAGCATTGCATCCCTTGAGTGCCAGCCCACAAAGCTACCTCAGCACCGCCAACGCCAGGTTAAGGGCCAGCACCAGCACAATTGAAAACCCGAATATCCTGCGCGCCCAGCCGGTCGGATCAGTCAGCCGTGTACTGCTGGCCGCCAGGGTGAGCCAATACCCCCCAAGCCCGACCATCACCACAAAATACAACGCCGCCATCTGCGCCACCGCGCCCAGCATCAGGGCGCTGGCGAGAAAGGCCAGCATGTACGCCTGGATCTGCCGATGGGCTTGGGCCAGGCTCAACAGCGGCAAGCCTGCGGCGCGGAAATCCTCGCGGCGCATCACGGTGATGGCGTGTGAATGCGGCATCTGCCAACAACAGAACACCGCGATCAGCAGCATGGCCGTGAGGTCAAACTGCCCGGTGACCGCGCAATAGCCGATCACCGGCGGCATCGCCCCGGAGACGCTGCCGATCAAGGTGGCCCAGTGGGAACGCCGCTTGAGCCAGTAGGTGTAGACCCCCGCATAGATCACCAGCCCGACCATTGCCAGCCCACACGCCAGCGCATTGCTGCCGGCCCACAGCAAGCCAAAACCGCAGGCGCCCAGGACGATCCCATAGCCTGCGGCAGTGGACACCCTGATGGTGCGCAATGCCAATGGCCGATGACAGGTACGCACCATGCGCCGGTCGATGTCGCGGTCAATGCAGTTGTTGATGACACAGCCGCAACCGATTACCAGGGCCGTGCCGAGCAGGGTGGCAAGCCCGTGCGTCACCGAGGCCACATGCCCGCTGGCGGCAAGCAGGTAACCGCCCAGCACCGAGGCCAGGTTACCGACAATAATGCCCGGCTTGGTGAGCTCGATGGCGCTATTGAACAGCCCCCGCCAGTGTTTCAGTGCGCCAGCATGTTGTGATGAATACTGTCCATGATCCATAACGAAAGCCCCACCAACAGAAGAATGATGACCGCCGAGAAAATCAGCGCAATCAGGTTCCAGCGTTGTTCTTCGGCCGTGTCCAGGTGCAGGAAGAACTTGAGGTGGACCACGATCTGTATTGCGCCCAACGCCACCACCAGCCAGGCGGTGAAGGTGCGCGGCAGTGACGGGAACATCACCAGGCCGAACGGGATCAGGGTGAGCAGTACTGACACCAGGAACCCGACCAGATAGGAGCGACTGCTGCCATGGCTGGTACCGGCACTGCTGTGAAGCGAGCTTTGCTTGTACATGTCACACCACCCCCAACAGATAGACCACGGTAAAGACGCAGATCCACACCACGTCCAGAAAGTGCCAGAACAGGCTCAGGCAACTGAGCCGGGTGGCGTTGGTGCTGGTCAGGCCGCGTTGCTTGACCTGGACCATCAGCACCGCCATCCAGATCAGCCCGGTGAACACGTGCGCGCCGTGGGTGCCGACGAGGGTGAAGAAGGCCGTCAGGAAGCCGCTGCGGTCCGGCCCGTAGCCTTCTTCGATCAGATGGTGGAATTCGTTGATCTCCATGGCGATAAAGCCCGCGCCCAACACGAACGTGAGCCCCAGCCAGCGCAGCACATCGCGTTGCTTGCCGTGGTTCATGGCGAGCATGGCGTAGCCGTAGGTGATACTGCTCAACAGCAGCAGCATGGTTTCGGCGAGCACATAGGGCAGTTCAAAAATATCCATGCTCGACGGCCCGCCCGCCACGCTGTCGCGCAATACGGCGTAGCCGGCGAACAAGGTCGCGAACAGGATGCAGTCGGTCATCAG
This sequence comes from Pseudomonas sp. GW821-FHT07B01, assembly GCF_059419065.1. NCBI lineage: Bacteria > Pseudomonadati > Pseudomonadota > Gammaproteobacteria > Pseudomonadales > Pseudomonadaceae > Pseudomonas > Pseudomonas sp. GW821-FHT07B01. The sequence goes on along the minus strand of NZ_JBWKRA010000003.1, from coordinate 264,690 downwards.
GTAGATCCAGAACCCGAACAGGCTCAGGGAACCGGCGTCTTCATGCCCTTGTTCGTGGGTGTGGGCGATGTCTTTTTCCATAACGATATTGGACATGGGTCAAGCCTCTGCCAGGTCTTTGAGACGTGCCGTTTCGATGCGCGCGACTTCCTGCGCGGGCACGAAGTAATCGGTGTCTTCGTCGTAGCTGCGCACCACGAACGCGACCACCGAGGCCACCAGGCCGAACGCCGCCAACCACCAGATGTGCCACACCAACGCAAAGCTGCAGACCAGCGCAAACAGGCTGATCACCAGGCCCGACGCGGTATTGCGCGGCATGTGGATGCTGCGATAGTCGGTGTGGCTGAGGGTGCTGACGCCGCGCTCCTTCATGCCCCAGTACGCGTCCAGGTCATTGACCTTGGGCTGCTCGGCGAAGTTGTACAGCGGCGGCGGGGACGCGGTGGCCCATTCCAGGGTGCGCCCGTCCCACGGGTCGCCGGTGAGGTCGCGGTATTGATGACGGTTGCGGATGCTGACAAACAATTGCAAGGCTTGCGCCGCCACGCCGCAGAGGATGATCGCCACCCCCAGCAGCTCCAGCAGCAGCCAGGGCCGCCACTCGGGGTTGTCGAAATGATTGAGACGGCGCGTCATGCCCATGAAACCCAGCACGTAGGAGGGCATGAACGCGAAATAAAAGCCCACCAGCCAGCACCAGAAGGCGATGCGGCCCAGCTTGTCGTTCAAGCGGAAACCGAACGCCTTGGGGAACCAATACGTCAGGCCGGCCATATAGCCGAACACCGCGCCACCGATGATCACGTTGTGAAAGTGCGCGATCAGGAACAGGCTGTTGTGCAGCAGGAAATCGGCCCCGGGCACCGCCAGCAGCACCCCGGTCATGCCGCCGATGCTGAAGGTCACGATAAAGCCCAGGGTCCACAGCATGGGCGTTTCGAAGCGCACGCGGCCGCGGTACATGGTGAACAACCAGGTGAAGATTTTCACCCCGGTCGGCACCGCGATGATCATCGTCATGATGCCGAAGAACGCGTTGACGTTGCCCCCCGCGCCCATGGTGAAAAAGTGATGCAGCCACACGATGAACGACAACACGGTGATCGCGATGGTCGCCCATACCAGCGACACGTAGCCGAACAGCCGCTTGCTGCTGAACGTGGCGGCAATCTCGGAAAACACCCCGAACGCGGGCAGGATCAGGATGTACACCTCCGGATGCCCCCAGGCCCAGATGAGGTTCACGTACATCATCGGGTTGCCGCCGGCCTCGTTGGTGAAAAAATGCATGCCCAGGTAACGGTCCAGGGTCAGCATCAACAGGGTGGCGGTGAGGATCGGGAATGCCGCCAGGATCAGCACCGAGGTGCACAGCGCATTCCAGGTGAACACCGGCATCTTGAACAGCGTCATGCCTTCGGTGCGCATCTTCAGGATGGTGACGAAGAAATTCACCCCCGTGAGCAGCGTGCCGATGCCGGATATCTGCAATGACCAGATGTAGTAATCCACGCCGACGCCGGGGCTGTAGCCCAGCTCGGATAACGGCGGATACGCGACCCAGCCGGTGCGCGCGAACTCACCGACCCCCAGCGAAATGTTCACCAGCGCCGCACCCACCACGAACAGCCAGAAACTCAGGGCGTTGAGAAACGGATAGGCCACATCCCGAGCGCCGATCTGCAACGGCACGACGATGTTCATCAAGCCGACGACGAAGGGCATGGCCATGAAGAAGATCATGATCACACCGTGGGCGGTGAAGATCTGGTCGTAATGTTCCGGCGGCAGGTAACCCGGCCCGCCGCTGGCGGCCATGGCTTGTTGGGTGCGCATCATGATCGCATCAGAAAACCCACGCAGCAGCATCACCAGGGCGACGATGATGTACATGCAACCGATCTTCTTGTGGTCCACCGAGGTGAACCATTCGCGCCACAAATAGCTCCACTTGCGTTTCCAGGTAATCGAGCCCACCAACGCCACCCCGATCAGGCCCACGATGGCCAGGGTGTACATCACAATGGGTTCAGTGGTTGGGATCGCGTCCCACGACAGTTTTCCGAACATGGTTACCGCTCCTCAGCCAGCAGACTTGGGTGTTGATCGGTGCGTTGTGCAGCGTCGCTCAATGGCGAGCGCCGGGGTTTATTGGCCTTGTTCATGCCCTCGTATTTATCGACGATGTCCAGGAACAAGCGCTCCTGTACCGCCGAGTAATAGGTCACCGGGTGCTTGAGGGTGGGCTTGGCCAATTGCGCGTAAGAGCTGTGATCCAGAGAGGTGGCCGCGCCCTTGACCTTTGTCACCCAGGTTTGAAAGTCGGCAGTGCTCAGGGACAGCGTGGTGAAATGCATGTCGGAAAAACCGGGGCCGTTGTAGTTGGCGGCAATCCCTCTGAACTCACCGGTTTCGTTGGCGATCAGGTGCAACTTGGTCTGCATGCCGGCCATGGCGTAGATCTGCCCGCCGAGTGCGGGAATAAAGAACGAGGTCATGGCCGCGTCGGAGGTGACGGTGAAACTCACCGGCGTGTGCACCGGCAGGGCCAGTTCGTTGACGCTGGCGATGCCCAGGTCAGGGTAGATAAACAGCCATTTCCAGTCGGTGGCCACCACCTGCACATTGATCGGCGGGGTGTCTGACTCCAGCGGGCGATAGGGGTCGAGTGCGTGGGTGGTCTCCCACGTGACCCACCCCAGGACGATGATGATCAGCAGGGGAACGCCCCATACCACCGCTTCGATTTTGTGCGAACTGGCCCAGCGGGGGGAGTAACGCGCTTTTTTATTGGTGGCGCGGTAGCGGTAGGCGAAGACAAACATCATCACAATCACCGGAACGACCACCAGCAGCATCAGCCCCGTAGCGAGAATAATCAGGTCGCGCTCATCGGTTGCTACTTGCCCCTTGGGGTTGAATACCACCAGGTTGCAACTGGTGAGTAAGAAGAGGCTGGTGATAGTGACCAGGCAATAACCCATCGCTCGTTTCATGCCTTGCTCCTGTATTGGAAACTTGCGTTTTGCTGTGCCGAATCAGTGCTCAATCGTTAACTAAGCGAAGCGCTTGTTAACCTCAGGAGCCGTCAGGTGTTAAACACTCGGCAATAAGGTGCCGTCAGTAGACAAAGTGCTTCTACTGCTCGGTTTTATTGGCTTTTGCTGCCGCTCTGCAGGGCGTATTTCGCCGCGCTCCCGAACATTTTGAATAGAGCCCGGTGGGTTGGTTTAACAATTTGTTTCCTCGCCTGACGAACGGTTTAACAGGCGAAACGGTAAAAGGTTTTTATCGGTGCATGATGGAGGTGGCCTTGCAGAAAGTCTGAATTCTGGTTAGGGATTTCAGTCGTTAGTTGATGGCCAACCCCACTAACGGTTTTGGAGAAGCGCTATGTTTATACGTGGCAACACCTATAAAGCCTGGGTCTCAAAAGCACTGGAAGAAAAATGCTTCACCCGGGAAGTCGAAAACGGCTGCCATATCGAAGTCAGGGCCCGAGAGAGGGACGATGCTGATATTGAAGTGCTGCTCTGTGTTTATACCGCGACGGGACAATGTGTGGTTGAACGCATCAAGCAGTTGCCGGGTGCCGAATGGACGGTGAATGACGCGCTCAAACGCGGTATTGATCAGGCGGAACGGATTGCCGGAGGTGAGTCCGGCCGACTGCCCTGTGCTGACGCTCACGTGCACGACGACGATTGAGTGGCTCCGCGATCTTGAATGTGGGAGCTGGCTTGCCTGCGATGACGGCCTGACAGCCGACGAGGATTTTGGTCCGACAGGCAAGCTTGGACCTCGATGCGTCAGTTGGACAAGCGTCGGCTGCCAGGCCGTCACGGGAGCAAGCTCCCTCGCCACAGTGTAGCGTCGCGGCAAAATAAAAAAGCCCGCACGGAGTGCGGGCAAGACAGGAGTTTTTACCAAGAGCCTGGAGTGAACAGACTCAGTATTCAGAAACTTAAGAAGCATGAACCGTTTTATTTTTTTAATGCGAGGCCGACGAACGGTAGTGCAACAGCAAGTGCGTGATCGTCGTCATTAAAACATTAAAATTTCTGAACCTTCGTTCTGAGCAAATAACAAAAAAATCAGAAGGAGAGGTTATGAAAAATTCTTTATATGTCATCGAATACGAATACCACCATGAGCCTAAGTCTTTCATTATAAGAGCGGAGGTGATGAATAACGCAGAGGCGTGGCATTGGGCCTGTTGCGATGCAGGCATTGGCATTATTCCCAGGTCGCGTAATGAAAAGATCAAACGTATCAGCAAACCGCTGGCCGAGCGCTACGGTCTTGAGAATGTAAGATGGCGTCCGTCTGGGAGTATCCCGTTTATTGCAAAGCCCTATGTACCACCGCCCCCCGAATGAATGTGTTTTTATTGGATGATGGCATTAGGGGCGGCAGGAGCGAGGCAAGTGTTTACTGTTTTTTGCGTCGCTCCTGCAACATGCACAACTTTTGCACGCTGCGTTGCAGCGCCTCTTTCATGATGTCGGCTGCATACTGTTGCTTGCACGCCAGGCACAGCATGTCTGACGCTGGCGACATCAGGTAGTCCGGGTCATCCAGCGTTGATTCGTAAGGTTGTTTGCAGTGCAGGCAACGTCGGTTCGCTTGTAGATGCGTCACATCGATTCCTCCCTGAATGAAACGGCCACTCTCAATTAAGAAGCGAGCGTTTTCAACTGCTAAAAGGGAAGAATTCAAACAAGCGATTAGTTGATGTTTCAATGCCAGTATGTTGCGGTGATAGTTGGGTAATGGCGTGCAGCACGGCTGCCGAGGAATCAAAACGTAGCAAGCTTATCGGCGGGCGCGTGCGCACGCTCGGTTCGTGGGTTCAGGTTTTTGCCGTTGTGCTGCGTACTTTGTGTGCGGTTTTTGCTTCCTAAGCCCTAGGAATGAATGAAGCTGCTCACGAACTCCGCCTTGATCACGGGCAGTTCGATCCCATGGATCAAGCCGGCGGTCAGCGCTTGTTGCGGATCAAGAATGCGGGGCGCGGCGATCAGGTACTTTTCGGTCTCCAGTTTTTCGACGGCATCTGCGGTGCGCTCGGCCACGATGCGTGCGTACAACTGCAAGTCGTAATCGAGGCTCATCGCGTATTCGGACATTCGCGAATGGTCAACCGCGCCTTGCACATGCCAGTGGAAGGGGTGGAACAGGAATTTGCTGTGCTTGCAGGCGGTCCTGCGCTCACCGGCCAAAAAGATGATATTGCCCATGGATTCCACAGTGCCAAGGTTATGGGTATGCACTGGAATCGGCAGGGACAATAAAAAGTTGTACATCGTAAAGCCGTAGCTGCATTCACCACCCATGGTGGCGATATTCAGTACCAGGCCCTGGGCATCTTGTTGTACGGCCAACGAGGCTTTTTCAATCAGTTGGCTGCACGTAGAAGCGGTGACCGGTGCGGTGAAGTTGATAATGTGTAAAGGCATGGTGTCCCTCATCAATGAAAGCAGGGGAGCACGGCTCCCCTGCATCAAGCACATCAGCTTTTACGTCCGCCGCCGTGGCTGTGTTCGCCACCTTTACGCCCGGCTTCGGAAGCCTTTTCACGGTCGTTGGCTAAATTGCCGCCACTGTTCTGGCCGCCTTTGCTGCCCGCCTCGGCGGCGCGTTCGGGGTCATTCTTGAAATTGCCCCCGCTGTTCTGGCCGCCTTTTTTACCCGCTTCGCTGACGCTCATCTTGTCTTGCTTGTCTTGAGTAGTCATGTTCAGTTACCTCGTCGTTATGTCGGTAATGTAACGTTCACTTCGATTGTGCTGGAAACGTGCACTTGGTCGCGTGCATCAAGCTGCACGGTTATAAGTGCCTTTCACACAAAGGTGGCGGTTTAGATGCACTTATCGTGACTTCGGCTTGTTCAACAAGTTGCTGATGTTCGTAACACGCAGACGTATTAGAACGCAGGCCAGTCCTTGCTTTAGTTTGCACTTCTACAATCGGCCTGCGAGCTGGCTCGCCGCGCTGATTATCAATGGACGCACGCATGATCAATGCCCTTTGTTAACAAACGGAACAGCGGTACTGCCCGTGTGGTCAGGACTTACGCCCCCCACCATGACTGTTCTGGCCGCCTTTACGCCCGGCTTCCGAGGCTTTCTCGCGGTCGTTGGCGAAATTGCCGCCAGAGGCCTGTCCACCTTTCTTTCCCGCCTCTGATGCTTTTTCGCGATCGTTGGCAAAGTTTCCAGGGTTTTTATTGCTCGTCGTCATAACAATACTCCCAGTTTTGAAATGTCGTTTCGCTAGTTGCCCGTTTATGCAACGGACATCTTTTCTGATAAGGGAAAGTGCGCAGATGTTTTGAAATTTTTTAAAAAGGGCGATGAACGGTAGAGTGGCAGACGAGACTTGTACAAGTAGGCCCGGAGAGTGCCGCTTCGTATAAGTTTGCTGCGTCGATTGATATTGAATTAATGGCGACTTTAACGGTTGGTTTAGCATTCAATACGCTGCTTGATAGTGGTCATGAAAGGCGCTGGCTCTTCTGGCCGGCGCTCACCCGCACACTCTGTTGCTGCAGCCCGCACAGACTGCTTGTATGCTGGCACTCTGGAACCGGTTGCCCCTGTGAGTACCGACGTTCGAATGATGGCTGGAACGGAAACCGGACTTCCTTAAGGTGCTGACGTGAAGCGTGATACCCGTCTTGTGATGCTGTTGCTGTTGGTGATCGGCTGTTCCCTGACTTCGCTGACGATTTGGAAAGTCCTGTCTTCCCGCGACCGTGCGCTGGCGGAAGTGGACGTGCATGGCTTGAACCTGACCCAGGCCCTTAACACCTATACCGAAGGCATCGTGCGGCAAAGCTCGTTGCTGTTGCTGGGGCTGGTTGAGCGCCTGGAAACCGAAGGCAGTGGCCCGGTGCAAATCCAGCGCATCAGTACGCTGATCAACCGACAGCAGCCGCTGATGCCGCAGCTCAGCGGCATCACCATTTATGATCATCAGGGCCGGTGGCTGCTGTCTTCCAATCGTGCGATTCCGGAGGGCGCCAATAGCAGTGATCGGGCCTATTTCATCCACCATCGCGACGATCCGAGCGCTGAACCTTTTATTGGCCCGCCGATTCAAAGCCGCGCCAACCATGAATGGGTGGTGACCATCAGCCGCCGTTTCAACGACGCGGCCGGCAACTTCGCTGGCGTGGTCGCTGTGACCCTGGGGGTGGAAAACTTTCTGCGGGTATTCGGCAAGCTCGATGTAGGCCAGGAGGGCGCCATCGGCCTGTCCTACGCCGACGGCACGTTGCTGGTGCGTTACCCCTTCCGCGAGCAGGACATGGGCCGCAACTTTTCCACCTCGCCTATTTATTCCAAGTACCTCGTCGACCAGCCTGTGGGCACTGCGGCCTATACCTCCAGCCTGGACGGGGTAGAGCGACTCTATGCCTTTCGCAAAAGCGAAACCCTGCCGCTGATCACCACGGTCGCGTTGGGCAAGCACGAAGCCCTCGCGGCGTGGCGCATCGAGGCGGCACTGTCAGCGGTCGTGGTGGCGGGGCTGCTGGGGCTGACGGGGCTGATCGGCTGGTTTCTGATCCTGGATATCCGCAGGCGTACGGCGGCGGAAGAGGCGTTGCGTGTCGCCCAGCAACAGTTGCTCGACTCCAATCGGCAATTGGCGCTATTAGCGAAAAAGGACGCGCTGACCGGCCTGGCCAACCGCCGCTGTTTTGACGAAACGCTGGCCGTGGAAGCGCGTCGGGCGCAGCGCGAAGGTACGTCGCTGGCATTGCTGATGCTCGATATCGACCATTTCAAACGCTTCAACGATGCCTTTGGTCACGTCGCGGGAGATGCGTGCTTGCAGGCAGTCAGCACGTTATTGGAAACGTGCGTGCGGCGCCCGTCGGACCTGGTGGCGCGCTATGGCGGAGAAGAAATGGCGATCATCCTGCCCGCGACTGACAGCTCAGGCGCTACGGTGGTCGCGCAACGCATTCTTTCGCGCCTACAGCAGGAGAACATCACACACCCAGGCAGCCCCTTCGGGCGCGTGAGCGTGAGTATCGGCGTTGCGACGGGCATGGGCTCACGGCTGGAGCCGGTGTTGGGTTTGGTCGAGGCGGCCGATGCAGCGCTTTACGGTGCGAAGGCGGCGGGGCGCAATGGGTTCAACGTGCATCCTGCGCACGTGACGTCGAGCGGCTGAAACGGCTTTTACCTGGGTATGCGCGGCTCACATCCCAAGCGTCGGGATCATGAGTTCGCCGCACTCCATCAGTTGGCCAGCGGTGACTTGCAACTGCGGGGTGGGTTTGGCCGCATAGCCTGCGATGAAGCCGGCACTTAGCAGTGCCAGGCAGAGGACGGCTTTTTTCACAAGCATGCGCAGGGTCTCGATCGCTTCAAAAGGGTGAACCACAGATTGCGCATTCGAGAAAAGGTTCCTGGCCGCGCAGAAGGCACCTTATGGAGGTCAGCGAATGAACCTGACGTACACACGTTCAGGGTCGTTATCGTCCAGATTCTCGATCTGCCCGCTGGGAATAAAGCCGGCTTTCGTCAGCAGGGCCTGGGACGCGCCGTTGGAGGCATTGGTCGACGCGAACAGCTTGGGCGTCTTGCAGGCTGCTTCGGCCGCTGACAGCAGACGAAGGGCGACGCCCTGGCGCTGGTACAGCGGTGAAACCACCACCAGGGCAATAAACCCATGGTTGAAAAAATCGTGGGTGAGCACCAGGTAGCCGGCGCACACGTTAGCGTCGACGGCTACCAGACATTGCTGGCGAACCACGGCGTCATAGATAAACACGCGACGGCTGGCATGCTCGGTTGCGTAGGCATCCAGTGCGACCAAGGCATGCACATCGTCGGGGGTGGCTTGGCGGATCAGCCAGTGTGGGGCAGCGGGGGGCAGAAGGTATTCAGCCATGGTCGTTAAGCATCCTCTGTTTAAACACGTCATTACCCCTCAAGCTTGATTACATCGTCACGACAGCGAACGCGCCGCCTTATCGATAGCATATCGTCGGCGACGGCACGCCGCATCAGCGCATGGCGAAGACGCTTTCCTGGTTCAGGAAAAACTTCAAGCAAGCCTTGGGCCTGGAAGCTCTGGCGGCACATGCACATATGAGCCCAGCGACATTCCGTCAGCACTGGATTTTAGTCCCAGTCCTATTTGTTTCTATTTTGGCGCTGATAAGCTTTTTCCCTGAAGAAATAGTCTCGGGAAATTCCTTGTCATGATCCTAAATGTCGCCGTGCCCAACGAGTTCAGCGCGTTACGTGTAATTACGCTGGCATCCGATGCGGCGTGCGCACATCGGCTTGCATCCGCCTTGAGCGGCATGGGCGTTCTGCCCCTGGCCAACGTCGAATCCCTGGACGCGCTGCAAGCGTGGCTGGAGGATTATCCGGTCGATGTCATCCTGTGTGAAATTCGCCCTGAATGCGGCGATGGCTTGATGTTGCCGAGCTTGCTCAAGGCATGTCACGAGTCAGGGAAACTGGCCCAGTTTCCTGGCATTTTCTGGATGGGCGAAACCACGCTGGGCGCACCGAGTGGGACCGTGGACGGTGCACGGACGTCTGCGCGTGAAAGGCCGGCCAAGCCGCTCTGGATCAAGTACATGGGTGGGGTCGCGGTCAGCGCCCTGGAGTCCCATGCCCGCTTGGCAAAGGCGGCGGGCATTTTCGTCGAGATCGTGCGCGAAGGCGGCACCCTGGACTTGGGTGATGCACTACGCGCCACGGTACTGACTCGCGTGCAACCCGACCCCTCCTTGCGCAAAAACACCTTCGATGCTCTGGCCGAAGATGAAGTGATCCATGCGCTGACGACCGGCGACGGGCTGCGCTTTGTGTTTCAACCGCAGTTCGAATTGCTCAGCCGGCGCATTGTGGGGGCCGAAGCATTGGTGCGCTGGAAGCACCCGCGCTTTGGTGAAGTACCACCTTCGGTACTCATGCCTTTGGTCAACCGCCTGGGCCTGGATTTGCTGTTGTTCAGCCTGGTGGAAATGTGGACGATCAAGGTCATGCTGTCGCTCAAGCGCGCGAACATCCAGATTCCCATTGCCGTAAATGCTTCGGCCAAGACGATTTGTACGCCCAACTTCGCCGATCGCCTGGCAGCCAGAATGCGGCAGGCAGAGCTGCCCAATCGCCTGCTCAAGATCGAGCTGACCGAAGACGTGCCCGAACCCAATGAGTTGTATCTGTCGGCCTCGTTGACCGCTATTCGGGCCAAGGGCTTCCAGGTGTCGATGGATGATTTCGGCACAGGGACGGCGACCTTCGCCTTGCTGGCAAACCTTTCGTTTGACGAGATGAAAATCGATGGCTCGTTTGTCCGGGGGGTCGAACAGCATTCCTCGTCACGTAATGTCATCGCCGGCATCGTCAACTGGGCGCGGCTGCTCAACCTGAGCCTGGTGGCGGAGGGGATCGAGGATGAGTCGACGATCCCGTTGCTGCACCGTTTGGGCTGCCGGGTTGGACAAGGCTATGCCTTGGCGCGGCCGATGGAAATCGATGCCTTCCTGAACTTTGTGACCCAACAGAACAGCAACGGCGCCTCGGCAATTGAGTGAGCCATACGCTTTTAAGAGCAGTCTGATATTCATCGGGGCGCCATTGCATTAAGTTGCGCATCGTCTGATTTTTCAAATGTTCAGTGCTTTTGAATATCCTGCTGCTGAGGCGTAGTCGCTCGGCTGGTGAACTGTGCGCTTGAAACGTCGAGAACTAACTAACAGTCGATAAGTTTCGGTTCTCGTCTTTTTGCTCGTTATAAAGAGTGTTCCTTGATCTATGAAACGTTTACACATTGCTTTGCTGGATGATCATGCAATTGTACGACATGGTTTAGTCAATCGACTGGTACAGGAACCGGACTTTGAAGTGGTCGGCGTGTATAGCCGTAGCCGTGATCTGATGGCTGGGCTGGCGACCGAACCGGCTGAGATATTGCTGCTCGATTTTGTGCTCGGCCCCTGCGAGCTGGATGGTATTTCGTTGATTCGCGCGCTGCGCGTGAAGTTTCCAACCTGCCGGATCCTGATCTTTTCGACGCACCACGATGCGGCGACGGCAATTCTGGCGTTACGGGTGGGCGCACGCGGGTTTCTGGGCAAGGGCGAGGACATGGAGCAGTTGATCTGCGCAGTCCGCCTGGTGGCCTCGGGCGCGGTGTACTTGAGCCCGGACATGGCCTACCGCGTGGCGGAAGCTACCGCCGTGAGCTATGACGGCGAGGCCAAAGGCCGGGATGAAGCCCTGCGCTTTGTCAGCCTTTCTGCGCGCGAGCAGGAGGTGATCCGGTGTTACCTGGCCGGCATGACCATCACGGAAATCGCCGAGAAATTCCACCGCAGTATCAAAACCATCAGCTCGCAAAAAGCCTCCGCATTTCGCAAGTTGGGGGTGATGTCGAACAATGAGTTATTCAGGATCAGGCATATTATCGAAGGGGTTTGAGCGGCACGAATTCATCTGCTGTGCGCGTGTCATTTTGCGGCTATTGCATATACTCATGTGCGTATTAGACGTTGTATCGATGAGTTATCCCTGTATTTCGACGGTGCGGTGCGCGCCGGACCGAGAGGGTACGATCACGATGAAAACCATACGCATTGCGTTATTGGATGACCACGCGGTCGTTCGACATGGCCTTGCCAATACGTTGGCAGCCGAGGCGAACTTTGAAGTGGTTGGCATTTATGAAAAAAGCCGCGACTTAATTGTAGGCCTTGTTACGGCACCGGCAGATTTACTACTTCTGGATTTCTCCCTTAATCCCAATGAGTTGGACGGTGTATCACTGATCCGCGCTTTACGCGTCAAATTTCCCAACTGCCATATCCTGATCCTGTCCAGCCATCATGATCCGGCGACAGTGGGCCTCGCCATGCGGGTCGGGGCCCGTGGTTTTGTGGGTAAGGGCGAAGACATGAGCCAGTTGGTGAAGGCGATTCGAAAAGTCGCAGCGGGTGCGGTGTATTTGAACACCGACATGACGTATCGCCTGGCGGAAACGGTCACAGGTGAGAAAAGTGCAAGCCCCGCTGAAGAGCGGGACGCCTTGGCGCTGGCGGAGCTGACCAGCCGTGAGCAGGAAGTCATTCGCTGTTATCTGGCAGGCATGACCGTGAGTGAAATAGCCGAGAAATTCAATCGCAGCATCAAAACCATCAGCACGCAAAAAACCTCTGCATTCCGCAAGCTCGGGGTGACGTCCAACAATGAGCTGTTCAAGCTCAACAAGATCATCGGTACACCATGAAAACGGGGCGGTGCGTCGTGGCGTTATGGTGCTTGCTGATAATGCTGGTGCCTGGTGTAAGGGCCGGTCCGGTCGAACTGAGTGCAGAGCAAAAGCACTGGATCCAGACGCATCCGGTATTACGGGTCGGGGTGGTTGAGGATCTGATTCCTTTCGAATACATGGACGCGGGGGTATTGCACGGGCGGTCATCGGAGTATTTGCAAGTTGTCACAGCCGCGACGGGCCTTCAGTTCACTTACCTGCCCGGGAAGACGCTGGCAGAACGCGAAGACATGTTGCTGGGGGGACAGGTGGACCTGCTGTCCTCCTATTTGCGCTTCCGGTCTGAACCCACCACCAAGGAGCTTCAAACGCTGACTTACGAATCGACCTCACCGATCATTGTCACGCGTGTTGATAGCCCCGACGTCTTCGATATTGACCAATTGCAGGGCAAGACCGTAGCGATACCGGATGTGACGTACTACGAGCAAATATTCCGCCGAAGGGGGGTGAAGGCAAATCTCAAAAAAAGCGCTTCGGCCCTGGAGATACTGACCCGCGTTGAAAACGGCAGCGCCGACGCGGCAATCGCGTCAGCCATGTTTCTAACGCCTTATCTGTACCAGCGGTTCCAGGGCATTCTGGAAGTATCCGGTGTGCTCGGCAGCCAGGTGCTGGATGTGAGCATCGCGACCCGTACAGACCAGGTCATGCTGTATTCAATCCTTGAAAAGGTGTTCGCCTCCATCAGCGTCGAGCAACGCAACACGCTGTATGGGCGTTGGTACCAGGACCTGAACCTTAATATCCCTTCATTGCCGAGTATCGCCGCCCATTATTCGCATGTGCTGATCCTTGGCACGCTGGTGTTGGTCAGCCTGTGCGCTCTGGTGTATCGCGGCCAGCGCCAGCGGCACCTGGCCGTACTTGGTGAGCAGGAAAAAACCATGTTCCTGGCCGTGATGGGGCATGAAATCCGCTCACCGATGAACGCCGTGCTGGCAGCGATGGAGTTGCTTGGGCACACCCGGCTCAACCAGCAGCAGCGCCATTTGGCCAATTTGGCCAACAGTGGCGTCAACGCCCTGGCGCGCCTGCTCGATGATGTGCTGGACAGGCCCGGCTCGGTCGCCAAACTGCCCGGGCTGGCCTTTGAGGCAATCGACGTGTCGGCATTGGTTCAAGGCGTAGTTGGCCTGCATCGACTGCGTGCGCGAGAAAAAAACCTGAGCTTGAACAGCCATATTCAGGCGCAACTGCCCCTGTTGCTGCTCGACAGCTCCCGGCTCACGCAGATCTTCCATAACCTGATTTCCAATGCCATCAAGTTTACCGACACGGGCAGTATCGACATTGATGTGGCGTTGGCGACTTTACCGGACGGCAGCCCGCAATTGCAGATTGAAGTTCGCGACAGTGGCGTCGGCATTTCAGAGGCAATGCAGGCCGCCCTGTTTCAGCCCTATGCCCAGGCCCGCGAGTCTTCCAGGCGCACAGGGGGTACCGGGTTGGGCCTGATGATTTGTCGACAGTTGGTGGATTTGATGCACGGAACATTGACGCTGACCAGCGAGCAGGGCACGGGCACCACAGTGACTATCCACTTACCGGTGAGCATCGGCGAGCAAGCACCTGTCTTGCTGGCGCAAGCTGCCCCCTCAACCCAGCCAACCACCAGCGGGCTGCAGATTCTGGTGGTGGAAGATACTTATGCCAACCAGGAGGTATTGCGCGCGCAGATCAGCGCGTTTGACTGTCAGCCAGTGATTGCTGCCGACGCTGCGCAAGCCTGGCTCCTGTTCAGGGAAACCGTCTATGACCTGGTGCTGATGGACTGCGATTTGCCCGATGAGGATGGCTATGGGCTGGTGCGCAGATTACGTGCCCTGGAAATACAATTGGGGCGCGCACGCAGCCCGATTATCGCCATCTCTGCCCTGACCGGCGACCGTCATCTGCAACGCTGTATCGAGGCGGGCATGGACGCGACGTTGAGCAAGCCCATACGCCTTGGGCAGTTATCCGAGGTCATTGAGCGCTGGTGTGGGGTCAAGCTGGCTGCGCCGAGCACCAGCTTGATGGCGCCTTTGCTGGATCTAGCCTCAATCAACCGTGAAATGGCCGGCGACCTGGCAAACCTGGTCAAAGCCGTCGCCTTGTGTGATCGCGCATCGGCGCAGCACGTGGCTCATCGATTGCACGGCGCGGCGTTGATCATGGAATGGTCGGCACTGGCGCAGGCCGCTGAATACATGGAGCGTCTGCTGTATGGCGAACATGAGTGGGGGGCGGTGCACGCCCAGGCCTTGCAACCGTTGCTGCAGCATTGGGCCGCTTTGAGCGGCGATACAGTGCTCGACGTCCTGCCGGCGACACGTGTGCAACGGACGGCACGCTGATGCGGCGCCTGCTGCTGGTACTGGCGTTAGTGTGCCTTGCGGCGTCGGTTGGCGTGTACGCCAGTTCGCCACCCATGACGTTGACGCAACAGGAGGTGGTCTGGATCGCTGCCAATCCGGTGCTGCGTGTGGGTGTGTTCGAAGACTTGCTGCCTTTCGAATACATGAGCGGTGGCCAATTGCGCGGCATGTCGGCCAAATACCTGAAGCTGATCGGCCTGCGTACCGGTCTGCATTTCGAGCCGGTGCTGACCACCACGCGCAGCGCACGCAAGGATATGCTGATCAGCGGGGAGGTCGACATCTTGTCCACTCGACGCCGCTCCGACGACCCGGCCCAGGATCGTGGGATGCTTTACACCCTGCCTTACAACACCAGTTCGACGGTTCTTGTCAGTCGTTTCGGCGATCAGCCCCTGGCAGGTCTGCAACAGCTCGCTCACAAACGGTTAGTCATGTTGGGACGCGAAGTCTATGGCGCATTCCTGCGCCACGAGGCCCCGGGAGTCACGATCATCACCGCGCAGAACGCCGTAGACATGATGGCGATGGTCAAGGACGGCAAGGCAGACGCCGCCATCGCTTCGGAGTGGTTGTTGATCCCGTATCTTTCCCGCCAGTACCAGGGCGTACTGCAGATATCCGGCGTGGTGCCCCAATTGCACACGGGTGTCAGCATGGCGGTGCGCGACAGCGATGAAATCCTGCTGTCGATCCTGGAGAAGGCATTGGCCTCGATCACCAGCGATGAGCGCAAGGCCTTCTTCGACGCCTGGTTCGCCGACATGAACCTGGATATCCCGACCATCAGGTCCATCGCCATACATTACGCGGGTGAGTTGTGGCTGTTACTGGCCATTGTGCTGTTACTTGTCATCCTGGTGTGGCAAAGCCGGTTGCAGCGACGGGGTGCGGTGCAGCGCGAGCGCGAGAAAGCGATGTTCCTGGCGGTCATGAGCCATGAAACCCGCTCGCCGATGAACGCAGTGCTGGCGGCGGTTGAGCTGCTTGAGCACACACCGCTGGACGAACAACAGCGGCACTTCACGGGCCTGGCCAATACCGGCGCCAACACCTTGCTGCGCCTGGTAGACGATGTGCTGGATATCTCCAAAATGGAGGCCGGGCAATTGCGGCTCAACCTTGAGCCGGTGGACCTGTGGTCACTGCTGCAACAGCAGGTGGATGATTACCGAGGCCATGCTGAGGAAAAGAGGCTGACGTTGACATTGACCGGTCAGCGTCCCGTTGTTTTAGCACTGCTCGATAACCAGCGGGTGGCCCAGGTGCTGCGTAATCTGATTTCCAACGCCATCAAGTTCACCGAGCACGGCGGGGTTGAGGTGCAACTGCTGCTGCCCGACGCACAGCCGGGGGCAACTTCGCAGGCGTTGATACGCGTGGTCGACACCGGCATTGGTTTTTCCGACCAGGCGCAAGCTGCGCTGTTTCGACCCTATGCCCGCGCCAGGCAGTCATTCAAGTGCAGTGGCGGCAGCGGTTTGGGGCTGGTGATTTGTCGCCGGTTGCTGAAGCTGATGCAGGGCGAGCTGACGTTGAGCAGCGTTCCGGGGAGCGGCACCCAAGTCGAAGTGAGGTTGCCCGTCGAGTGGGCTGGCGCGCTTGAGTCGCCAGTGCGGGCGGCAGATTCTGTCGCAGCGCCTATAGAGGTTTCATTCTGGGTACTGGTGTTGGAGGCGGAGTACGCCGATCAGCAAGCAGTGAAAGCCCTGCTTCAAGGTTTTGGCCTGGGCGTGTTGTCGGCGGACGATGATGAAGAGGCGCTGGCGCTCTTCAATAAGCACAGGGTTGCTCTGGTACTGATCGATGAGCATCACGCGTTCAACCTGAGCCGCGCTTTGCGCGACGTGGAGCGCCAACAACAGTACGGGCATTGCCCAAACATTGCGATGTCGCAGGTGACCGGCAATGCCTATCTCGAACGCTGTTTTGCGGCTGGCCTGGACGGCGTTCTGAGCAAGCCGGTGCGTCAGGACAAATTGCAGCAAATGATTGAGTTGTGGTGCGATCAGGTGCCGGTAGCCGCGACGCAGGTGCACGGTGCCTCCAGGCATGAGCGGGAAGGGCCGCAGGAAGCGTTGCGCCCGGATATGAACCGTCTGTTCAGCGCTGTTGCCCTGCGTGACCGCCCGGTTGCCATGCAGGCTGCGCATCGCCTCCAGGGCGCTGCGCAGACGGCAGGTTGGGCGGCGATTGCGGCCGGCGCCGAAAAGGTCGAGTTGTTGTTGCACGATGAAGTGAGCTGGCCAACGGTGGCGGTCGCGCGTCAATTGAGTCTCATGATGGATGACTGGACTGCAGCGAGTTATTAAATAGTCTGCGTTGCGTCGATAGCCAGCTTTTTAGGACCACTCCTATAGACGAAGTAATGAGCAGCCCAATAAAAAACATAAGTTGAAGGGGTAAGTTTACACCGAGGGAAAGAGGCGTTAATTGTTTGAAATATTGAGTGGCTTAGTTGTTTTTAGGAGCACTCCTATATTGGGTTTTGCGTGGACTCCCTACACTTCACTGCGCAACAACACAGAAGTTCTCCAGCACCGGAAACTTCTTCACTTACCTGGTATATCGCTCTCTCGGAGTTACTCATGAATTACAAAGCTCGCGTCCTCGCTGCACTGGTCGCCGCCACCGCCACCTCCGCTGCCATGGCTTCGGACGGCACCATCAATTTCAACGGCGAACTCAAGGCCGAGACCTGCCAGGTTGCAGTGAATGGGGCGGCCGGCTCGGCAGGCACTACCGTCACGCTGCCGACCATCTCCACTGCCTCGTTGACCTCGTCTGGCCAAGTGGCCGGCCAGACCGGTTTCAGCATTCAGTTGAGCAAATGCTCGGCAGCGCTGAAAACCGCAGCTGCGTTCTTTGAAGCCGGCGGTTCGGTTGATCCGGCAAGCGGCAACTTGAAGAACATCGGCGGCGGTGCTACCAAGGTTCAACTGCAACTGATCGACGCATCCAATGGCAAGTCCATCAAAGCCGGTGACACCGCACAAGTGGCTTCCACCAGCCGTATCGCCATCGACGCCACCGCACTCAGCGCAGACCTGCCGTACGCTGTTCAATACTACGCCCAAGCCGCGACCACGCCGGGCACCGTTATCAGTAACGTGACTTACTCCATCAATTATCAGTAAGTCGCCGGTAATGACTACACGCCCTGTTGGATAGTTAAAGGGCGTGTTTTCGGGGCGGCATTGGGACTACGTCATGCCTTGCATACTTCCATTTAAACAAATGCTTCTGGCAAGTCTTGTCGCGTTTGGGTGTTCCCAGGCGCTGGCAGGTGTGGTGATCACCGGCACCCGCGTGATCTATCCGGCAGACCAGAAAGAAGTCACAGTAAAACTCAATAACAACGGTACTCAACCCGCGTTGATGCAAGCGTGGATTGATACCGGCAGTGTGGAGTCCACGCCCACCAGCTCCAAGGCGCCGTTTCTGCTTTCGCCTCCGGTGGCGCGTATCGACCCGACCAAGGGCCAAAGCCTGCGCGTATTGTTTACCGGGACAGCGCTGCCCCAGGACAAGGAGTCGGTGTTCTGGCTCAACGTGCTGGAAATACCGCCCAAACCCGAGGCCGGGGCAGACCTGAATACTCTGCAAATGGCCTTCCGTTCACGGATCAAATTGTTCTACCGCCCGACGGGCCTTGCAGGCACCGCCAGCGAAGCGATCGAGCAGGTGCAGTGGCAACTGGTGACGGCCCGCGATGGCCAGGGCCTGGCTCTGCAAGCGTCCAATCCATCGGCATTTCACGTATCGCTGGTTGAACTGGACCTGGTGTCTGGCAGTCAGCGCGCGCGCAGTGAGGACGGCATGGTGGGCCCGGGTCAAACCCGGCAATTCCCGCTGCCGACTCTTAAAACCCGACCAGCCCCAGGCGCACAGGTGGAATTCAGCGCAATCAACGATTACGGCGCGCTGATCCCGACTCGGACAGCACTCAAGCCCTGAACCATTCCTGACGTTTTTACCCGCGAGTCATTTATGCAGACCTCTTCCCGCTCCAGGCCGCTCCTGGGGGCGCAGCCTCGCTTCGCCCTGAATCCGCTCACCCGCTTGATACTCAAGGTATTGGCCGTCACGCCAGGCGCCTGGGGCGTCCACGCCGCGTTGGCGCAAGAGGTGCAGTTCAACGATGCATTCCTGCCGGAAGACTCACGCAATCTTGACCTCGGCAAATACCAGGCCGGCAACCCGGTGACCCCGGGGCAGTACCGTGCGGACGTTATGCTCAACGGCCAGTTGAACAGTCGCCAGGACATTCGTATCGAGGCTCAGCCCGACGGCAGCAAGCCGGTGGTGTGCATGGATCATGGCCTGCTTGAGCGCCAGGGCGTGAACATCGCCAAACTGTCACCCGAAGCCAGCCTGGCGCTTGAGGGTCCAGGCTGCACGGCGTTGGGCAGTTTGATTCAGGGTGCCAGTGCGAACTTCTCCCCGGAGAACCAGGCACTTGACCTCAGCATCCCTCAGGCGGCCTTGAAGCGTAACTCGCGTGGCTATGTCAGCCCTGAACTGTGGGACCGTGGCGTCACGGCAGGGATGCTCAGTTATAACTTCAATGCCAATCGCAACCGCACCCGCAGCGGCACCAATGACTCGGCGTTCCTGGGGCTCAATGCCGGCCTCAATCTGGGCGACTGGCGCTTGCGTCACAATGCCTCGATGAGCTGGCAATCGCGCAACGGTAGCCAGTACCAGGCGTTGGACAGCTACGCGCAACGCGATATCACTGCGCTGAAAAGCCAGCTGACTGTGGGTGAATCCAACACCAGCGGTGAGATCTTCGACACCTTGTCTTATCGCGGCGTGCAGTTGGCCAGTGATGACCGCATGTTGCCCGATTCCATGCGCGGGTATGCGCCGGTTATTCGGGGTATCGCGCGCACCAACGCACGCGTCACCGTTCGCCAGGCGGGTAACGTGCTGCTGGAAACCACGGTCGCCCCCGGCGCCTTCGTCATCGACGATCTGTACTCCACCGGCTACGGCGGCGACCTCAACGTGAGCGTGGCCGAGGCGGACGGTACTGAACAAAACTTTATCGTGCCCTACGCCTCGGTCAGCCAGTTGCTGCGCCCTGGCACCTCGCGTTTCAGTGTCACCGCCGGGGAAACCCGCAACAACTTCGTTGACGAGCAGACGCGCCTGCTGCAAGGCACGCTGCAATATGGCCTGAACAACACCTTCACCGGGTTTGGCGGTGTGCAATCAAGCGATGATTACGCGGCCATCCTCACAGGCGTAGCATTCGGCACGCCGATTGGCGCCATGGCGGTGGACGTGACGCACGCCCAGACCGACCTGGCTGCCGGCCGGGCGAAGGGGCAGAGCATGCGCCTGTCCTACAGCAAGAACATCCTCAGTACCGGCAGTAACTTTTCGGTAGCGGCCTATCGTTTTTCTACCCGTGACTACCTGGACTTCAGCAATGCCGTGCAGCTGCTCGATGCCGAAAAAAACGGTTGGGACACCAGCGAGTTCGGCCGCCCGCGCAGCCGCTTGTCAGTCACCGCCGACCAAAGCCTGGGGCCCTGGGGTCAGGTGTCGATCAGCGGCTATGCCCAGAACTACTGGAACCAGCAGGGCAGCGACGTGCAGTACCAGTTCAGCTACAGCAAGCAGTTCAACCGGGTGAGTTTCAGCCTGAACGCCAACCGCAGCCGGATGGGCCTGGGCGATATGGAAAACAGTTTTCTGCTGACCATGAGCATGCCCCTGGAATTCGGCGGCCCGGGTTATGGGCCGCAAGTGACGGCACAGCTGGGCCGGGACACCCGAGGCCATTACAGCGAGCAGGCGGGTATCAGCGGCACCGCCGGCGAGGACCGCCAGTACGGCTACGGCGCTACCTTCGGCCATGACGGTGGCAGCAATACCAAGAGCGCAGCCCTCAACGGCCAGTACACCGGCGCCCGCGCCATGCTCAGTGCCGCCCTGGGCCGGGGCGATGGCTATACCAGCGCGTCGGTGGGCGCCAGCGGCACGGTGGTAGCCCATGCCGACGGGCTGACCATGACGCCTTATCGCGGCGAAACCATGGCCGTGGTCAGCGCCCCAGGCGCCGAGGGCGCGAAGGTCTCCGGCTACCCCGGCCTGAGGCTCGACGGCAGCGGCAACGCCGTGGTGCCCTACCTGCGCCCGTATGAATTGAACGAGGTGGCGATCGACCCGATCGGCAGTTCCCTGGACGTAGAGCTAAGTGAAACCAGCCAACAGACCGCACCGCGTGCCGGTGCCGTCGTGCACCTCAAATACACCACCAACCAGGGCCGCGCGGTGTTGCTCAATGTGCGCCTGGACGACGGCAGCAGCTTGCCCTTCGGCGCGGGCGTGACCGATGGCGAGGGGGCCACCGTGGGCGTGGTCGGGCAGGGCGGTCAACTGTATGCGCGAATCAAACCCGAAACGCGCCGCTTGCTGGTCAACTGGGGCAGCCAGGCGCAGCAGCAGTGTGCGCTGACGATCCCGCCTGGCCCCGGCGATGGGCAACAACTGCAACAAGTGGACGCCGTGTGTGCAGCCGGCAAACAGGTCGCTGACAGCGTGCAGCCCAACACCCAGCAAAAGGTAGCGTTATGAATATCGGCTCTTTGATCAAACTGGGGTTGTTGGGTGTGGCCTTGTGGGCCACGGCCGGCACGGCCATGGCGGTCACTTGTTCCTACATGGAAGGTACCCGGCCTGCCGTGGGCTCCATGCCGTTGCAAATCTCGGCTATCACCGTCGGGCGGGATGTGCCGGTGGGCACTGAGGTTTACCGTCAGAAGTTCAGTATGGCCTTGGGCCAGGCAGTGAAGCTGGAATGTCTTGTCGCGCCGTTTCAGCAGTGGACCGACCTTACCGTTGAATCCAGCCAGGCCCTGGCCAATGTGACCAGTGGCACTTATGCCAATAAGGTCTACAAAACCAGCCTTCCCGGATTGGGCGTTGCTTTCAATAGCAACGGTGGCCCGCTGCCCAGGCAAAGCACCAAGGCATGGACCACGTGTTCGGATGGTTTCAGATGCATCGTGCCGTTTGACGGGCCTTCGAACTTTGAACTGATCTTGATCAAGATCGGCGAGGTGACGCCGGGCGTGCTGGTGGGCAACACATTGCCGATCGTGAATCTGTTCGGCAATTTCGGCGACGCCAGAATGACCGGCTTCAGGATGGGCATTTCCGGCAGCATCCAGATCGTCTCGCGCACCTGCAGCACACCGGATGTCTCGGTGCCCATGGGCACCCACCTGGTCAACAAATTCACTGGCCTCAACAGCTCCACCGGCTGGACGGACTTCTCCATTGCGCTAAATGACTGCCCGGCGTTCAACGGCATATTCTCCGCCGCGGGTCCCGGCTGGATTTCGCAAGGCGGTAGCTCACCCACAGGCACCGGCACCAGCGGAACCCGCGTCAACAACACACTGCAATACCGCATCGACCCGGCTCGGACGGCCATCAATGCAGGCAACGGCATTCTGAGCCTCGACCCGAGCGCGGCCGGCACCGCGCCTGCCGCGACGGGCGTCGGCATTCAGGTCGCTACCAGCAACAGCGTTGCCCTGCCATTGGCGATCAATCAAAACACGGGCCTGACCCTCAGGAGCACCGAAAGCAGTTATGCCATCCCACTGCGAGCGCGCTACCTGCAAACCGGGGCCAAGGTCACGCCGGGGCCGGCGAATGCGTCGGCAACCTTCACGATCATTTATCAGTGAGCGGTGGGAACATGACCAATAAAGCGCTACGCATTCTGATTGCCGATGGGCAGCATTTCTACCGCTTGAAAATCGAACGGGCGTTGAACCAGCTGGGCTATTACCGCATCGCGCCGATACACCGGCTGGATGAAGTATTGAGTGCAGTGGATTTCGGCGATACGCCGCTGGATGTGCTGATCATCAATGCCGCCCTGGCGCACAGCGTCAAATTCGATTTGCTCTGGTTCATCAGGGACAACCCACAGATTCGTCATGTGTTGATCTATGGCCAGAGCGAACGCGCTTCGCCCGCGCTTGCGTGGTGCCATGCGCCCAACGTGCTGACCAGCACGGCGCCGTTGCCTGATCTGCAAGCGCTGGAGGCGTTTATGAGAAAGGTTGATGGCAAGGCTGGTTGGGATAATCAGGGCAATGGGTCAAATAAGCCATCGGGCGCTAAGCACATCACTTTTTGAAGGTGACCTGTGTGTTCGTCCCGATGCTCTCTGAGTACGATAAAGCTGTGCTTTTTGTTGATGCTCTGGTGCGACAAACAGCGCCGCCAGAGTGTCTTCATATACGCAACTGAAACCCAGTGTTGAGAGTGCTCAGAAGGGTGACCGGCAATGTTGTGGGAAAGGGATACGGCGCGTTCAATTGGACGCAACGCTGAACGCGCCATTGGGGACAGCCATGTCTGATCACACCATCACGACAACGAACGCGCCGCCCTATCGATAAACGCAGCGACCTCTACCGGCCTGGACGCCAGGGAGGCGTGGCTGGCATCCAGGGTGATGGTTTCCCGGGTGCCTAGGCGTTTGGCCATGCGCACCTGGTTATCGGGATGGATCATGCGGTCCTGGCTCGAAATCTGGTACCAGGACGGTTTGTTCTTCCACGCCGGGTTGCTGATCACATCGCCAAAGGTGCTCGCTAGCGGAGCCTTTTGGGTGACGCCCATGACTTGACCTTCTTGCTGGGGCAGGTCCTGGCAGAAGCTGTCGTGGAACTGTTCAGGCTTGACCCACAGATAGCCGTCGCTATCAGGCGCCAGGTTGGGGGCGGCTTCTGGCAGATGTTCCTGGGTGATGCCGCCTGGGCTTTCGCCGTCATCCGGGGCGAATGCCGCGATGTACACCAGGCCTGCGACATTCGGTTCATTACCCGCCTGAGTGATGACGGCGCCGCCATAGGAATGCCCCACCAACAACACCGGGCCTTTGATTTGCGCAACCATCTTGCGGGTACGCTCGGCATCGTCGGCCAGCGAGGTCAGCGGCATCTCCACCGCATGCAAATCGGTATAGCCCTTTTTGTGCAGCTCGATAATCACCCGGTTCCAGTGCGCCGCACCGCCCCAAAAACCATGGACCAAGACAATTGCCGGTTTCCCACTCATGTGTAAGTTCCTTGTGCGTTGATGAGGTGATGCTATCGCCCGCCAAAGGGCGGCGTTATGGATAACACAGTTATGGGTGCGATGGCGCGCGCGGGGGGTACGTTCGTCGGCCTGATTGCTGTCGTTGTTTAGAAATGTTTATGTGATTCAATGGTCATCTCGGCTTGCGCAGGAAGCGCATCAGCCGAGGCCATTTTGATCTTTCAAGAAATTCATCCCAAGGAGTAACACCATGCAAGGAAGCACATCGTTCAAGTACCTGGCGTTTTCGTTGATCCCATTGATGGCCGCCTGTACCACACCCTCGCGTCAGTCCGCCGTCCTCCCTGCGCCACCTTTGTCGTTCGATAACTGTGCGGTTGGTTGCCCCACCGGTGGCAGCCCGGTGACGTTGAACCGCCAGGCCTACACGTTGAACAACAACGGCTCGACCAAGTTTGCCAACTGGGTCTCCTACAAGATCACTAAGACCACTGCCGCCAGCGGGCGCGCCCGTGACTGGCGCACCGACCCGGATATTCCAGCCGGGGAAACCCTGGACCCGGTGGATTACAACGGCGCCAACGTCGCGCTCAAAATCGACCGTGGGCATCAGGCCAACCTGGCTTCGATGGCCGGGGTGGCCGATTGGCAAACGCTCAACTACTTGTCGAACATCACCCCGCAAAAGGCCGAGCTCAACCAGGGGCCGTGGGCGCGCCTGGAAGACCAGGAGCGCAACCTCAGCAAGGAACCAGGCATCGATCAGGTGTATGTGGCCACCGGGCCGCTGTATGAGCATTTTGTCGGCTCGTTGCCGGGCACGAACAAAGTGCACACCATCCCCAGTGGCTATTGGAAAATCATCGTGGTCGGCAGTTCGCCGGAAACGGGTCTGTACGCCTCATTCGTGATGAACCAGGAAACCCCCAAGGGCGCAGACTTCTGCGATTACCAAGTCACCGTGGATCACATCGAAGAGCGCTCGGGGCTGACGTTCTGGAGCACCTTGCCGCAAGCGATGCAAACCACGCTGAAGGCCAGGCAGGGCCAGTTGCCGAGTCGGATCGGCTGTAGCCGAACCTAAGTCTGACGCCTAATCGGCACACACCAATGAGGGCCTGCGGCTGTTGTTCTTGCCCAGGCGCTCATGCGTGGCGACGTCTGTGGCCTGTTCACGCAGTGCTTGTTCGAGCGCTTGCAGATGCTTGGAAAGGATTTTCACCGACCCACTCGGGTTGGCGGGGTCGAAGGGGATCCGGCCATTGGCAATCAGCACCATAGCCAGTTCCCAGGCGCGTTGTGAGTCGTTCATGACAGGGGTTCCTTCTTCAGCGTGATCGATATAGAGCTGTGACCCGCTGCCAACGCCCCGGTATCAACTGGGTTACTGCCGAAATTTCGATCATTTCAACGATTCAGTTGCGCTGAAACCATCATCTTTTTAGATGGTGGTCGAGACGTGTCGAAAGAATGAACCACCGCGGCGCGGTGGTCACCTAATCCGTATGAATCGGTCGTTTCCCATTCACTGTTCCGAGGGGCAACCATGGACTCTGTACTGCGGGCTGTGGCGATTTATCTGGTGCTGCTGGTGCTGTTCAAAGTTGCCGGCAGGCGCACGCTGGCCGAGCTCACCACCTTTGACCTGGTGTTGTTGATGGTCATCGGCGAAGCCACCCAACAGGCGTTGCTGGGCGAAGATTTCTCGATGACCAACGCCGTGCTGGTCATCGCCACCCTGATCGCCATCGACATTGGCTTCTCGCTGGCCAAGCAGCGTTCAGCCTGGTTCGCACGGGTGCTCGATGGCGGGCCGACGGTGCTGGTCGAGCAAGGCCGGGTGCTGCATAAACGGCTCAAGCATGCGCGCCTGGACGAGGGCGACATTCTTGAGGCGGCCCGGTCCACCCAAGGGCTTGTCGAACTCAAGCAGATCCGCTTCGCGATTCTTGAGCGCAACGGCAAGATTTCGGTGATCCCGTTTGAATAACACGCGGCGCCCATTCGTCAGCCAAGGGGCTATTTTTTGAACGCTAGCACGCCTGTTCCAGACAGATAGATTATGGGCGGACGAATGTTGCTGTCGTCACGCGGATATCACTCACTCGCCAGCAGGTGAACCCTCATGAAGAAGCTCTATATGTGCCTGGGTCTGTGCAGCGCATTCATGCTGCACGGCTGTTTTGACAACGCCGACAACGCCACTAAAGACAACAACAGTGGCACCCAGTCGTCGGTGCAGATGCAGGAAGGCAAGGCGGACGAGAGCAAATAGAGCGGCCTGCCAGCCGCCGCTTATATCATTGATGCTCATTGCCGAATGTGGGAGCTGGCTTGCCTGCGATAGCGGTGGTTCAGTTAACGATGCAGTGACTGACAGTCCGCCTTCGCGGGCAAGCCCGCTCCCACAGGGGACCTGTGCCAGGCGCTGATTTTGTGGGCAATGCATGGCCAGTGTGGGAGCTGGCTTGCCTGCGAATGCATCGACTCGGTTTACCTGAGGAACCGAGGTGTTTGCATCGCAGGCAAGCCAGCTCCCACAGTTGATCGCGACCGATCAGCGCATATGCAGGATGATAGGGCTACTGCTCGCAGGGTCCGTATGCCCGCGCAACTTGCTAACGGCCTTCGCATCGACCGCGCCGCCGTGGTTGCCCCAGGTACCGCGCACGTAGCTCAGCACGTCGGCGATTTCCGAGTCGGACAATTGCTCACGAAACGCGGGCATGCGGTAGGCATCCGGCAGGCCGGCGGTGACCACGCGTTGTGAGCCGTTGAGTGTGATGTTGATCGCGGACGCATCTTCCTTGGCCAGGGCCGAGGTGGCGCCGGCCAGGGGCGGCATCCAGTCGGGCTGGCCTTTGCCGTCGAGCCCATGGCAGGAGGCGCAGCGGGTCGCGTAAGTATGGGCGCCAGGAGCATCCTGGCGCGCTGTTGCCACTTGATACTGCCAAGGGCTACCGTCACGCTGCGGGTCGCCGGGCAGTGACTTTAGGTAGCGAGCGATCGCGGCCAGGTCATCGTCCTGCATGAACTGCGTGGAGTTGTTGAAGGCCTCGGTCATCGACCCGTAGACCACGGCATGCTGGTTGCGACCGGTCTTGAGGAACTGCACGATCTGTTCCTCACTCCAGCGCCCCAGGCCGGTGTTGTGGTCCTGGCGCAAGCTGGGGGCGTACCAGCCGTCGAGCAGAGCACCGGCCAGGAACGGCGCGCCGGATTCGTCCAGAGCCTTTTCGTTGAACGCCAGCCCCCGAGGCGTGTGGCAACTGCCGCAGTGGCCGGGACCTTGGACGATATAGGCGCCCCGGTTCCATAGTGCGTCCTGGCCGGGCTTGGCGGCATAGGTCGCGGTCGGTGCAAACACACCGTTCCACAGGGCGATGGGCCAACGCAAATTGAGCGGCCACGGAATGTCGCTGGGGATATTAGGCTGGTTGGCCGGTTGCACGCCTTTCATGAAAAATGCGTACAGCGCCTGGATGTCATCGTCGCTGAGCTTCACATAAGACGGGTAGGGCATGGCCGGGTAGAGTCGTCGCCCGCCCGGTGCTACGCCGTGGCGTACGGCGCGGTCGAAGTCGGCAAGGCTATAGGCACCGATGCCATGCTCGCGGTCGGGGGTGATGTTGGTGGCGTGAATCGCCCCCAGTGGTGTGGCCATTTCCAGGCCACCAGCGAATGGCTGCTTGCCGGCCAGGCTGTGGCAGGCCACGCAGTCACTCACGCGCGCGACGTATTCGCCGCGACTGACCAACGCGGGGTCGAAGCTCGTGGCCTGTTGCTGTTCAAAAGGCGAGGCAGGCTCGCGGGTGACATACCAGGCCAGCAGGCCGGCGGCGACCACGCAGGGCAGCACCAGCCACCCTGCGGTTCTTGCGAATCGGCGGTTATTCATGGGCATTCCCTGTCGGTTAGCTGAAGGTGTAACGGCTCAAAGGCAGACTGCGGATGCGTTGGCCGGTCAGCTGCGCCACGGCATTCGCCACGGCCGGGGCCACAGCCGGCAACGGCGGTTCGCCGATACCGCCCATTTTTTCTCCGCTCTCCACGATCTTCACGTGGACCTGCGCCATACGGGAAGGCGGAAGCACCGGATAAAGGTCGTAGTTGCGCGCCCGTGGCTTGCCATCCACGTACACCGCTTCCTCCAACAAGGTTTGCGACAGGCCCAAGGCCACGGCACCGTTGACCTGCGCCTCTACAATCGCCGGGTTGACGATGCTGCCCGGGTCAATCGCTTCCCAGATGTGATGAACCTTGACCTGACCGTTCTCGATCGACACCTCGGCCACCACCGCTGCATGGGAGCCAAACGGCGAGGCCATGGCTACGCCGCGTGCACGGCGGGTGCCGTCTTCGGCGGTGTAGGGCCCACGCTTCCAACCGCCAGACAGCTCGGCGGCCGCTTGCAGCAGGGTGGTCAGGCGCGGGTTGTCGCGCAGCAGGTGCAGGCGCAGTTCATAGGGGTCATGGCCGCCTTTGTCGGCCAGTTCGTCCAGGAAGGCTTCGTAGAAAAAGTCATTGAGCGAGTTACCCACCGAACGCCAGTAACCGAGCATGGCCGGACCTTTGACGTAGATCTGCGCAATGCGTTTGTTGGGGATCGCATAGCTCTTGCCCGACAAGCCTTCCAGGGCGGTAGGGTCGATGGCGTCGCCCTGTTTGCCGGCGATGGCTTCTGTGGGGCCTTCGGTGGCGCTGACCGCTTCGATGGCCACCGGCAGGCCTTTGTCATCCAGTGCGGCGCGGAACTTGACCACGGCGACGGGGCGCAATACATCGCGCACGAATTCTTCTTCACGGCTCCAGATCAGCTTGATCGGCCGGCCCACCGCCTTGGCCAACGCAATGGCTTGCGGGTAAGGGTTTGCCGAGTCATACAGGAAATGCCGGCCGAAAAAGCCGCCCAGCAGCGGTGAGTGCAGGGTGATTTGCTCAGTGCTCAGGCCGGTGCGCTTGGCGATGTCGGCACGGAACATATCCGGCGCCTGGTTAGGCAGCCACACCTCCAGCGTGCCGTCGGGGTTAAAGCGTGCCAGGGCTGAAGGCGGTTCCAGCTGGGCATGGTTGAGGTACTGGTTGTGGTAGGTGGCTTCGACGCGGGTTTTGGCGCTGGCCAGTGCGCCGGCCACATCGCCTTCGTTTTCGTCATCGCGGGCCGGGCCTTGCTGGGCGGCGAGGAAGTCGCGGTACTTGTCGCTGGAAAAATCCGCCGGCATCGCCCGCACGGTGGAGTCGGCGGCGGCTTCAAGCCATTCGACCTGGATGGCTTCGACGGCCCGCTTGGCATGCCACCAACGCTCGGCTACCACGGCCACGGCGCCGGGCAGGGTGTGAACCGAATGCACGCCTTTCATGGCTTGCACCTGCGCCTGGTTGCGCAGGCTGCCCACGGTCATGCCCAGGCGTGGCGCATGCTGGACGGCAGCGTGGAGCATGCCGTCGATTTTCAGGTCGATGGTGTACTGCGCCTTGCCGGTGGATTTGTCATAGGCATCCAGGCGCTTGACCGGCTTGCCGATCCAGCGGAACTGGCTCGGGTCGCGCAGGGTGATGCTGGCCGGGTCGGGCACCGGCATATCGAGGGCGGCACCTGCCAGTTCGCCGTAGCCCAGGGAGCGGCCGGAAGCGGCGTGCACCACGCGACCGGGCTGGGTGGTCAGCTCGCTGAGCGGTACGCGCAGTTGCTCGGCGCCGGCTTGCATCAGCATCGCGCGGGCGAGGGCGCCGAGGCGGCGCATGGTCGGGTAGCTCATGCGCACCGACATGCTGCCGCCGGTGATGCGCAGGCCATTTTCCATCACCACATAGGCTTCGCCGGGCGGGGCCGCTTCGACAATGAACGTGGCCGGGTCGGCATCCAATTCTTCACCGACGATCTGCGCCATGGCGGTGTGAGTGCCTTGGCCGCCTTCCATGAAGGGGCTGAGCAGGCGCACGCTGCCGTCGGGGCGAATTTCCAGGAAGGCGGGTACTTGAGTGCCGCGTTCAGCGGCGGCGCCGGTCGCGGCTTGCACGCGGGAGGTGCCCAGTGGCAAGCCGAAACCGATCACCAACGCGCCCACCGCGGTGCTGGCCAGGAAGCGGCGACGGGACAGGTTGATCGGTTCGCCCAGGGTCACGCCGGGAATGATCTCGTTGGTGTTCATCAGGCGGTCTCCTTCCCGGCGGCCAAGGCATCCATGGCGGCATGGATGGCGTTGTAGGTGCCGCAACGGCAGAGGTTGACCATCGCCGCGTCGATCTGCGCCTTGGTCGGCGCGGGGGTATGTTTGAGCAGCGCGGTGGCCGCCATCACCTGCCCGGACTGGCAGTAACCGCATTGCGCTACTTGATGTTCGACCCAGGCCGCCACCACACGCTTGCCCACGTCATCGGCCTCGACGGCCTCGATGGTGGTGATCTCGCGACCGACCACGCCGGCCACGGGCGTCACGCAGGCGCGCACCACATTGCCGTCCACCAGCACCGAACAGGCGCCGCACTGGGCCAGGCCGCAGCCGTATTTAGTGCCGGTCATGCCCAGGTTATCGCGGATCACCCACAACAACGGGGTGTCGGCTTCGGCATCGACTTGATAGGCCTTTTGGTTGATACGTAATTCCATGCGGGCTCACCTGCTGATCATCGGTTGGTGGTGCTGAGTTCTTATAGGAGCGGTGCGACTGGAAGTCGCCCATCGTCGAACTCTAGACCAACGCGCAAGGGCTATCTATCCGATTGCCCTCAAGTTCAGAGGATCAGGCAAGTATTTGACAGGATTAGGCCTGCGCTCCCACCTATTGGAACCCGCCCGACAGCTGCGCCTTCAAGTAGGCTACCAACGCACTCACCGACTTGGGCACATGGGGTGAGTAGGGCCGAATCAGGTAAATCTCATCGGCAAATGCGCCTTTGAGTGTCCAGTCCTTCAATACCTGCACCACTTTGCCAGCGGCCAGCGCCGCCTGGGCGCTGAAGTCCGGGAGCAGGGCGATGCCCAGGTGGTTGAGTGCGGCGTCGCGCAAGGCTTCGCTGTTATTGGTGGCGAAGCTGCCGGCGATAGGCACGGTGAGGCGCTCGAGGGGCTGGCTGCCGCGTTCAAAGGTCCAGGCGGGCTGGTCGGTGCCGCGTGGGTAAAACAGGCAGTTGTGGGCCGACAGGTCGCCCGGCTCGCGGGGTTCACCGTGGTGTTGCAGGTAGTCATGGGTGGCGACCAGTACCGAGTTGGTGTCGCACAGCTTCCAGGCCACGTGGGTTTCGGGCACCTGGAAGCCGTGGCGCACCGCCAGGTCGTAACCCTCGGCGGCCAATGAGCTCAAGGCATCGGAGACGTCCAATTGGATACGCACCTGAGGGTACAGCTGCAAAAAGCCGGACAGGTGCGGCACCAGTTGTTGCCGGGCGAACGCCACGGGGGCGGTCAGGCGCACCAGCCCGCGTATTTCCCCGACCGAGTCGCGCACCGAGGAAAAACTGCGGGCGATCTGCGCGTAGGCGCTGCGTACTTCGCGGGTCAACGACAGCCCCGCATCGGTCAGCCGCACGCTGCGGGTGGTGCGCGTCACCAGCCGCGTGCCGGTGGCCTTTTCCAGGTCGGAAATGCGCTGGCTCACCGCCGATTTACTCACCCCCAGGCGCGCGGCGGCAGCGGTGTAGGTGCCTTGTTCCTCCAGCACTGACAGCCAGTGAATGTGGGTCCACAACCCTTCGATCTCAGCCTTTTCCATGGGTGTATTGTTCGCATATAAGGACAATAAGTTCTGGATTCTGCTCTGGTTCGGAACAAAGCGAAAGCCTATCGTGTGGACCAACGCCACCCATCTGGATCGACTGCCATGACTGCAACCATCGAGCACTACATCAACGACCAGCGCGTCAGCCGCGATGACCGTTATCAGGACGTCTACAACCCGGCCACCGGTGAAGTCACCGCCCGTGTGGCCCTGGCCAGCCGCCAGACCGTGGCCGAAGCCGTCGCCGCCGCCCAGGCTGCGTTTGCCGGCTGGGCCGACACCCCGCCGATCCGTCGCGCCCGCGTGTTGTTCCAATACCTGCACCTGCTGCGCGAACGCAAGGACGACCTGGCGCGCATCATCGTCGCCGAGCACGGCAAGGTATTCACCGATGCCCAGGGCGAAGTCGACCGTGGCATCGACATTCTCGAATTTGCCTGCGGCATTCCCAACCTGCTCAAGGGCGAACACTCCGACCAGGTCTCCCGTGGCATGGACAACTGGACGATGCGCCAGCCGCTGGGCGTGGTCGCCGGCGTGACGCCGTTCAACTTCCCGGTGATGGTACCGATGTGGATGTACCCCATCGCTATTGCGGCGGGTAACACCTTTATCCTCAAGCCCAGCCCGACTGACCCGAGCGCGTCGCTGTTCATGGCCGAGTTGCTGCATGAAGCCGGCCTGCCCAAGGGCGTGTTCAATGTGGTGCAGGGTGATAAAGAGTCGGTGGACGCGCTGATCGAACACCCGGACGTCAAGGCCGTGAGCTTCGTCGGCTCCACGCCGATTGCCCAATACATCTACGAGAGCGGCGCCCGCAACGGCAAGCGCGTGCAAGGCCTGGGCGGGGCGAAAAACCATATGGTGGTGATGCCCGACGCCGATATCGAACGCACCGTGGATGCGCTGATGGGCGCCGCCTACGGCAGTGCCGGCGAGCGCTGCATGGCGATCTCGGTGGCGGTGCTGGTGGGTGATGTGGGCGACAAAGTGATCGCCGCTTTGATCGAACGCGCCAAGTTGCTGCGCATCACCGATGGCCGCGATCTCAAAGCCGAGATGGGCCCGATCGTGTCGCGGGCCGCGCTGGAACGCATCAGTGGCTACATTGAGCAGGGTGTACACGCCGGCGCGCAGTTGCTGCTCGATGGCCGTGACTACGTGCCCACCGAACCCGGCCTGGAAAACGGCTTCTGGCTTGGCGCGACCTTGTTCGACCACGTGACCCAGGACATGAGCATCTACCGCGAAGAAATCTTCGGCCCGGTGTTGGCCTGTGTGCGCGTCAACGACTTTGCCGAAGCGGTGAAGCTGGTCAACGACCACGAGTTTGGCAACGGCGTCAGTTGCTTCACTCGCGATGGCAACATTGCTCGTGAGTTTGCGCGGCGTATCGAGGTGGGCATGGTCGGTATCAACGTGCCGATCCCGGTGCCCATGGCCTGGCACGGGTTTGGTGGCTGGAAGAAGAGCCTGTTCGGTGACATGCATGCCTACGGCACCGAGGGTGTGCGCTTCTACACCAAGCAGAAGTCGATCATGCAACGCTGGTCGGAGAGCATCGAGCAGGGCGCGGAGTTTGCAATGCCGGTGTCCAAGTAAGGTTTAAGCTGTGCTGCTGGATCTGATGTGGGAAGGCTCAAGCCCTCCCACATTTTTTTTGCCTGTTGACGGTGAAACACATAAAAGTCCAGTATGGAATTATAAGTACAAAATAGCTGCTGCACGTTTTTCTTCACTCTTGCCAAACCAACAACAACTTGCGAGAACCCCTCCATGAAGAAACGCCATCTCCTTCCCGCCCTGGCCCTGAGCCTGTTTGCTTCCAGCCACCTGCTGGCCGCCGAGAAAACCCTGCGTATCGGTATCGAGGCGGCTTACCCACCGTTCGCCTCCAAGACCGGTGACGGCAAGATCGTGGGTTTCGACTACGACATCGGCAACGCCCTGTGCGCGCAAATGAAGGTCAAGTGCGTGTGGATCGAAGGGGAGTTCGACGGGCTGATTCCGTCCCTCAAGGTCAAGAAGATCGACATGGCGTTGTCGTCCATGACCATCAACGAAGACCGCAAGAAGTCGGTGGATTTCACCCACAAGTACTACTTCACCTCGTCGCGCCTGGTGATGAAGGACGGCGCCGTGGTGGATGATCAGTACGCCAGCCTCAAGGGCAAGAACGTCGGTGTACAGCGCGCCACCACCACCGACCGCTATGCCACCGAGGTGTTCGAACCCAAGGGCATCAACGTCAAGCGCTACAGCAATAACGAAGAAATCTACATGGACCTGGCAGCGGGGCGCCTGGATGCGATCTTTGCCGACACCATCCCCCTGAGCGACTTCCTGTCGATGCCGCGCGGGCAGGGTTATGCCTTTGTCGGCCCGGAGCTCAAAGACCCGAAATACGTGGGTGAGGGGGCCGGCATTGCAGTACGCAAGGGCAATGGCGAGTTGGTCAGCGAATTGAATGCGGCGATCGACGGCATTCGCGCCAGTGGCGAATACCAGAAGATTTCACAGCGGTACTTCAAGGCCGATATCTACGGCGACTGATGCAAAGACACGGTCAATGTGGGAGCTGTCGAGCTTTAGCGAGGCTGCGAAAGCGATGGGTCAGGTGATGCAAATGTTGACCTTGCCGGCCCCTTCGCAGCCTCGCCGGGGCTCGACAGCTCCCACAGGGAATCGGCGCCGTGGTCAGAAAGGGCTCAACCCTTGAGTTCCTTCAAGTGCTTGTAGACCGTCGCTCGCCCCATGCCCAGCACATTGGCCACATAGTTGGAGGCGCTCTTGCCCTTGAATGCGCCTTCGGCATGCAGCGCCAGCACCAGTTCGCGTTTGTGGTCGCGGGTCAACAGGTTCAGGCTCAACTGACGCTCGCGCAGCCAGGCATGCAGGAAGGTGTTGATGCGTTCCTGCCAGTCATCGCGGAACAGCGCGTCCGGCTGTGCGATCAGCTTGCTTGGCGACAGGAATAAATCCAGCGCCGCCTTGGCTGTTTCGAACATTGAAATATTCAGGTTGATGCACAACACAGCCAGCCTGAGCCCTTTGTGGTCGTGCAGCACCGTGCTCAGGCTGCGGATTTTCTGGCCGTCCCAGTTGAGCTTTTCATAAGGGCCGATATTCACCTCGCTGACGTCACCGTCGAGCATGTCCTCCAGGGACGAGTCGTCACCCAGGCTGCGTTTGGACAGGTTATTGGCGATGTAATCCACGGTTTGCGTGCGCAGGTCATGCAGCACCACTTCTGCATGGGGAAAGAACAACGTGGCGATTGCATCGGCAATCGCGCGGAAGTTCTGCATGACCTTGTCTTGTTCGGCGGTGTTCATCAATGGGGCTCCAGGCGGACCGGGGAGAGCATACCAGCGTCCAGGCCGAACCGGGTCAGTGCCTCCGGCAGCGGTTCGCCGCGCACCAGGGCGGCGCTTGCCTGGCCCATGGCGGGTGAGGTCTGGATACCATAGCCGCCTTGCGCTGCCACCCAGAACAGTCCCGGTACTTGCGGGTCAAAGCCCGACAGTAAATCACCGTCCTGCACAAAACTGCGCAGCCCGGCCCAGGTGCGCGTGGGGCGGCGGATGGTCAGGGTGGTGGCTTCCTCGATCTGGTAAATGCCCATGGCAATATCCAGCTCTTCGGGTTGCACATCCTGGGGTTCTACCGGGTCGGCGTTGGCCGGCGAGCCGAGGAACATGCCGGCATCCGGTTTCATGTAGAACGCTTCGTCGAGGGCCACCAGCATCGGCCAGTCGTGGCTGTCCATGCCCTCGGGGCCAGCAAAGACAAAGGCCGAGCGGCGCTTGGGCTGCAAGCCGATGGACGCTGCGCCCGCCAGCCCGCCGATATGGTCGGCCCAGGCACCGGCGGCGTTGATGATGACCGGCGCGGTGAAGGTTGCATCCTGGGTGCGCACCTGCCACAAGCCATCGGCGTCGCGGCTCAAGCCCAGCACATGGCTGTCGGTGCGCACTTCGCCCTGGTTGCGGCGGATACCGCGCAGGTAGCCTTGATGCAGGGCGTCGGTGTCGATGTCACAAGCGGTGGGGTCGTAGATTGCCCCGTGGACTTTTTCACGGCGCAGGATCGGCAAGCGTGCACAGGCTTCATCGACCGTCAGGCGCTGCACCTGCGCCACGGTGGCCTTGGCGCTCAGGTACTGGCTGTCGAGTTCGGCCGGGTCACCGTTGAAATCTACGGTCATTTCGCCCCGGGGCGTCAGCAGTGGGTGTTCGCAAAAGCCTGCGGGTGGCTGGTCGAAGAAGGCCCGGCTGGCCAAGGTCAGCGCCCGCACTTGCGGGGTGCCATACGCGGCGGTGTAGAGCGCCGCCGAACGCCCGGTGGAGTGATAGGCCGGGTGATTTTCACGCTCCAGCACCAGAACCTTGCCGTGCCGCGACAACCAGAACCCTGTGGACGCGCCGGCAATGCCGCCGCCGATGATGATGAAGTCTGCCTGGTGCATAACACTCTCCTGATTAGCGTTGGCGTTGGTACAGGGCATTGGCCAGCGCGATGTCTTCCAGGCCCAGGCCGATGGAGCGGAAAAAGACGTGACGATCGTAGTCGGGGCGTTGGGCCATGTCGCTGAACAATTCGGGCAGGTCGCCGACAATCGTGCGTTTGTCCCAGCCGTGCCGCTCGCTGGCGATCAGCATCTCACCGGCCGAATCCGGGGTGGTCTGGCGGTAGTCGCAGAACACGTGCATCTGGTTAAGGCAGCGGGGCGGCACTTCATGGGCGCGTGGCGCGTTGGTGCTGATGGAGGTAATCAGCGCGGGTTTGCTCAGGCGCGAGGGGTCGATGACCGGCCCGGCGGAGGAGGTGCACAGCAGGATCACATCCGCGTCTTCCAGGGCGGCCTCACAACTTGCGACGAGGCTCAGGCGCGGGTCCAGGCTGGCCAACTGCGCACGCGTTTCGGCGCTGGCGCTGCCCAGGCTTGGCGAGTACAGGCGGATTTGCTGCCAGTCGCGCAGGTTCTGCACATAATGCAGGTGCGCCTGGGCGACCTTGCCGCTGCCGATGATCGCCAGGCGTTGCGCCGCCGCCGGGGCCAGCGCATCTACCGCCAAGGCCGTGGTGGCGGCGGTGCGTGCGGTGGTCAATTCAGCAGCATCGCACAACAGCAACGGCTGGCCGCTGTGCATCGACATCAACAGGGTCCAGGCCGTCACCAGGGGGCCTTGTTCACGCACGATGTAGGGCGAAGTCTTGACCCCGTACACCCCGTCTTTGGCCAATACGCCCAGGTAGTTGATGAAGTCCCCGGCGCCATTGGGAAACGCCACCAGCTGTTGCGCCGGCTGCACCGCTTGCCCGGCAGCGAGGTCGCGGAACAGTTTGCGCAGGATCAAAGGCACGTCGACTTGAGCCAGCAAGGTGCGGGCCTGGGCCTGGTCGATAACGAGGGGCGTCGTGGACATGGGGCTCTCCGGATAAACTAATTTGTCCATTATGGACTTTTAGTTTTTATCCGCAATAACCGGAGGGAAAAATGAGATCAATGTGGAGGGAGCCATGAAGATCAAATGTGGGAGCTGGCTTGCCTGCGATAGCGGTGTGTCAGTCGGTCCATCAGGTGGCTGACCCGCCGCTATCGCAGGCAAGCCAGCTCCCACAGGTGATCGGTGATGCTCTGGTGGATGAGTTACCGCCTGCCCGAGCGCGTACTCACATCCACCCACACCGCCAGCACCAGAATGCTGCCCTTGACGATCATCTGCCAGTAGCTGTCCACATCGAGCATCGACATGCCGTTGTCCAAACTTGTAATCACCAACGCGCCAAGCAACGCGCCATAGACGGTGCCCGAGCCGCCGCGCATCGACGTGCCGCCGATAAAACAGGCAGCGATGGCGTCGAGTTCGCCCATGTTGCCCGCCGACGGTGAGCCCGCTGCCAGCCGCGCGGTGTTGACCAGGCCGGCCAGCGCGCACATCACCCCCATGATGCCGAAGATCCACAGTTTCACCGCTTGCACGTTGATGCCGGATAGCCGTGTGGCTTCCATATTGCTGCCTACCGCATACACGCGGCGGCCGAATACGGTCTGGCTGGTGACGTAGCTGAATACGCCGAGCAGCACCAGCAACAGCAGAACCGGCACGGGGATACCGTCGTAGCTGTTGAGGGTGGTGACGAACCCGGCGAGCACCGCGCCGATCAATACCACACGTAACACGTCGCGCACCAAAGCGTGCGCGGCCAAGCCATGCAGTGCGCGGTTGCGCCGCTGCTTCCAGGTCAGGAACAGCGTCAGTGCGAACAGCAGTACGCCAAGCCCAGCGCCCACACTGTGGGGCAAATACCCCTGGCCCACATACACCAGCGACGGCGACACCGGTGCAATGGTGGTGCCGCCGGTAATCCCCAGCAGAATCCCGCGAAACGCCAACATTCCGCCCAGGCCGACGATGAACGAGGGGATGCGCAGGTAAGCGGTCATGTAGCCGTTGGCCAGGCCGATCATCAAGCCGCACAGCGCCACCAGGCTCAGGTTGGCCAATAGCGGCACGTGATAGACCACATCCAGAATCGCCGCCAGCCCGCCCAACAGTCCGAGCAACGAGCCCACCGACAAGTCGATCTCGCCGCTGATAATCACCAGCACCATGCCGCACGCCAATATCCCGGTGATCGACATCTGCCGCAGCAGGTTGGAGAGGTTGCGCGGGGTGAGAAAACCACCCTCGGTCTGCCAACTGAAAAACAGCCAGATGAACGCCACGGCGATCACCAGCGCGAGCATCTTGTAGCGGGTAAAAAGATGTTTGACCTGATTCATCTACGCGGTCTTCCGATCATTAGGGTTATGGCTGAGCGCGGCGGCGAGCACCTGTTCCTGGGTGAGCCCTTCATTGATGAAATCTCCCCGCAACTGGCCGTCGCCAATCACCAGCACGCGGTTGGACACGCCGAGCACTTCGGCCAATTCCGAGGAGACCATGATGATCGACACGCCTTCGGCGGCCAGCGCACCCATCAGTTTGTAGATCTCGTACTTGGCGCCCACGTCCACCCCACGTGTGGGTTCGTCGAGGATCAGCACCTTGGGCTGGGTCATCAGCATTTTCGCCAGCACGGCCTTTTGCTGGTTGCCGCCTGAGAGGCTGGTGATCGGCAGCGACGGGCTGGCGGTCTTGAGGTGCATGCGGCTGATTTGCTGGTCGATGCTGCCCAGTTCGGCTTCGGCGTTGATGCGGGTCAGGTGCGCGTAGGTGTCGAGCACCGCCAGGGTGATGTTCTGGCCCACGCCCAGGTCGGGGATGATGCCTTGGCGCTTGCGATCTTCGGGCACCATGCACAGCCCGGCGCGGATCGACTTGAGCGGCGTGCGCGTGTCGATCACCTGACCCTCCAGCCACACCTCGGCGCTGTAGCGCCCGGGGTAGGCACCGAACAGCGCCGACACCAACTCCGTGCGCCCGGCCCCCACCAAGCCGGCGATGCCAAGGATTTCACCGCGCCTGAGCACGAAGGAGATGTCGTCGACGCGCTTTCGCTTGGGGTTGTCGACGTCGTAGCAGGTGACGTTACGCGCCTCGAAAATCACCTCGCCCACCTCATGGGGCTCGGTGGGGTAGAGATTGCTCATTTCGCGGCCGACCATCTGCGTGATGATCCGGGGGATGTCCATGTCGGCCATGGCGGTGGTCGCGATGTGCTTGCCGTCGCGAATCACCGCAATGGTGTCGCACACTGCTGCCACTTCATCGAGCTTGTGGGAGATGTACACGCAGGCCACGCCCTTGGCCTTGAGGCCCTTGATAATGTCCAGCAGCACCTCGATTTCGCCACGGGTCAAGGCCGAGGAGGGCTCGTCAAGAATCAACAGGCGTGCCTGTTTGTTCAGGGCTTTGGCGATCTCCACCAGTTGCTGGTAGCCGCCGCCATACTGCGACACCGGCAGCGCCACATTCATATCCGGCACCTTGAGTTCACGCATCAACGCTTCGGCGCGGTGCAACATCGCCGGGTAGTTCATGCGCCCACCGGGCAGGGTCAGTTCGTGGCCCATGAAAATGTTCTCGGCCACCGACAGGTCGGGCACCAGGGTCAGTTCCTGATGAATGATGACAATCCCGGCGGCCTCGGTTTCGCGGATGGACTGGGCCTTGAGCGGCTGCCCATCCCAGAGGATTTCCCCCTCCCAGGTGCCGTGCGGGTACACCGCCGACAGCACCTTCATCAAGGTGGATTTACCCGCACCGTTTTCACCGCACAGGCCCACACACTCCCCAGGTTTGACCTTGATGTCGATGCCGTTGAGGGCGTTGACACCGCCAAAGCTTTTGACGATGCCGTTCATTTGCAGCAGGTAATCGGCGGCCACGGTCATTGCCCGGCGATCTGCTCTTTGGTGTAGAAACCGTCCTTTTCCAACAGGTCGATGTTGGCTTTGGTCAACGGCGTCGGCGTAAGCAGGATGGTGTCGACCTTCTTGCTGCCATTGTCGTATTGCGAGCTGTA
Organism: Pseudomonas sp. GW821-FHT07B01; assembly: GCF_059419065.1. Lineage (NCBI taxonomy): Bacteria > Pseudomonadati > Pseudomonadota > Gammaproteobacteria > Pseudomonadales > Pseudomonadaceae > Pseudomonas > Pseudomonas sp. GW821-FHT07B01. The sequence continues at coordinate 224,754 of NZ_JBWKRA010000003.1, read as the reverse complement.
GGTCGGCTGTTCGCTGCGTGCCAACTGCACCGAAAGTTTGGCCGCTTCGGTGGCGATCAGCTTGAGCGGTTTGTACACGGTCATGGTCTGGGTGCCATCGATCACGCGCTTGATCGCCGCGAGGTCAGCGTCCTGGCCGGAGATGGGTACCTTGCCCGCCAGTTTCTGCGCGGCCAGGGCCTGGATCGCACCGCCGGCGGTGGCGTCGTTGGAGGCGACGATGGCGTCGATCTTGTTGTCATTACGGGTCAGGGCGTTTTCGACAATGCTCAAGGCTTCGGTGGGGTTCCATTCCTTGACCCATTGCTGGCCGACGATCTTGATATCGCCTTTGTCGATGGCCGGTTGCAGCACCTTCATCTGACCTTCGCGCAGCACCTTGGCGTTGTTGTCCGTCGGCGCGCCGCCCAGCAGGAAGTAATTGCCCTTGGGCGCCGCTTGCAACACGCCGCTGGCCTGCATCTCGCCGACTTTTTCGTTATCGAAGGAAATATAGGCGTCAATGTCGGCGTTGAGGATCAGGCGATCATAGGACACCACCTTGATCCCGGCCTTCTTGGCTTCGGCCACCGCGTTGGTCAGCACCGTGGCGTTGAACGGCACAATCACGATCACATCGACGCCCCGGGAGATCAGGTTTTCGATCTGGGCAATCTGCTTCTGCTCGTTGGCATCGGCAGACTGCACGAACACCTTGGCATCGAGCTTTTCCGCAGCGGCGACAAAGTAATCACGGTCGCGGGACCAGCGCTCCAGGCGCAGGTCGTCGATGGAAAAACCGATTTTGGGGTGCGCAGGGTCGGCCATCACCGGCAGGGCGAGCAGTGCCAGGGCTGCGGCGAGCAGGGCAGGTTTGAATGACTTCATGGTGGTGCGTCCTTTTATTGTTGTTGGAAAGACACTAGGTGAAGATCCTCTTTGTGGCGAGGGAGCTTGCTCCCGCTGGAGTGCGTAGCCCTCCCATTTTTTGGGGCCGCTTCGCGCCCCAGCGGGAGCAATCTCTGGCCACAGTCAGGTGTAGATAAACCGATTCACAACGCCTTCAAGCATCTCCTGGCGCCCACTCACCGCCTGTGGGTCCAGCGCGTTGGCAAAGGCATGTTCAGCCAATGACTCCAGGCTGAACTCACCGGCCAACACCGCCTGGCCCAATGGTTGGCTCCAGCCGGCATAGCGCTGGTCCTTGAACTGCTGCAAGCGGTCGTCCTGCACCATCGCCGCCGCACGCTCCAACGCCAGGGCCAGCACATCCATGGCGGCGACATGCCCATGGAACAGGTCCACCTCGTCGAGGCTCTGGCGGCGCACCTTGGAATCGAAGTTATAGCCGCCGTTCTTGAACCCGCCGGCCTTGAGGATTTCATAGGTGGCCAGGGTCATCTCCTCGACGCTATTGGGGAACTGGTCGGTGTCCCAACCGTTCTGCGGGTCGCCGCGGTTGGCGTCGATGCTGCCGAAGATCCCCAACGACACGGCGGTGGCGATCTCATGGTGAAAGCTGTGCCCGGCCAGCGTCGCGTGGTTGGCCTCGATGTTCACTTTGATCTCGTGTTCCAGGCCGTACTCATGCAGGAAGCCGAACACAGTGGCGCTGTCGTAATCGTATTGGTGTTTGGTCGGCTCCTGGGGCTTGGGCTCGATCAACAGGTCACCCGTGAAGCCGATCTTGTGCTTGTGCTCCACCACCATGCGCATAAAACGCCCCAGCTGTTCGCGCTCGCGCTTGAGGTCGGTGTTGAGCAAGGTTTCATACCCTTCACGGCCACCCCACAGCACATAGTTGGCGCCCTTGAGGCGCAGCGTGGCATTCATTGCACTGAACACCTGGGCGGCGGCGAAGGCGAACACCTCTGGGTCTGGGTTGCTCGCGGCCCCGGCGGCAAAGCGCGGGTTGCTGAAGCAATTGGCGGTACCCCACAGCAGCTTGATGCCAGTCTGTTCCTGATGGCGCTCCAGGTGGTCGACCATCTGCGCAAAGTGATTGCGGTACTCCTTGAGCGTGCTGCCTTCGGGCGCCACATCGGTGTCGTGAAAGCTGTAGTAGTCGATGCCCAGCTTGGAAAAAAACTCAAACGCCGCCTCGGCCTTGCCGATGGCCACCTCCATCGGATCGCCACTGCGCTGCCACGGGCGCTTGAACGTCCCCATCCCAAACATATCCGCCCCCGGCCACACAAAGGTATGCCAATAACAGGCGGCCATGCGCAGGTGCTCCCGCATGGGTTTGCCGAGGATCAGTTTGTTGGCGTCGTAGCGACGAAACGCGAGGGCAGAGGTGCTGGCAGGGCCTTCGAAGCGCACCTTCTCGACACCGGGGAAGTACGGCATGGGGTTTTCCTTATTGTTCTGAGCGGTGTCTGGATACTAGCAATGGCACCTGGGCGGCTGATTATGAAAATCACCAAGGTGTAGTGCGATTTTGAGTGGTGAGGGTTAGTCTGTCCCTACCGGCCTAAGGACAAAAACAATGAAAACCCTACCGCCCGTTCACCGTATCGCCTTGCTCTTCAACGGCAGCAAAATCTACGACCGCGGCATCATCGCCGGTATCGGCAACTACCTGAGCAGCACCCGCGCATCCTGGGACCTGTTCCTGGAAGAGGACTTCCTCTGTCGCCTGCGCGGTATCGAGCGTTGGCAGGGGGATGGGATCATTGCTGACTTCGATGACCCGCTGATTGGCGAGGCGCTGGCCGGCAGTCGGGTTCCAGTGGTGGCGGTGGGCGGGTCTTATGAGGATGTGGGCAAGTACCCGAAGGGCATTCCCTATGTGGCCACCGATAACCATGCCCTGATGAAGCTGGCCTACGAGCATCTGGTGGAGGCGGGGTTGACGCGGTTTGCCTGTTTCAGCCTGCCCGAAGCCCAGGCCAATCGGTGGGCCCAGGAGCGTGAGAAAGCTTTTCGCCGCTTGATGCAGCGCGATGGCTTGCAGGTAGAGGTGTATCGCGGCCTGGGCACCAGTGCGCCGTTGTGGGACAGCGCGGTGGAGCAGCAGATTGCCTGGCTGCACAGCCTGCCCAAGCCTATCGGCATTATCGCGGTGACCGATGCCCGTGCTCGGCAATTGCTGCAAGCCTGCCTGACGGCGGGTATTGCGGTGCCGGAGGAGGTGGCGTTGATCGGCATCGACAACGACCCGCTGACCCGCACCCTCACGCGGGTGCCGCTCAGTTCGGTGATCCAGGGCACGGAGACCATGGGCCGTACCGCTGCGGCATTGTTGCATCAGATGCTGCACGGCAAACCCTGCACGGGCACGCAGGTGCTGGTGCCGCCGGACGCCATCAACGTGCAGGCCTCCAGCCTGCATCAACCCCTGGGCAACCCTTACGTGATGCAGGCCTTGTTGTTTATCCGCCAGTACGCCTGCCAGGGTATCAAGACCGATCAGGTCGCGGCTTATGTCGGTGTTTCCCGCTCGTCCCTGGAAGCGCATTTTCGCAAGGCGCGTGGCTGCAGCGTGCATGATGAGATTTTGCGCTTCAAACTCGCCGCTGCCGCCAAAGGTTTGGAAAACCACAGCCTTGCTATCGCCGACATTGCCGCACGCTGCGGCTTCACCTCTGCGCAGTACCTGCATACGGTGTTTCGCCGCGAATTTGGCTGTACGCCGCGTCAGTATCAACAGGGCGCGAGCTAGAACACCGCTTTGACTTGCAAACCCAGCACCAGCGCATTGTCGATGCTCTCACCGGAAAACGCCCCCGGCTCGATGATGTATTGCACATCCGGGCGCAAGGTCAGCCAAGGCGTGGCCTGGTAGCCATAACTGAGTTCGATCAATTGTTCGGCGCTGTCGATTGAGGGGTAGGACGCCCCGGCATTGAACGCAGCCAACTCTTGCACATCACGGCTGCGCGGGTTCGGCACCGCGCGGCCATAGCCCAGGGCGAAGGTATCGCGCGGGCGACCTTCGAACGGCTTGTACAGCACCACGCCTGCGCCATACCACTTGGTGAACGGCGAGGCCGCTTGGCTGGCGGCAGAGTACTGGCCGAAGGCGTGCAGGCTACGGCCTTGGGATGATTGTGAGGCCCACACAGTCTGGTCGATCAAGAGGTAGTGACCGCCGCGCCCGCTGACGTCCTTGTTGCTGCCAATGCGTTTTACATCGGAACTGTCGTAGTAATACCCGAGCTTGTATTCCCCGGGCAGTGCGCCCGCATGCTTGTAGATAAGCTCGATGGGCACCACGGTGCCGGTGGTGTGCTTGGGTCCCAGGTGCCAGGCACGGCTGGAATTGCCGTTGCTGGACGGGTCGACATTGAAGGCCGCCACGCGCAGTTGCCAGTTGGGCGAAAAGTCGTACTTCACCCGGGCACCGAGGTGCGCATTCGGGTAGTTGGCCCAGCCACTGCCGCCGGACATGTTCAGCGGATGCCCGCAGAACCCGGCGTTCATGAAGTTGCACAGGATGCCGCTGTCCAGGCCACCGAGATCATTGCCCATGGCCATATAGCCCAGCTTGAGGTTCAGCGCCGGGGTGAACAGCGTGCGCTCGTAGCTCAGCTCGGTGAGGCGCGTGTAGAGGCCGCCGTAGTTTTCCTGGATCGGCAGGCGGTTGCCCACCAGGTCCTCGGAGGCGCTGTTGCCGCGTCGGTCGTTGATGGTCAGCTGGATGCGGTCGCCGTTGGTGAAACCGTAGAGCTTGCCCAGGTCGAATTGCACGCCGAGTTTGATGTTTTGCGAGTAGCGCGCCGAACGATGCTGGCCGCCGTGGGCGTTGTAGGCGGTCTCGCCGCTGTAGTCACCGGTAAAGCGCACACCTTGCGCGTCGAGTTCGCGGCGCAGGCCGTCCCAGTCGCCGGTCAGGGTGGTGTCGTCGGCTTGAACGGGCAGGGCGGCCGCAAAGGCCAGGCCCAGCGCCAGGCGCCAGGCGGTATGAGGAGTAGGGGTCATGAGGGATCTTTCCAAACACAAAGCGCGGTGCCGGAGCACCGCGCGAACAAAGGGCGGTTACGGCAGGGCGTAGGCGATCACGTAGTCGCCACGGTCGGTGGACTGGCGTGCGCCGCCGGCGGTGACGACGATGTATTGCTTGCCGGTTTTCGGCGACACGTAGGTCATCGGCCCACCCTGGCTGCCGACGGGCAGGCGGGCTTTCCAGATTTCATCGCCATTGCCGCTGTTGAAGGCGCGCAGGTAGAAGTCCTGGGTGCCGGCAATAAAGATCAGGCCGCCTTGGGTGGACAGCGTACCGCCCAGGGTCGGCAGGCCTACCTTGATTGGCAGGTGCATGCGGATACCCAGGGGGCCGGTGTCTTCAACGGTGCCCACCGGTACTTGCCAGGCGACCTTTTGCGTCTTCATGTCGATGGCGGTCAAGGTGCCGAATGGCGGTGCCTGGCACGGAATGCCGGCCACCGACAGGAAGCGGTTTTTGTTCACCGCGTACGGCGTGCCCTTGAGCGGCACGGCGCCCATGCCGGTGTTCAGCGCTTCCCCACCGGAAGAGGTCTGGGCCTTGTTCTGCGAGGGTACCATCTGGATCCACAGGCCCAGGCGCATGTCGTTGACGAAGATAAAACCGTGCACCGGGTCGGTGGAGATGCTGCCCCAGTTCATGCCGCCCAGGGAACCGGGGAAGCTCAGGGATTTATCGGTGCCCGGCGCGGTGTACAGGCCGTCGTAGCGCATGCCCTTGAAGTCGATGCGGCACAACAACTGGTCATACGGCGTCGCGCCCCACATGTCCGACTCGGTGAGGGTTTGCGCGCCGATCTGCGGCATGCCCACGGATTTCGGCTGGGTCAGGGAATACGGCTCGTTGGGAATGTTCGCGGCTTTGACCGGCACTTCCTGCACGTCTGTCAGCGGCTTGCCGGTGGCGCGGTCGAGCACATAGATCTGCCCGGCCTTGGTGCCGATGACCACGGCCGGTACAGCCTTGTCGCTGCCGGGCGGGGTGAAGTCGATCAGGCTGGGCTGCATTGGCAGGTCGAAGTCCCAGAGGTCGTTGTGAACCGTCTGGTAGACCCACTTCTCGGCGCCGGTGGAGGCGTCGAGTGCCAGCACCGAAGCGCCGTATTTGTGGTTGAGCTGGGTGCGCTCCACACCGTAGATATCGGTGGACGAGCTGCCCATCGGCAGGAAGACCGTGTTCATCAGCGGGTCGTAAGACATCGGCGCCCAACTGTTCGGGGTGCTGCGCACGTAGGTGGCGTCGCCCGTCGGGGCCTGCTTGTCTTCAGGGTTGCCTGGGTCGAACGCCCAGCGCATTTGACCCGTGATCACGTCAAAGCCACGGATCACGCCACCGGGCATATCGGTCTGCACGTTGTCTGCCACGCGACCGCCGACTACGACGGTGGTACCGGCCATCAGCGGCGCCGAGGACAGTTGGTAGTAGCTGTCCGGCACATTGCCGAGGCCGGCCTTGAGGTCCACCTGACCGTGGGTGCCGAAGTCTTCGCAGAACTTGCCGTTGTCGGCGTCTACGGCGATCAGGCGTGCATCAATGGTGTTGGTCAGCAGGCGACGCTGGCACTGCGCACCGGCGGGCACGCTGGCGGCCAGGACCGGCGAGCTGTCGGGCTGGGTCGGCTGGGCAATCGGCGCGCTGGCGTCGAAATACGCCATGCCCCGGCAACGCTGCCACACTGCCGATTTGGCGTTGACTTCGTTTTTCCACAGTTCTTTGCCGGTGTCGGCATCCAGCGGGATCAGGTTGTTGTGCGGGGTGCAGATAAACACTTTGTTGCCGATCTGCAGGGGCGTCAGTTGGTCCTCGGCACCGTTGCCGTCGCTGATGGCCACGTCGCCGGTGTGGTAGGTCCAGGCGACCTTGAGCTTGTCGATGTTGTCGCGGTTGATCTGGTCCAGCGCGGCGAAACGGCTGCCACCTTCGGTATTACCGTAGTGGGCCCAATCTTTCTGCGCATCGGCCGCAGCCACCGGGGTGACGCCCGGGCCTGCACCGGTGGGCGCAACGCTTGGGTGCGCGACAAACATATTGCCCGCCGCCACCGCCACGCCCAGCGCCAATACGGCGGCGACGCCATAGGCACCCCGCGCCGATTTGCCGGCCAGCAACGGATACACCAGCGCGACCACCACGCCAATCACCGCAAACATGAACAGTCGCGAGAACAGCGGCCAGTATTCCACGCCCACGTCGGCCACCGCCCACACGGCAGTAGCCACTAGAAACGCGGCGAACAACCAGGCGCCGGCAGGCTTGCAGCGGGCAATCAACAGCCCGGAGATGGCCATGGCCACGCCGCCGAGCAGGAAGTACCAGGAGCCTCCCAGGCTGACCAGTTTGGCGCCGCCGACGGCAAGCGCAAGGCCGAGCAGGGCGATGACGACGCCCAGGCCCAGGAGTAAGAATCTAGAGACGCCAGCGGCGCGCGATGCTCGTTTCATGTCGAATGGACTCGAGTGAGAGAGGGCAAAGACGCGATTTTAGCAAGATAAGTAACCGGTTAGTACATTTGAGTCCTGCAATAGACTGTTGCAGGTACTGCGATGATGGGCAGGGCCGCGTCTGAGGCGGCATAGATGGACCCGGCGACGCGTACCCTGTGGCGAGGGAGCTTGCTCCCGCTGGGGCGCGAAGCGGCCCCGCTCTTAATTTAAAAGACTGGGACTGCTACGCAGTCCAGCGGGAGCAAGCTCCCTCGCCACGGTACAGCGCTGCCTTTATTGGGCGGGCATCAGAACTTGAAGCGCCCCACCAGCCCATTGAGCTGGCCGGAAATATCAGTCAGCCGCCCTGAACCGGTCTGCGCCGAATGCGCAAAGCCTTCCACCAACTGCGCGTCAGCGTGGATCTGCGCGATATGCCGGTTGATCTCTTCGGCCACCTGGTGCTGCTCTTCGGCGGCGGTGGCGATCTGAGTGTTCTGGTCGCGAATCGAATCCACCGAGCCGCGGATCTTGTCAAAGCTGTCACGGGCCTGCTGGATGCGCTCCACGCTGGTGTTGGACACCAGCAAGCTGCCTTGCATCTGCTGGGTGACTTCCTGGGTGCGGCGGGCGAGGTTGCCCAGCAGGCTGTCGATTTCGCCGGTGGAGTCGGCGGTGCGACGCGCCAGTGCACGCACTTCATCGGCGACCACCGCAAAGCCGCGGCCCTGGTCGCCAGCGCGGGCAGCTTCGATCGCGGCGTTGAGCGCCAGCAGGTTGGTCTGTTCGGCAATCGAACGGATGGTATCGAGGATGGTGTTGATGTTCTGGCTGTCTTGCTCGAGCAACTGCATGGTCTGTGTGGATTTTTGCAGGTCTTCGCTGAGCTTGAGCACGCTGCCGGTGGCTTCGCCGATGTGCTGCTGGCCGGTGTGCACGTCGCGATAGCCCTCATCGGCACTCGTGGCGGCGGCGCTGCATGAACGCGCGACTTCGTTGGCGGTGGCAACCATCTCGTTGAACGCAGTGCTCACCAGTTCCACGGCTTCGCGCTGGCGGCCGGCGGCCTGGTTCATATTGTTGGCCACGGCGCTGGTGTCGGCGGCGGCGGTTTGCAGGTCTGAGGAGGCGTTGCCGATGCGCTGCACCAATTGCGCGATCATGCTCAGGAACTGGTTGAACCAGCCGGCCAGGCTGGCGGTTTCGTCCTTGCCTTGCACTTTGAGCTGGCGCGTGAGGTCGCCTTCACCTTCGGCGATTTCCTGCAGGCCGTCGGCCACACCGCGAATCGGACGCACGATCACACGGGCGAAACTGGCACCGACGATTGCGAACACCACGGCCAGTACGGCGGCGATCGCAGCGATCAACCACGTCAGGCGGGTGGCGCCCGCCATCACTTCGTCACGCTTGATCAGGCCGATAAAGCGCCAGCCCAAGTCTTTGGAACTGACCACGTTAGCCATGTAGGCCACGCCATCGATGCTCACTTCGGTCACGCCATCGCCGTGCTTGGCCAGTTCGGCGTAGTTCGCGCCCAGGCCCGCCAGGGGCTTGAAGTTGTGCGTGGCATCGCTGGGGTCCACCAGCACGTTGCCGTCGGCTTCCACCAGCATCAGGTAGCCGCTGTCGCCCAGCTTGATGGTGCGCACCAGCTCGGTGAGTTGCTTGAGCGACACGTCAAGGCCAACCACCCCAAGGACGTTACCCGTGGCATCCGCGACGGTGCGCACGGTGCCGATCAGCACCACATCGTCCGGGGCCCAGTAGTAGGCGCCTGTGCGCACGGTCTTGCCTGGCGCTGCGATGGCGGCCTGGTACCAGGGGCGGGTGCGCGGGTCGTATTGCGTCAGTTTGGCGTCGTCCGGCCAACTGGCGTAGCCGCCATCGCTCAGTCCCAGGGACAGGTAGGCGGTGCTGGGGTGGCTTTTGGCGAACTGATCAAAAATCGCCAGCAGCTCTGTGTTGGTCGGCGTCAGCGGAATTTGCGCCGCATCGGCGCCGGCGTAGTTCTTGAGGTGCTTGGCCGCGATCACGCGCGGGTCCTTGGCGACGAAGTCGACATTCTGGCTGATGCCATCGAAAAACTGCTGCATGCCATTGTCGATCTGGCGGATCTCGCGGCCGCTGCTGTCGAGGAAGTTGGCCAGCGCACCCTCGCGCAGGTTCAGCACCACGATAATGGCGACCAGGATGACCGGCACGCACGCGATGGCCGCAAACGCCCATGTCAGCTTCTGCTTGATATTCATGACTTCACCCGCGGGTATTTATAGTTTTGGCAAGGGGAGAAAAATTTGGTGCTGCGTGTCGCAGGCGTTTTTGTGAGAGGCGAGGCCATGCGTACCCTCGGTATATCGGCCGAGGGAGTTGGCACTTGAGCAGGGGGAATCAGGCGATCGGGTCACCGACCAGGGCATCGCGGCGCATCGACTGCAGGTTCTTCTCGATGGTTTCGCAGATGCTTTCCATCTGGATCTGGTGTTCGCTGGAATTGAACGGGCTTTGCAGGTCGGTGCCGATGCGTTCGATGGCCAGCAGCATGAAGCCCACGACCGTGGAGGCCAACGGCGTGAACCAACCGAGCGATTCCACCAGGCCCACCGGCACGATCAGGCAGAATAACGAAATGAATAGCCGCGGGAAGTACACGTAAGGGTAGGGCAGTGGCGTGTTGGCAATCCGCTCCATGCCGCCCTGGGCGTTGGAGAGGTCCACCAGGGTCGACTCCAACCGCGCCAGGCGGATGCTGTCCAGGCGCCCGGCCTGGTATTCGCGCGCCAGCAACGAGGCCGAGCCGGTGAGGATGTCATTGGCGAAGTTATTGGTGGCGCCGTTGCGGGCAAATTCTTCGGCGGGGATAAAGGCGCGCACTTCCTCCGGGCACGGCTGGCCCTTGAGGTGCGCAGCCAGGCAATTGACGTAAGCCACGTGACGGCGCAACAGCGTCGACTTCACCGGGTTCACCTCACCGGGGGCGTCATCGAGCAGGGTCAGTACTTGTCGGGCAAAACTGCGCGAGTTGTTGACCATCGCACCCCACAGCGTGCGTGCTTCCCACCAGCGGTTATAGGCGCTGCTGTTGCGAAAACTGATCAGCACCACCAGTGCCGAGCCGAGCAAGGTCAGGGGCATCAGCGGCAAATTGATCTTGGCGGTGAGAAACAGCATGAAATCCACCGTCACCGCCACATCCCACAACAACAGCCAGAACAACGCCCAGCCCACATAGCCCATGGTCTTGATGATCAGGCGGTATTTCTTCAGAAGGGCAGCTTTCAAACGAGAACCTCGCGGCGGGCGGTTGGCAACAATCCCCTGTTACGACGCCGTCGAGGAAGGAAGGTTCGCAGTGTGCTGAATCGATTAGTCCTCTAACCGCCAGGCGGAGAGAATGTAACCAAAGGTTGCGCGTAAGTGTGTGCCACGGGGCATTTGACGGTGGAACAACTTTGGTACTGATGACGTCTTGTCCGGCAATCGCTGTACATTGCGTTCGAGGCAAAAAGCCATTAATGGCAGGAATTTTGAAGTGATTTGTTTTGGGGCCGGGCTGCAGGGATTTCGTAGCTGAGATCAGTGGCATCAAGTTGGATGATCAGGGCTCTTTCATGCGTGTCAGTTCGTTGAAGTTGGCTATGTGTAATACCGCGCAAGCGCTCGAACGTCATAAGGATTTTGAATCGTGCATGAGAGCGCATTACCACGTGCTGCTCGTGCCCTATTCGAGACGACCGTTTTTCTACAAGAGTGCCCTTAAATACAGCCGCTTGATGGTGTCGTTTGCATTATTGAGCCAATACTTTTCCACACCGCTGCCGTTGTTGGCAGAAGTTAAAGCCTTGTGCGTAACGCGCAAATATTGTTCGAAAAACAGCCTGGAATCGATTTTTTTGCTATTCCGGGCTCTGGGTTTCATGGAGGTTGCGCCGCACCCCGAAGACAGTCGCTTCAGGGTGTATGCACCCTCGGATGAAGCCTGCCGCGAAGCGCGGTTGATGCTCACCGCCCTCACGGAGTCGTTGGCGCTGCTCTACCCCGAACGGGAAGTGTTCCGGCAGATGCGTGACTTGGATGACCGTGAGTTCCTGGCGCTCTATTTCAAGGGTTTTGCCATGATTCTCGCGGCCGAGTTGACGGTGGATGTCTTGCTGCCCGAATGTTATTGGCTGGTGAAACGCGATGCCGGCCATCTGTTGATGCTGGCGATCTACAACGATGCCTTTGCCCCTGAGAACGACCGCGCCACCTTCCGGTCGTCTTCCTACCTGGCCTTGGCCAAGCAACTTTCCGTGTCCAAGACCCACATTATCCGTATGGTGCAGGAGGGGGTCGAAAAGGGTTATTTCAAAGCCCACTCCAAAACCCGGCTGGAAGTTCTGCCACCCTTTGCCAGCCTGGTAAAGCGGTTCATGGCCTTTTCATTTGCGATGGGCCTGCATGCTATTGAGATGGGAGCGTAAGGATGCCTGCTAACTTGAAGTTGCGGCCCAGAATGCGCAGTTTGTTGTCACCTGCGGTGACCCAAGCCGAATGGGTCGGGATTATTGCCTGGGTCGGCATGCTCCTGATTCCTGCGGCCCTGAAGTTGGATTTTTATATGTTGGCCGTCACGATGGGCCTGCTGATTGTTTGCCGGGTACATGCCACCACCACGAACTTTCTGCTCTGGCGAGTGCTGGGAGTCACCTATATGGTGTTGTTGTCCGTCGGCTTCGCTTATCTGATTCATATGCACGCAGAGTTGCGTATCTATGGCTTGCCGTTGGCGGTGACCCTGGTGGTGGGCAGTGCGATCTTGTTTATCAGTGTCCAGGATTATCTGGCCGATGCGCTATTGATCTGGCTGATCCTGTGGCCACCCATGCAGGCGGATATATACGCTGGCACCGAGGTGTATTTGCTGCTGTTCTGCGCGGCGTCGGTGTCCATCGGGTTTATCTTGAGTTATTCCTACTTGAAGAACCTGCGTTCGGTATTGCTGGTGGAAAGCGAGTTTCGCGCTTTGGCCGAGACCGACTACCTGACGTCCATTCTCAACCGGCGCGCTTTTATGCAGAGCTTCGAGAAGTTGCTCGGTGGGGAGCAGGGCGGCTACTTCATCATGTTGGATATCGACAGTTTCAAAGAAAAAAACGACCTGTATGGCCACGACGTGGGGGACAAGATTCTGCGCGCCATGGCCCTGTGCCTGAAAAACGCCAAAGGCAGCCACAGCTTTGGACGGATCGGCGGGGAAGAGTTCGGCGTGTTACTGCAGGGCGACGATGTGGAGGTGGCCTGTGATTATGCCCTGGACTTGTTGCAGGCGATCCGCAGCAGCGTGCCTGCGCCCCACCATTACACCTGCAGCGCGGGGATGGCGCGTTTTTCGCCAGGCGACGAGTTGTCGGCCGTACTCAAGATGGCGGACAAGAACCTGTACGGCGCCAAGCGCAATGGCAAGGACTGTGTGCACCTGGACGGCGCGCTGTTAAAGGCGGTCTTGTCCTGAGGCTTGGCGTCTAGTGCATAGGTATCTACACAACTTCGAGGCGACGCTGGACCTGTGGCGAGGGAGCTTGCTCCCGTGACGGCCTGACAGCCGATGCCAATCTACCCTGACACCCTGCGATCAACCTGTGGGAGCGGGCTTGCTCGCGAAGACGGCCTCACAGTCGACACCGTTATACCGAGTACATATCCATTCCTCCGGTAACGGCCACCTAGGGTTCCGCCCTGACGGCGGCTCACTTTTGAAAAGCGCAAAAGTAAGCAAAACGCTCATGCCCCACCACTCGGCACCTCGCTTGGGCTCGGTGTGCCCGTAATCCGCCAGTGATTTGGGGGGCCGCCGCCACGCGCCATCCATGGCGCGGGGCGGCTAAACCGGCATCCCTGCCGGTTTACCCCCCAAATCCCTGTCGAATTCCGGCCAGCGTGGTTTAACGGGGCGCCTAAGATCAAAAGCAGATCAAGAGCGACTCGCTTCGCATCGTGCTTACCGTCTGCTGTTACAACCCACAAAGTTGTGTAGATACCTATGGTCATCGCAGGCAAGCCAGCTCCCACATGTAGACCGCGGGGTGTCAGGTAGATTGGCGCCGGCTGGCAGGCCGTCACGGGAGCAAGCTCCCTCGCCACAGGCCCGGCGTCGCGTCGAAGTTATGCGCCTAGCGCTGTGACAACACGCTCGCCAGCAACCCAGGGAAGCGGCTTTCCAGCTCGTCACGGCGCAACGAGTTCATATGGGTGGTGCCCACATTGCGGGTGTGCACCAGGCCGGCATCGCGCAATACCCGGAAGTGATGGGACATGCTGGACTTGGGCCGCCCCCCGTCCAGTTCGCCACAGGTGGCCTCTGGCACGTTGGCCAGGTAGCGCACGATGTCCAGGCGCACGGGGTCGCTCAAGGCGTACAGCACACGCTCAAGCGTCAATTCTTGCGGGGTAGGGTGTTTGAAGGCTCGCATGGGGCGGATGATAACAGGGGGGTAGCGTTCAATACCATAGTTCGATTACCATCGAACTATCGAATCACCCACCCCTTCCTGGAGTTCTCAATGTCGGCTTTGTTCGAACCGTTCAAACTCAAAGATGTGACCTTGCGCAATCGCATTGCTATCCCCCCGATGTGCCAATACATGGCCGACGACGGCATGGTCAACGACTGGCACCACGTCCACCTGGCCGGCATGGCCCGTGGCGGTGCCGGCCTGCTGGTGGTCGAGGCCACCGCGGTCGCCCCTGAAGGACGCATCACCCCAGGCTGCGCCGGGATCTGGAGCGACGCCCACGCCCAGGCATTCGTGCCCATGGTCAAAGCCATCAAGGCCGCAGGTTCGGTGCCGGGCATCCAGATCGCCCACGCCGGTCGCAAAGCCAGTGCCAATCGCCCCTGGGAAGGTGATGACCACATCCCGGCCTCTGATGCCCGTAGCTGGGAAACCATCGCCCCCTCTGCCATCGCGTTCGGTGCCAACCTGCCCAACGTACCGCGTGCCATGACCCTGGAAGACATCGCCCGCGTGCAGCAGGACTTCGTCGACGCCGCCCGCCGCGCTCGCGATGCCGGCTTTGAATGGATCGAACTGCACTTCGCCCACGGGTACCTGGGTCAGAGCTTTTTCTCCGAGCATTCCAACCAGCGTACCGATGCCTACGGTGGCAGCTTCGACAACCGCAGCCGCTTCCTCCTCGAAACCCTGGCTGCGGTGCGTGAAGTCTGGCCGGAAAACCTGCCGCTCACCGCCCGGTTCGGCGTGATCGAATACGACGGCCGTGATGAGCAGACCCTCACCGAGTCCATTGAACTGGCGCGCCGTTTCAAGGACGGTGGCCTGGACCTGCTGAGCGTCAGCGTCGGCTTTACCATTCCTGACACCAACATCCCATGGGGCCCGGCCTTCATGGGCCCGATTGCTGAGCGGGTACGCCGTGAAGCCGGTATTCCGGTGACCTCGGCCTGGGGCTTCGGCACACCGCAACTGGCCCAAGGCGCTTTGCAGGCCGGGCACCTGGACCTGGTTTCGGTAGGGCGTGCGCATCTGGCCGACCCGCATTGGGCCTACTTTGCTGCCAAGGAGCTGGGCGTGGACAAGTCCTCCTGGACCTTGCCGGCGCCTTACGCGCATTGGCTGGAACGCTATCGCTGAGGTACGCCTGCGCGTTGCATGAGCCACTCGATTGAGTGGCTTTTTTTCGCCTGTCGCTTTTGGCGACCTACGCGGTGAAAAATAACAAATGAGAATCGATGTCAAACGAGAATCCGCTGATATATGATGCGCCGCGAATTCTTGGCAGGTTTGCCGTCCCATCTGGCTCATTCACTAGGTTCTACACCCATGCGTCGTACTCTGATTTCCATCTGTGTGCTCCAGGCGTTTTCCCCCTTCGCGTGGGCAGAGCAGGCACCTGCCGAGAACGCCAGTATCGAGCTGCAAGCGACCAATGTCACCGCCACCGCTGACCTTGAGTCGGCCCAAGGCCCCGTGCAGGGCTACCACGCCACACGTTCAGCCAGTGCGACGCGCACCGACACCGCCATTCATGAAACTCCACAGTCCATCAGCGTAGTGTCCAAGGACGTGGTCGAAGACCTCGGTGCAACGCGCCTGCAGGATGCCCTCGATTACGCGGGCGGCGTGGGCCGCGCCAACAATTTCGGCGGCCAGGGCCTGACCACCTTTACCGTGCGCGGCTTCACCACCGGTGAGTTCTACCGCAACGGTTTCCCGATCAACCGCGGTTACCCGAACATGCCGGACGCCAACACCATCGAGCGTCTGGAAGTGCTGCGCGGCCCCGCGACCATGCTCTACGGCCGTGGCGACCCAGGCGGTACCTTCAACGTGGTGTCCAAGCAGCCGCTGGCTGAACGCACCGTCACCCTGGGCAGCCAGCTCAATGACCAGGGCATGAAGCGCGGCACCCTGGATGCCTCCGGCCCGCTGGACGAGGAAGGCCGCCTGGCCTATCGCCTGAACGTGGTGGGCGAGGGCGGCGACACCTTCCGCGATCACGTCGAGACGGAACGCTACGGCGTGACGCCGGTGATCACCTGGCAGGCCACCGATGACACCAAGGTGACCTTCGAAGGCGATTTCATGCGCAACAACCACCCGCTGGACCGCGGCCTGACGCGCTTCCCCAACCAGCGCGGCGCGCCCTCGCGTGATACGTTCTGGGGCGACAAGGACGCCGGCAAGCTGCACAACGACAACAACATGGCGCAGTTGCGTTTCGAGCATGCACTGAGCGACAACTGGACCCTGGGCGGCGGTTTCCAGTGGTTGGACGGCAGTTTGAAAGGCAATGCCATCGAAGCCAACGGGCCGGGCAGCCTGGGCGCTGATGGCCGCACCCTGCAACGCAACTTCAACTACCGCAAGCTGGAATGGACCGACAAGGACTATCAGCTCAACTTGACCGGGCACTTCTCCACCGGCGGGTTCGATCACACCTTGCTCACCGGTATCGAGTACGAGGACTACGACTACAAGTCGATTATCCAGCGTTCCAGCGCCGCGGCGGGTACCTATCCCATTGACATCTTTGACCCGGTGTACGGTCAACCCCGTCCGGCACTGACCCGTACGCCGACCCACGACAAAGAAAACCTCAAGACCTACGCCGCTTTTGTACAGGACCAGGTTGCTCTCACTGAACGTCTGAAAGTACTGGCCGGTGCCCGCTTCGAGCGTTTCGAGCATGATTACCAGAACTATGTAGGTAAAAGCTGGCAGGCCGCCGACAACGCCGTCACCCCACGCGTGGGTGTGATCTACGACCTCACCGACACCGTCGCGGTCTATGCCGATGCTGCGCGTTCGTTCAAGCCCAACACTGGCGCCAGCCGCGAAGGCGGTGGTTTTGCACCGGAGAAAGGCAAGTCCTACGAGATGGGTATCAAGTGGGAGGCGCTGGACCGGCAGTTGAGCGTGGATGCGGCGATCTATCAGATCGAGAAGAAGAACGTGCTGACCACCGATCCCGTGGACAATACCTTCAGTGTCGCGGCCGGCCAGGTGCGCAGTCGGGGCTTCGACCTCAATGTGGCAGGCAACCTCACGCCCGAATGGCGCGTGATCGGCGGCTACGCGTACGTAGATGCGGAAGTTACCCGTGATAACACGTTGCGCTCCGGCACGCGCTTGATGAACATCCCGCGCAACAGTTTCAGCCTGCTCAACGTCTACGAGTTCCAGGACGGCGCGCTCAAAGGCCTGGGCCTGGGCGCCGGCGGCAAGTACGTCGACCAACGCGCCGGCCAGACCGCCAATACGGCATTCTCCATGGACGCCTATACCGTGGTCGCCCTGCTCGGTTACTACAAGGTCAATGAGCGTGTGCGCTTGAACCTCGATGTGAAGAACCTGTTCAACCGCGAATATGAAGAAGGCGCGTTCGGCAATATCTACGCCTACCCCGGCGCACCGCGTACCGTGCAGGTGGGCATCGCCTACACCCTGTGATGAACAGCTGCGGTACCACGCAGGGCCTGTGGCGAGGGAGCTTGCTCCCGCCACGGCGCCTATCTACCTGACGCCCCGCGTTCCAATTGTGGGAGCTGGCTTGCCTGCGAAGACGGCCTGCCAGCCGACACATTTCTACCTGACACGTCGCGTTCCAACTGTGGGAGCTGGCTTGCCTGCGATGACGGCCTGCCAGCCGACACATTTCTACCTGACACGCCGCGTTCCAACTGTGGGAGCTGGCTTGCCTGCGATGACGGCCTGACAGCCGACACTTCTCTACCTGACACCCCACATTTGGAATGCGGCGCGTCAGGTGGATATGCGTCGGCTGGCAGGCCGTCGCGGGAGCAAGCTCCCTCGCCACAGGGGCCTGCATCAGCTTCCCTGTCAGGTTTGACAGTAGACACTGGCGGGCGATCGAGGGATGTTTGCTCGTAACGTGCCAGCGCAGCGGTCGGCGCTCATTGCTTTTCGAAGCCACGCTTAATAGGGATATTAAAAATGGAACGGGAACTGATCGAGAAAGCTGAAGACCTGATCAAAAAGACCAACGATGCCGAGCGTCTGTTCACCCGATACGCCACCAAGTGCCACACGTCAGCCTTGCAAAAATATGCCAAGGAGATCAGCGAAACCTCCTATACCTATCTGCTGGCCGAGCTGGCCGAAAGTTCGCTGAGTTCGGAAATTCTAGGCCGTCCAGGCGCCAATATCAGCCTGATCAGGATCGAGATAGAGGAGGTCATGCTCGAAGCCGATGTGATCAAGAAATTGAAGCGGGCCGAAACCCATTACCTGGAAACCCTGGAATCGGTGCGCAAGTTCGAAGACCTTAAACGCTTCGAGAAAATGCAGGACACGTCCGATATCGTCCGCTCGATAAAACTCGGCGTGTCACGTTTCAATATCCTGTTTGTCATCTTGCTGATCGGTGGGTTGACCTGGGCGGCGATCAATCTGCCTAAAGAAGCCTTGGCGTTGATTTCCGCTGCGATCGGCGGCGCCATCACTCACTTGTTGTCCGAGCGCCAGGCCGTGCTGGCGCTGAAAAAAGAGGGCGATAACACCTGCCCAAGGGCCAACAATAACAGTCAGGAATGACGCGGGCTCACAACGGCGTCAACACGTTCATCACCGTATCCAGCGCCACTCGGGTGTCGTCCAGTTGCACCAGCGACGCATGCCGCGCACCCAGGGCATCGCGGTTCTGGATCGCCGTGAGGATCGCCTTGTGCCGAGGCAGACTCAGGCCCTGGATATCCGGGCGGCGGTTGGTGATGTTGATCGACTCGCGCAACGGCAGCGAGAGCATGTTGCACATATAGGCGAGCAGGTCGTTGCGGGTGGCGTCGGCAATCGCGCGGTGGAAGTCCAGGTCGGCCTGTAACAGGTCCTCGTGGGTCTTGGCGGTTTCCATGCCTTGGTAGGCTTGTTCGATGGTGGCGATGTCTTCATCGGTGGCGGTGGTCGCGGCCATGGCGGCGATTTCCGGTTCGAGAATGCGGCGCACCCCGGCCAGGGTGTTGAAGAACTCGCTGTGGGGCGTGGACTGCATCAACCAGGACAGCACGTCCGGGTCGAGCAGGTGCCATTTCAAGCGTGGCCGTACCACCGCGCCCACCCGTGGCTTGGAGTACACCAGGCCCTTGGCGCTGAGCACCCGCGTGGCTTCGCGCAATACCGAGCGGCTGACCTGGTATTCCTCGCACAGCGTGGCTTCCATGGGCAAGCGTTCTTCAGGCTTGAAGCGACCGGAAACGATGTGCATGCCCAAGTCCTGAACGATCTGGGCATGCTGGCTCTTGCGCGGCTTGGGCGGCTGGTGATCCATAACGACGGGGAGGCTCTGGCTTAGATTCGCCGCATCATAGCATCCCAATTAGTGGGAATGCCGTGGGACTTCTGCCCCGCGACAGCCCACCAGGAAGTCAAAGTCACAGCCTTGGTCGGCCTGCAACACATGGTCGATGTACAGCTGGCGATAGCCGCCGACAATGAGGTTCTGCGCGGGGGGCAGGTCGGCCATGCGCGCTGCCAGCTCGGCATCTGGAATGTCCAGGTGCAGGCGGCCATTGGCGCAATCGAGTTCGATCCAGTCACCTTCCTTCACTGTCGCCAACGGCCCGCCGGCGGCGGCTTCCGGTGCCACGTGCAACACCACGGTGCCGTAGGCGGTGCCGCTCATGCGCGCATCGGAAATGCGCACCATGTCCGTCACACCCTGGGCCAGCAGCTTGGCAGGCAGGCCCATGTTGCCGACTTCGGCCATGCCGGGGTAACCCTTGGGGCCGCAGTTTTTCATGACCAAAATCGAGTTGGCATCCACGTCCAGCTCCGGGTCGTTGATGCGTGCCTTGTACATGTCGAAGTTCTCGAACACCACGGCGCGGCCACGGTGTTGCATCAGTTCGGGGCTCGCTGCCGAAGGCTTGAGCACCGCGCCCAGGGGCGCGAGGTTGCCACGCAGCACGCAGATGCCGCCGTCGGCGCGGATCGGGTTGTCCAGGGTGCGGATCACTTCGTCCTGGCCGTAGATCGGCGAATCCTGGGTGTTCTCGCCCAGGGACTTGCCGTTGACCGTCAAGGCGTTCGGGTGGGGGATCAGATTGGCCTCACCCAGGCGACGCAGCACCGCGGGCAGCCCGCCGGCGTAGTAGAACTCTTCCATCAGAAAGCGTCCGGAGGGCTGCAGGTCGACGATGGTCGGCATACCGCGGCCGATGCGGGTCCAGTCATCCAGGTCGAGTTCGACGCCGATGCGCCCAGCGATGGCTTTCAAGTGGATCACGGCGTTGGTCGAGCCGCCGATGGCCGCGTTCACGCGGATAGCGTTTTCAAACGCCTCCTTGGTGAGGATTTTCGACAGTTTCAAGTCTTCACGCACCATCTCCACGGCGCGCATGCCCGACATGTGCGCCAGTACATAGCGGCGCGCATCCACGGCCGGAATCGCCGCGTTGTGGGGCAGGGAAGTGCCCAGCGCCTCGGCCATGCAGGCCATGGTCGAGGCCGTGCCCATGGTGTTGCAGGTGCCCGCCGAACGCGACATGCCGCCCTCGGCCGCGAGGAAATCATCCAGGGTGATGGTGCCGGCCTTGACCTGTTCGCTGAGCTGCCACACCACCGTCCCCGAGCCGATGTCCTGGCCCTTGTGCTTGCCGTTGAGCATCGGCCCGCCAGTGACCACGATGGCCGGCACATCACAACTGGCGGCGCCCATCAGCAGCGCGGGGGTGGTCTTGTCGCAGCCGGTGAGCAGTACCACGCCATCAATCGGATTACCGCGAATCGCTTCTTCCACATCCATGCTCGCCAGGTTGCGAGTGAGCATGGCGGTAGGGCGCAGGTTGGATTCGCCATTGGAAAACACCGGGAACTCCACCGGGAAGCCTCCGGCCTCGATCACGCCACGCTTGACGTGTTCGGCTATCTGACGGAAGTGCGCGTTGCACGGGGTCAGCTCCGACCAGGTGTTACAGATGCCGATGATCGGCTTGCCATGGAACTGATGGTCGGCAATGCCTTGGTTCTTCATCCAGCTGCGGTACATGAAGCCGTTCTTGTCGGCAGTACCGAACCACTGGGCAGAGCGTAGGCCGGGCTTTTTGTCAGGCATGATCGATTCTCTTATTGTATGACTATATGTTCTATGCGTGCTTAAACATAAGCGCAAAATCGCCGCTTTGGAAGTGTTGTTTTGTAAATAGTCATACTATATAGTCGGTCTTAACTGAGGTATGGCCCTGGCGGATTTCGCCAGAGGCGTCCCCCGAGCTTCTATAAAAACAACAATCGGAGATCGACCCCATGAGCCAGGAACTGCGGCTTATTCGGCGCATCACGCTGAAACTGATTCCCTTCCTGATCCTGCTGTACCTGATCGCCTACGTGGACCGTTCCGCCGTAGGGTTCGCCAAGCTGCACATGGGCGCTGACGTGGGCATCGGCGACGCCGCCTATGGCCTCGGTGCCGGGTTGTTCTTCATTGGCTATTTCCTGTTCGAGATTCCCAGCAACCTGATGCTCGACCGCTTCGGCGCGCGGCGCTGGTTTGCGCGCATCATGATCACCTGGGGCGCCATCACCATCGGCATGGCGTTCGTGCAAGGGCCGCACAGCTTCTATGTGATGCGCTTTTTGCTGGGCGCGGCGGAGGCGGGGTTCTTTCCCGGCGTGCTGTACTACATCACCCAATGGTTCCCGGTGCGCCACCGCGGCAAGATCCTCGGGCTGTTCATCCTCTCCCAACCGATTGCAATGATGATCACAGGTCCAGTGTCCGGCGGTCTGCTCGGCATGGACGGCATTCTCGGCCTGCATGGCTGGCAGTGGCTGTTTATCGTGATCGGTACCCCGGCGATCCTGCTGACCTGGCCGGTGCTGCGTTACCTGCCGGACGGCCCCCAGAAGGTCAACTGGATGAGCGAGGAAGAAAAAGCCTGGCTCACCGGCGAGCTGCACAAAGACCTGCAAGCCTACGGCCAGACACGCCATGGCAACCCCTTGCATGCGCTCAAGGACAAGCGCGTGTTGTTGCTGGCGCTGTTCTACCTGCCGGTGACCCTGAGCATCTACGGCCTCGGCCTGTGGCTGCCGACCCTGATCAAGCAGTTTGGCGGCAGCGACCTTACCACCGGCTTCATCTCCGCCGTGCCCTATATCTTCGGCATCATCGGCCTGTTGATCATCCCGCGCAGTTCCGACCGTTTGAACGACCGTTACGGCCATCTCGCCGTGCTCTATGTGCTGGGCGCCATCGGCCTGTTCTGCAGCGCCTGGCTCACGGTGCCAGTGCTGCAAATGGCCGCGCTGTGCCTGGCGGCGTTTGCAATGTTTTCCTGCACCGCCGTGTTCTGGACCCTGCCGGGGCGCTTCTTTGCCGGCGCCAGTGCGGCGGCCGGTATTGCCTTGATCAACTCGGTGGGCAACCTCGGCGGCTATATCGGCCCGTTCGTGATCGGTGCGCTCAAGGAGTACACCGGCAACCTGGCCTCAGGCTTGTATTTCTTATCCGGTGTGATGGTGTTCGGGTTGCTGCTGACCCTCGTGGTCTACCGCTTGTTGGAACGCAAGCACGTGCTGCCCGTCGACCAATTCGCTGCCAGCGCCCGTGGCGCCACACGCACTTAAATCCAGGAGAACCTGCATGCGTTTAGTTCAGTTCGAGTTGAGCAACGGTGAGCGCCGCGTCGGCGTGGTAGAAGGCAACCAGGTACGCGAAGTGCGCGGCGCCCACAGCGTGCGTGAACTCGCGCTGGCCGCCATCGAAGCCGGCGGCAAGTTGCATCAACAGGTAGAAGCCCTCGGCCTGGGCGCCAGCCATGACTACACCGCTTTGTTGGCGGACCACAAAATCCTGCCCCCGCTGGACCACCCGGACCCGGCCCACATGCTGATCAGCGGCACCGGCCTCACCCACCTGGGCAGTGCTTCGGCCCGCGACAAGATGCACCAGCAGGCCGGTGACGACAGCGCGATGACCGACACCATGCGCATCTTCAAATGGGGCGTGGAGGGCGGCAAACCAGGCGCCGGCCAGGCCGGTGTGCAACCGGAGTGGTTCTACAAAGGCGATGGCAGCATCGTCGTGCGCCCGGGCCAGGCGTTCCCGGTGCCGCCGTTCGCCGAAGACGCCGGCGAAGAACCGGAAATCGGCGGCCTCTATGTGGTCGGGCATGACCGTAAACCCTATCGCCTGGGCTTTGCGGTGGGCAACGAGTTCTCCGACCATGTGATGGAGCGCAAGAACTACCTGTACCTGGCCCATTCCAAGCTGCGCAGTTGCAGCTATGGCCCGGAGTTGCGCGTGGGTGAACTGCCCGAGCATCTGGCGGGCACCAGCCGCATCCTGCGCAACGGCGAGGTCATCTGGCAGAACGAATTCCTCAGTGGCGAGGCCAATATGTGCCACAGCCTGGAAAACCTCGAATACCACCACTTCAAATACAGCCAGTTCCTCAAGCCGGGTGATGTGCACATTCACTTCTTCGGCACCGCCACCTTGTCATTCGCCGACGGTATACGTACCCAGCCGGGCGATGTGTTCGAGATCAGCCAGGCTGAATTCGGCGCGCCGTTGATCAACGGTATCGGCAGCAGCGATGCGGCATTTGAACCCGGCCAAGTCACCCCCCTTTAAGGAGATCAACATGACCCCGTTCCTCGGCCACAACTACATCGGCGGCCAGCGCAGCGCCAACGGCAGCATCAAGCTGCAAAGCATCGACGCCACCACCGGCGAAGCCTTGCCCCAGGATTTCTACCGGGCCACCGCCCAGGAAGTCGACGCCGCCGCCCAGGCCGCGGCCCAGGCGTACCCGGCCTATCGCGCCTTGAGCGCCGCACGACGTGCGCAGTTTCTGGATGCGGTGGCCGATGAGCTGGACGCCTTGGGCGATGACTTCGTCGAACTGGTCTGCCGCGAAACCGCCTTGCCGGTCGCACGCATCAAAGGCGAACGCGGGCGCACCAGCGGCCAGATGCGTTTGTTCGCCACCGTGCTGCGCCGTGGTGACTTCTACGGCGCGCGTATCGACAAGGCCCTGCCAGAGCGCCAGCCGCTGCCGCGCCCAGACCTGCGCCAATACCGCATCGGCCTCGGCCCGGTGGCGGTCTTTGGTGCCAGTAACTTCCCCCTGGCATTCTCCACAGCCGGCGGCGACACCGCTGCCGCGTTGGCCGCCGGTTGCCCGGTGGTGTTCAAGGCCCACAGCGGCCACATGGCGACCGCCGAGCGCGTGGCCGATGCGATCATTCGCGCCGCCGAGGCCACCGAGATGCCGGCCGGCGTGTTCAATATGATCTTTGGCGGCGGCGTCGGTGAGGCGCTGGTCAAGCATCCGGCGATCCAGGCGGTAGGCTTTACCGGCTCGCTCAAAGGCGGCCGCGCCCTCTGCGACATGGCCGCGGCGCGCCCGCAACCGATCCCGGTGTTTGCCGAAATGTCGAGCATTAACCCGGTGATCGTGCTGCCCCAGGCGCTGCACGCCCGCGCCGAGAGCATCGCCCGCGACCTGACCGCCTCGGTGGTGCAAGGCTGCGGCCAGTTCTGCACCAACCCAGGCCTGGTGATCGGTATCGCTTCGCCTGCGTTCACCGCGTTCACTCAGCAGGTCGCGCAATTGATCGGCGAGCAACCGGCGCAAACCATGCTGAATGCCGGCACCCTGGGCAGCTACGGCAAGGGCCTGGAAAAACTCCGGTCTCACCCGGGCATCCAGCATCTGGCGGGCAGTGCGCAATCGGGCAACCAGGCGCAACCGCAACTGTTCAAGGCGGATGTACGTCTGTTGATTGACGGCGACGAAGTGCTGCAAGAGGAAGTGTTCGGCCCCACCACGGTGTTCGTCGAAGTGGCCGATCAGGCCCAACTCAGCGCCGCCCTGCAGGGGCTGCACGGGCAATTGACCGCCACGCTAATCGGCGAACCGACCGACCTGCACCAGTTCGCCGAACTCACGCCGCTGCTGGAACAGAAAGTCGGGCGCATCCTGCTCAACGGTTACCCCACTGGCGTGGAGGTGTGCGATTCCATGGTTCACGGCGGGCCGTACCCGGCGACTTCCGACGCCCGTGGCACCTCGGTCGGCACGCTGGCCATCGACCGTTTCCTGCGCCCGGTGTGCTTCCAGAACTACCCTGATAGCCTGCTGCCCGACGCGTTGAAAAACGCTAACCCCTTGCGTATTCAGCGCCTGGTAAATGGCACGCCATCGCGCGAATCGCTGTAACTGATCAGGAGGCTTCATGTCGTTGAGCGCAGTCACCCCGCACCGTGCCCGGTTGGGCGAAGGGCCGTTCTGGGATGTACCGACCCAGGCCCTGTATTGGGTGGATATCGCCGCCCGCCAGGCGCTGCGTCTGATGGGTGGGCAGTTGCAGGTGTGGCAATTGCCTGAGCACGTCTCGGCGTTCATCCCCTGTCAACGCGGTGATGCGCTGGTGACCTTGAGCAGCGGCGTATATCGCCTGGACCTGGCCACCGAAGCCTTGACCCTGCTGTGCGTAGTCGACCCGCAAACGGGCAACCGCGGCAATGAAGCACGCTGCGATGCCCAGGGCCGGCTGTGGTTGGGCACCATGCAGAACAACATCGGCGAGCAGGGCGAAGACCTGCCGATTACCCGGCGTTCCGGTGGTTTGTTTCGGATTGATGCGGATGCGCGGGTCACGCCGTTGCTGACTGGGCTGGGCATTCCCAACACCTTGCTCTGGAACGAGGCGGGCAGCCAGGTGCATTTCGGCGACAGCATGGACGGTACGCTCTATCAGCATTCGATCCAGGCTGACGGCCAACTCGGTGCCGCCCAGGCCTGGTTCGGGCCGCACACACGCGGCGGGCCGGATGGCTCGGCCATGGACGCCGACGGCTACATCTGGAATGCGCGCTGGGACGGCAGTTGCCTGCTGCGTCTGACGCCTTCAGGTGAGGTGGATCGCATCATCGAACTGCCGGTCAGCCGTCCCACCAGTTGCGTGTTCGGTGGGCCCGAGCTCACCACGCTGTACATCACCAGCGCGGCGAGTCCCTTGGATCACCCCCTTGATGGTGCGGTATTGGCCATTGAGGTCGACGTGCCAGGCAAGCCCTGTCACCGCTTCGCCGGATAAACCAAACGCGCTGTTGTGGCGAGGGAGCTTGCTCCCGTTCGACAGCGCAGCTGGAGCCGGCTTTTTTTGGGGGGGCGCTGCGCACCCCAGCGGGAGCAAGCTCCCTCGCCACAACAGTACCCGTACACAAAACGAACATTGAAAAAAACAACAACAAGGAGTCACCCCTATGAATCGTCGTCGTGGTTTGCGTTCCCTGTGCTGCGCCGCTGTGGCGGTCTCGGCCATGAGCTTGAGCGGCCTGTTGCTGGCCGCTGAAGAAGTGAAAATCGGTTTTCTGGTCAAGCAGGCCGAAGAGCCGTGGTTCCAGACGGAGTGGGCGTTTGCGGAAAAAGCCGCCCAGGACAAAGGCTTCAAACTCATCAAGATCGCGGTGCCGGACGGCGAGAAAACCCTCTCGGCCATCGACAGCCTGGCCGCCAACGGCGCCAAAGGCTTCGTGATCTGCCCGCCGGACGTGTCCCTGGGCCCGGCCATCGTTGCCAAGGCCAAGGTCAACGGTTTGAAAGTGATGGCCGTGGATGATCGCTTTGTCGATGCCAAGGGCAACTTCATGGAAGACGTGCCGTACCTGGGCATGGCCGCGTTTGAAGTCGGCCAGAAGCAAGGCGCCGCCATGGCCGCCGAAGCGAAAAAACGCGGTTGGGACTGGAAGGACACCTACGCGGTGATCAATACCTTCAACGAACTCGACACCGGCAAGAAGCGCACCGACGGCTCGATCAAGTCGCTGGAGGAAGCTGGCGTTCCTAAAGATCACATCCTCACAGCCCCGCTGAAAACCCTCGACGTGCCAGGCAGCATGGACGCCACCAACTCGGCACTGGTCAAGCTGCCGGGTAGCGCGAAGAACCTGATCATCGGCGGCATGAACGACAACACCGTGCTCGGCGGCGTGCGCGCCACCGAAAGTGCTGGTTTCGCCGCAGCCAACGTGATCGGTATCGGCATCAATGGCACCGACGCCATCGGCGAATTGAAGAAAGCCAACAGCGGCTTCTTCGGCTCAATGCTGCCCAGCCCGCACATTGAAGGCTACAAAACCGCTGAGATGATGTACGAGTGGGTCACCCAGGGCACCGAGCCGCCGAAGTACACGGCCATGGACGAAGTGACGCTGATCACCCGTGAAAACTTCCAGGCGGAACTGACCAAGATCGGGCTGTGGAAATGACCGCTGCGGCCCTGCGGTTTGACGGCATCGGCAAGACCTTTCCCGGGGTCAAGGCGCTGGACGGCATTTGCTTCACCGCCCACCCCGGGCAGGTGCACGCGCTGATGGGCGAGAACGGCGCAGGCAAGTCGACCCTGCTGAAGATCCTCGGCGGCGCCTACATTCCATCCAGCGGCACGGTGCAGATCGGCGCGCAGACCATGGCCTTCAAATGCGCCGCCGACAGCATCGCCAGCGGTGTGGCGGTGATTCACCAAGAGCTGCACCTGGTGCCGGAAATGAGCGTGGCCGAGAACCTGTTCCTCGGGCATTTGCCCACGCGCTTTGGCGTGGTCAACCGGAGCCTGCTGCGTAAGCAGGCCCTGGCGTGTCTCAAGGGGCTGGCCGATGAAATCGACCCCGACGAGAAACTCGGGCGCCTGTCCCTGGGCCAGCGCCAACTGGTGGAAATCGCCAAGGCGCTGTCTCGCGGCGCCAACGTGATCGCCTTTGATGAACCCACCAGCAGTTTATCGGCGCGGGAAATCGACCGCTTGATGGCGATCATCACGCGCCTGCGCGACGAGGGCAAAGTGGTGCTCTACGTGTCGCACCGTATGGAAGAAGTGTTCCGTATCTGTGACGCAGTGACGGTGTTCAAGGACGGTCGCTACGTGCGCACCTTCGAGGACATGAGCACGCTGACCCACGACCAGTTGGTGACCTGCATGGTCGGTCGCGATATCCAGGACATCTACGATTACCGCCCGCGCGAGCAAGGCGAAGTGGCGCTCAAGGTGGACGGCTTGCTCGGCCCGGGCCTGCGTGAGCCGATCAGTTTCCAGGTGCGCAAGGGCGAGATCCTGGGCCTGTTCGGGCTGGTGGGCGCGGGGCGTACCGAGCTGTTTCGCTTGCTCAGTGGGTTAGAGCGCGCCAGTGCCGGCAGCCTGGAACTGTGCGGGCAAGCGCTGCAACTGCGCTCACCCCGGGACGCCATCGCCGCCGGGGTATTGCTGTGTCCGGAGGATCGCAAGAAAGAGGGCATCATCCCGCTGGGCAGCGTCGCTGAAAACATCAACATCAGCGCGCGTGGCGCCCATTCCACCTTTGGCTGGCTGTTGCGCGAAGGCTGGGAAAAAGGCAACGCCGACCGACAGATCCAGGCGATGCGGGTCAAAACGCCGAACGCGGCGCAGAAGATCCTGTACCTGTCCGGCGGTAATCAGCAGAAAGCCATTCTTGGCCGCTGGCTGTCGATGCCGATGAAGGTGTTGCTGCTGGACGAACCCACTCGCGGTATCGACATCGGCGCCAAGTCGGAGATCTACCAGATCATCCATAACCTGGCGGCCAGTGGCATTGCGGTGATCGTGGTGTCCAGCGACCTGATGGAGGTGATGGGCATCTCTGACCGCATCCTGGTGCTGTGCGAAGGCGCCCTGCGCGGCGAACAACTGCGCGAGCACGCGACTGAATCCAACCTGCTGCAACTGGCCTTGCCACGCGGCCTGGCGAACTGAGAGACGACCATGACCATTCAAAACAACGCGTTGCCCTCGGCACGCAAACCCCTCGATATGCGTGCATTGCTCGATAACTGGGCGATGCTCTTGGCGGCGGTGGGCATCTTCGTACTGTGCGCGCTGCTGATCGATAACTTCCTCTCTCCGCTCAACATGCGCGGCTTGGGCCTGGCGATTTCGACTGTCGGTATTGCCGCGTGCACCATGCTGTTCTGCCTGGCCTCGGGGCACTTCGACCTGTCGGTAGGCTCGGTGATCGCCTGCGCCGGGGTAGTTGCGGCGATTGTAATGCGCGATACCGACAGCGTGATGCTGGGCATTGGTGCAGCGCTGCTGATGGGCCTGATGGTGGGGCTGATCAACGGCATCGTGATCGCCAAGCTGCGGGTCAACGCCTTGATCACTACCCTGGCGACCATGCAGATCGTGCGCGGCCTGGCTTACATCTTTGCCGACGGCAAGGCGGTAGGCGTGTCCCAAGAGCAATTTTTCGTGTTCGGCAACGGCCAATTGTTGGGTGTGCCGGTGCCGATCCTGATCACCATTGTCTGCTTCCTGTTCTTCGGCTGGCTGCTCAACTACACCACCTATGGGCGCAACACCATGGCCATCGGCGGTAACCCGGAGGCGGCGCTGCTGGCGGGCGTGAACGTTGACCGCACCAAGATCCTGATCTTCGCCATCCATGGCCTGATCGGCGCCTTGGCCGGGGTGATCCTGGCTTCGCGCATGACCTCTGGCCAACCGATGATCGGCCAGGGTTTCGAGCTGACGGTGATCTCGGCCTGCGTGCTGGGTGGGGTGTCGCTGAGCGGCGGCATCGGCATGATCCGCCATGTGATCGCCGGGGTGTTGATTCTGGCGATCATCGAGAATGCGATGAACCTGAAGAACATCGATACCTTTTACCAGTATGTGATCCGCGGTTCGATCCTGCTGTTGGCCGTGGTCATCGACCGCATGAAACAACGCTGAACCCAGGCGCTGTGAAAAACCAATGTGGGAGCTGGCTTGCCAGCGATAGCGTTGGTTCAGGCAATAATTGAGTAGCCTGTGCCACCGCCATCGCAGGCAAGCCAGCTCCCACAATTTAATCAGCGGTGAACTTGAAAATAGTGTGTTGGGTGTAAATCTGCCCTGGATTCAAACGCGTTGAGGCAAAGCTCGGCTGGTTAGGCGCATCCGGAAAATGCTGGGTCTCCAAGGTAAACCCACTCCAGTGCTGGTACGTCTTGCCGCCTTTGCCCTTCACCGAACCGTCCAGGAAGTTGCTGGTATAGAACTGCACGCCAGGCTCTGTGGTGTAGAGCTGCAAACGTCGGCCTGATTCAGGATCATGCACCTCGGCGGCCAGTTGCTTGACGTCCCCTTTGGTATCCAGCGCCCAGTTGAAGTCGAAGCCACCTTGTTTGGGCTCGGCGAATTTGAGCTGCGGATGGTCGTCCTTGATGTGCTGGCCGATGGCGGTAGGCTTCAGGAAGTCCATGGGCGTGCCCTTGACCGGCGCCAGTTCGCCGGTGGGAATCAAGGTGGCATTCACCGGTGTGTAGTGGCTGGCGTGCAAGGTGGCGACCTGCTTGAGAATGTCGCCGTTGCCCGCGCCGGCCAGGTTGAAGTAGCTGTGGTTGGTGAGGTTGAGCACCGTCGGTTTGTCGGTGGTGGCGGTGTAGTCGATGTGCAGTTCGTTGTGGTCGTTGAGGCGGTAGGTGACCTCGGTTTTCAAGTTGCCCGGAAAGCCCATTTCCCCATCTTTGGACAGGTAGGTGAGGGTGACGCCCACCGAGTCTTTGTCCTTGACCGATTTGGCTTGCCACACCTGCTTGTCGAAGCCCTGGGCGCCGCCATGCAATGAGTTTGGGCCGTCGTTGAGCGGTACCTGGTAGCGTTTGCCGTCGAGTTCGAAGGCGCCGCCGGCCAGTCGATTGCCGAAGCGGCCAATGGTCGCGCCGAAAAACGCGGTACCGCCTTGATAGCCTTGCACGTCATCGAAGCCCAGCACCACGTCGTCGAGCTTGCCGTGTTTGTCTGGCACTTTTAGCGACTGCAGCACGCCGCCGTAGGTGATCACCGTGGCTTGCATGCCATGGCTGTTGCGCAACACGTACTGTTCGACGGCGGTGCCATCGTTGGTTTTGCCGAAGGGTTTGTGTTCGCTGCTAAGGCCGGCGGCGTGCGCGCCACCGCTGGCGATCAGCATGGACAGCGCGAGGCCGGACAGCAGGTATCGAGGGTGCTTCATGGTCGAACTTCCTTTTGTTGTTTTGCTGGAATAGTTCTACTAATTTGAGATATTTTGTCGATATGACAGCAGATTTATAGCCTTTAACGTCGTTCTTGCAAAATAAAATAAGACTAATTAAGCGGAGCACTGATTGTTATGACTACCCAGCAAGCGATTTATCCCGACCTCAAGGACAAAACCGTGCTGGTTTCCGGCGGCGCTTCGGGGATTGGCGAGTTCATGGTGCGGGCCTTCGCCGCGCAGGGTGCCAAGGTGGCGTTTGTGGACCGTGCACAGAGCCAGGGTGAACGCTTGGCGGCGCTGCTCAACTCCAAAGGGCACAGTGTCGAGTTCGAGTGCTGCGATATCACCGACGAGATCGGCTACCGTGCGGCGATCGGGCGCTTCGAGCATTCCCTGGGGCCGATCACGGTACTGGTCAACAACGCAGCGAACGATGTGCGCCACAGCCTGGAAGAAATCGACTCGCACATGTTCGATCAACTGATTGCGGTCAACCTCAAGCACGCCTTCTTTGCCGCCAAGGCGGTGGTGCCCATGATGAAGGAGGCCGGTAGCGGCTCGATCATCAACCTGGGCTCGGTGGGCTGGATGATGGCCTCGGCCGGCTACCCCGTATACGCCGCCAGCAAGGCCGCCGCCCACGGCATGACCCGAGCCCTGGCGCGTGAGCTGGGGCCCAACCGTATTCGCGTCAACACCTTGGTGCCGGGTTGGGTGATGACCGAAAAACAACTGGCCATGTGGGTCGACGACGCCGCCAAGGAGCTCATCGCCCGCAGCCAGTGCCTGCCCGGCAGCGTGATGCCGGAACACATCGCCAACATGGCGCTGTTTTTGGCCTCGGATGCCTCGGCGATGTGCTCGGCGCAGAACTTTATCGTCGACGGCGGTTGGGTATAAAACGCGATTTTCAGAATGATGCACATCGAGTGTGGGAGCGAGCAAGCCCGCTCCCACAGTTAAATTGTGGTGCTTACTCGATGGGGTAACGCTTGAACGCCGGGTGCTGCTCCAGGCGTTCAGCATGGCGCTTGAGGTTGGGGAACGCGTCGGCCTTCACCACCGAGGCCACGGTGAACTGGCTGAACGACCAGGCGACCGCTGCGGTAATCGACGCCTGGGTCAGCGCTTCATTGCCTGCCAGCTGCTTGTCCAGCAACGCATAAGCCGCCAGCAGTTGCCCCGTAACGCGCTCAAGCCACGGCGCATGCAATTTTTCAGCGGGGCGAAGGTTGTGTTCATAGACGATCTGCACGCTTTTCTCGCATGCCGCCAGCGCGAGCCCAAGCAGTTGCAGGTCACGGGCACGTGCCGCCGGTTGTTGGGGCAGCAGCTTCTTGTCAGCCGGCGCCAGCGCTTCCAGGTAATCGAGGATCAGGCTCGAATCCATCAGCACCGTCCCATCGTCCAGCACCAGGGTAGGGGCCTTGACTACCGGGTTGATCTGGGCAAATTCAGCGTAAGTGCTGAACACCGACAGCGGTTCATGCACAAAGCCCAACCCGTATAACTCCAGGGAAACAGCCACGCGGCGTACGTAGGGCGAGTCCAGCATTCCGACCAGTTTCATGCAGCCTCCATTGCTTACAGGGTGTTGGGCTCAAGAGATTACGGGCGCGGGCCTGGATTGCGCAACGGCGTTGTGCAGCAGCCGATACGCCTGCACCAATTGATCGAGGCTGAACGCCAGGTTGCGCCCGCTGGGGTTGGGCAACACCCAGACCGAGGCGTCGCCCAGTGGCTGCGCTTGCAAACCCCAGGCGACCTCGCGCTGGCCACTCAGCGCGCTATAGCCGGGCTTGCCGAGGAACGCCACGAAACGCGGGGCATGGCGGCGGATTTTGTGTTCGAACGCCGCCGCCGCGTCCTGGAATTCATGCCGCGCCAACTCGCCTGCACTGGCCGTTGGCCGTGCCACCAAGGTGGTCAATCCGCAACCGTAGTGCAGCAAGGTGGCGCCGTCTTGCGGGCGAATTTCATGGGGCGTGAAACCGGCCAGATGCACGGTGCGCCAGAAGCGGTTGCTGCGATTGGCAAAATGCAGGCCGAGGGCTGCCGAGCCCTTGCCAGGGTTGATGCCGCAGAACAGTACGTGCAAGTGGTCGGCGAGGAGGTCGTCGAGTCGCTCGTTCATGCCGGATCTTCCATGCTGATAGGTGTGACGAGTCATCAACCTTTGGTTTAGTCTGGAACGCTTAGTGGATCACAAGCGCCTCTGGAGCATTGATTATGACCGAGTACGTACCTGCCAAAGTCTGGACCTGGGACACCGAAAGCGGCGGCACCTTCGCCAGCATCAACCGGCCTATCGCCGGCGCCACCCACGAAAAGCCGCTGCCGGTGGGCAAGCACCCGCTGCAGTTATACTCCCTGGCCACGCCCAATGGGCAGAAGGTCACGATCCTGCTGGAAGAACTGCTGGCCCTGGGGCACAGCGGCGCCGAATACGACGCCTGGCTGATCAAGATCGGCGACGGCGACCAGTTCGGCAGTGGCTTTGTGGCGGTGAACCCGAACTCGAAGATTCCTGCGCTGATGGACCACAGCGGCGCCACACCGATTCGCGTGTTCGAATCGGGCGCGATTCTGCAGTACCTGGCCGAGAAGTTCGGTGCGTTCCTGCCCACGGAGCCTGCGGCCCGGGCTGAATGCCTGTCGTGGCTGTTCTGGCAGATGGGCAGCGCGCCTTACCTGGGGGGTGGCTTCGGGCATTTCTATGCCTATGCGCCGAGCAAGATGGAATACCCGATCAACCGCTTCGCCATGGAGACCAAGCGCCAACTGGATGTGCTGGATAAGCGCCTGGCGGTCAGCCAATACATCGCCGGGGATGAATACACCATTGCCGACATCGCGATATGGCCTTGGTACGGTGGGTTGGTCAAAGGCCGCTTGTATGGCGACTCGGCGGAGTTTCTCTCTGTGCATGAATACAAGCACGTGCTGCGCTGGGCCGACGCAATTGACGCCCGGCCGGCGGTGCAGCGCGGGCGGCGGGTGAACCGGGTGTCGGGTGAAGAGCAGTTGCCCGAGCGGCATAGCGCCAGCGATTTGGATTAAGTCCTGGCACCGTAAAAAATGTGGGAGCGGGCTTGCTCGCGAATGCGGTGGGTCAGTAAAGAATAGGTTAACTGACCCACCGCATTCGCGAGCAAGCCCGCTCCCACACTTTTGATCGTCATTAATCAGGTGACATGTTTTCCGGGGTCACTATCTGCGGCGGTATATGCACGCGGTGCCTCAATGGGTCAAACCCCTCATCACTCTGCAAGCGCACCAGCAACTCCACCAGCGCCACGGCCGTCTGCCGTGGCTGCGAGTCCATCACCACGTCAATCAAGCCGTTGCTTAATGCCTGACGCGACAACGGCGTGGACTCTTGCAGGATGCAGCACAGCGGCGGGCGCTTGGGCAGTTGCGCCAGGGCGTTGATCACGCCGTCGCCACCACCGCCGACCACACATAACCCACGCAAATCGGTATGGCGGCTGAGCAGGTCGAGGGTGGCTTCTTCGGTGATGTCGCAGTTGTCCAGGTTGATCAGCGGCTCCAACGGTTTTAGCCCCGGCGCGTGTTCGGCCAGGTAGCTGTGCAAGCCCTCGACCCGTGCCTGATGGCCGAGGAAACGATGGCCGCCCAACAGGATGCCCACGCTGCCTTTGCGTGCGCCGCAGGTGCGCGCCAGCAGCCAGCCCATGGTGCGCCCGACTACGTGGTTGTCCTGGCCTACATAGGGTTCGGCAGCGTGTTCATGGATATCCGAAAGCAGGGCAACCACCGGCACGCCTGCTTCACGGATCTGCGCCAGGCAGGCGTTGATCAACGGATGGGCGAAGCTGACCACCGCGAGGGCGTCGCACTGCACGGCCAGTTGTTCGATTTGCGCGACGATGACGCCGGGCGTGCGGTCGTTGATGTAGTCGAACTGGCAGCTCAGGTTGGCGGTGGCGTGATGCTGCGCTGCCTCGCTGATGGCGTGGGCCAACTGCGCATAGAAGGCTTGGGCGGTCCCCAGCAACAGCACGCCGAAACGGTAGGTGGGCCGACGTTCGCGAATGCGCTGGCCGATCAGCCGTGCGGCGAAATAGCCCACCGCTTCGGCGGCCTGGAACACCTGTTCGGCGGTGCCGGGGTTGACCGGCGCGCGGGCGTTCAACACGCGGTCGACGGTGGCTACGCTGAGCCCCGCATGGGCGGCGACGGTGGCGATGGTTGGGCGTTTGTTGTTGTGCATGGCAGGCCCCTTGAGCGTCTTGATAGAAAACTATCAAGCCCCGCTGGGCCTGGATGATAGCTTGATAGGGAATGGATTCAAGGCCTTGAGGGTGATTTAGCCGCACTCTATCGTTGGTTTCGCAAAGCCCCTGAAACCCACGCTTGCGGAGAACAATAACAATGCCTGGACACACCGCTCACCGCGCTCGGCGCGATTACAGCCTCACCGGCCCCGAAGCCGCCCGGGCCGCCGACAAGGGCCTGGTCTCGGCCCGTTGGTACCAGTCGCCCATCCCGCGCAATCGCATGAAAGCCCTGATGCAACGCCGCGACGCTCCGGCGTTGCTCGACACCGCCCTGTGGTTCTCAGCGTTGTTGGCCACCGGTGTCGGCGGCTACTGGTTCTGGGGCAGTTGGGCCTGCGTGCCATTCTTCATCGCCTACGGTGTGCTCTATGGCACGGCCTCCAACCCGCGCTGGCACGAAACCGGCCACGGCACGGCGTTCAAGACCCGCTGGATGAACGATGCGCTGTATCAGGTGGCGAGCTTCATGTGCCTCTTCGAACCCCACGTGTGGCGCTGGAGCCATGCCCGCCATCACACCGACACCATCGTCGTCGGTCGCGACCCGGAGATCGTTGAACCGCGCCCGCCGAGCTTATGGATGATGGCCCTCAGTCTGTTCAACCTACCCCTGGCCTGGAAGACCTTCAGCGGCGTGGCCCGCCATACGTTCGGGCGAATGAGTGCCCAGGAGCAGAACTTCATCCCCGAATCCGAGTGGCCCAAGGTGTACCGAGATGCGCGTATCTGGGTCGGCATCTACGCCCTGATCATCGGCACCGCGCTGTACCTGCACAGCGCGTTGCCGCTGATGCTGGTGGGCCTGCCCAGCCTCTACGGCGCCTGGCTCGGTTACCTGTTTGGAATCAGCCAACACGTGGGCCTGGCCGAAGATGTGCTCGACCACCGTAGCAATTGCCGCACCATCTACATGAACCGCGTGTTGCGCTTTATCTACATGAACATGAACTACCACCTCGAACACCACATGTACCCGATGGTGCCTTACCACGCGCTCAGTCAACTGCACGAAGAGATCCGCAGCGACTGCCCGCCGCCGTATGCCAACTTGTGGCAGGCCTACCAGGAAATCATTCCGACGATCTGGCGCCAGCGCAGCGACCCCAGCTATTTCGTCCAACGCCCCACCCGTGGCGAGGGAGCTTGCTCCCGCTGGGCTGCGCAGCAGCCCCAATAACCCTTCAGACCTACACCGTACAGACGAATCTAGGGCCGCTTCGCAGCCCAGCGCGAGCAAGCTCGCTCGCCACAGAGTAAGAGCCAGTCATTGGAGATAAATGTATGAACGATCAATGGATCGACGTCTGCGCCGTGGGCGAAATAGAAGCAGAAGACGTGCTGCGCTTCGACCACGGCGCGCAGACCTATGCGGTGTTCCGTTCTGCCGATAACGAATTCTTCGCCACCGCCGGCTTGTGCACTCACGAGAAAATCCACTTGGCGGACGGCCTGGTGATGGACCATGTGATCGAATGCCCCAAGCACAACGGACGCTTTGATTACCGCACCGGCAAGGCCCTGGGCGCGCCGGTGTGCGTCAACCTCAAGACCTACCCCGTGCGGGTAGATGCGGGGCGGGTACTGCTCGCCGTCACGGCCGAAGAATGAACGCTCCCCTGATCATCGTCGGCGCCGGCCATGCTGGTGGCCGTGCGGCACTGACCCTGCGTGACGAAGGTTACAGCGGGCGCCTGATCCTGATTGGCGATGAAGCGCACTTGCCCTACGAGCGGCCACCGTTGTCCAAGGGCTTGTTGCAAGGCTCGACCGACTTGGCGCAATGCAGCCTGTGCGACAGCCAGCAGTTGGCGGCGCTCGAGGTAGAGCATATCGCCGCCAACCCGGTCAGCCGCCTGGAGCCCCAGCACCACCGGTTGCAACTGGCCAGCGGCCAATGGTTGACCTATGCCGGCCTGCTGCTGGCCACCGGAGGCCGGGCGCGACGCTTGCCCCAGGAGCAGGCCAACGTGTTTTACCTGCGCACCCATGATGACGCGTTGGCCCTGCGCGACCGCCTGCGCCCTGGCGCTCGGCTGGTGGTGGTCGGCGGGGGTTTTATCGGTTTGGAAGTGGCGGCGACCGCACGGGGCCTTGGCTGCGATGTCACGCTACTGGAAGCCGGGCCACGGCTGGCAGGGCGGGTGTTGCCGCCGGTGATCAGTGACGCGTTGCTGGCATTGCACCGTGAGCAGGGTGTGGACGTGCGTTTGAACGTCGCCCTGGAGTGCATCCACGCCGACGCCGTGCAACTGGTCGACGGGCAACGGCTGCCCTGCGACCTGGTGGTGGTCGGCATTGGCATGCAGCCCAACATCGAGTTGGCCGCGGCGGCGGGCTTGGACGTCGGGCAGGGCATTCGTGTCGACGCGCAGTTGCGCACCAGTGTGGCGGATATCTACGCGGCGGGGGACGTATGCGAGTTTCGCCTGGCGGGCCTTTATCAGCGCCAGGAAACCTGGCGCAACGCCGAAGCCCAGGGCCGTCTCGCGGCGTTGAACCTGCTGGGGCAGGCGTTGGCGTTCGAGACGATCCCGGGTTTCTGGTCCGATCAATACGCGTGGGGCTTGCACACCGTCGGGGTGATGACTGCGCTGATGGTTCGCCGGGAATTGCCCGACGGTGGCCTGCTGCTGTTCTACCTTGACGACCATCACCGTTTGCAGGGCGCCTGCAGTTGGGCCTTGGGTAACCGCGCAGCCAAGGACGTCAAGCTGTGCGAGCACTTGATTACTGCCCGCATCCCGCTCAACCCGGCCAGCCTGGCCGACCCTGAGGTATCCCTGAAGCTGTTATTGCGAGGCTGACCATGCGCCAGTTGTTAG
The DNA here is from genome assembly GCF_059419065.1 of Pseudomonas sp. GW821-FHT07B01. Taxonomy (NCBI): domain Bacteria; kingdom Pseudomonadati; phylum Pseudomonadota; class Gammaproteobacteria; order Pseudomonadales; family Pseudomonadaceae; genus Pseudomonas; species Pseudomonas sp. GW821-FHT07B01. Next base: position 186,794 of record NZ_JBWKRA010000003.1, on the reverse strand, counting down.
TATTCCAATCGATGTGGGCCATGCAAACCGAGCCCGGCAGCCTCGAAGCACAACTGGACCGCATCGCCGCCGCCGGTTATGACGGCATCACCGACCATTACTGGGCACCGGCATCGGTGCAGCGCCTGCACGCGGCGGCCACGGCCAGGGGTTTGCAGATTGAAGGGCAACTGTTCCCGCAATCGGTGGATGAGCTGGCCAGGGCATTGGAGGTGATCAGCCGCTACGGTTGTCACCACCTCACCTTGCAAGCCGACGTGCGCCCACGTACCCAGGCCGAGGCGGTCAGGCTGATCGACGGCTGGCAACGCCTGGCCGAACAGGTGGACTTCCCGATCCTGCTGGAAACCCACCGTTATCGGCTCACCAACGACCTGTTGTTCACCCTCGACCTGCTGGCACAGATGCCCGATCTGAAACTGCTCGCTGACCTTTCCCACTACGTGGTTGGCCGCGAGTTGCCCGAGCCCGGCAGTGTGGAAGACGACGAACAGATACGCACCATCCTGCGTCACAGCTGGGGCTTTCATGGCCGCATTGCTAGCAGCGAACAGGTGCAGGTTGGCCTGGGTTTTCCCCAGCACCAACCGTGGGTCGAGCGGTTTACCGGCTGGTGGCGCTACGGGATCGAACACTGGCTGGGCCGCGCTGACAGTCCGCAGAGCTTGTCCTTCACTTGCGAGTTGGGCCCGCCACCCTATGCGATTACCGACGCACAGGGCCGCGAACTCACCGATCGCTGGGCCGAGGCGCTCAAGCTCAAAGCCCTGATTCGCCAGGTGTGGGCCAGTTGCCCTCGATGATCTGCTAATCTGCGCGGGTTCACCGCCCTCAGCCTGTGGAATGCCCATGAAAACCTGCCCCGTCCGTCCCCCGCTCGAACCACAATCGGTGTGCCACCCGATCACCAGCAGCGCGATCTTCATGGTCGCCACCCTGGCGCCCGATGCGGTTGAAAACGTGCGGGCCTGGTGCGCCGACATCGCAGGCCTGGTGCGCTCGGTAGGCAAGCGCGTGCCCTCGGGCAACCTGACTTGCGTTTGCGGGTTTGGCTCGGATGCCTGGGACCGCCTGTTCGGCGCGCCGCGCCCGGCGGCCTTGCATCCATTTCGCGAGTTCGGTGTGGAGGGGCGCAAGGCAGTGTCGACCCCAGGTGACATCCTGCTGCACATCCGTGCCGAACAGATGGACCTGTGTTTCGAGCTGGCGACCCAGCTGATGGCGGCCCTGGGTGATAGCGTGAAGGTGGTGGATGAGGTCCAGGGCTTTCGCTACTTCGATATGCGCAGCATCATCGGTTTCGTCGACGGCACCGAGAACCCGGTGGGGCGCAAGGCCGAGGCGTTTACCCTGGTGGGCGATGAAGACCCTGAGTTCGAAGGCGGCAGCTATGTGCTGGTGCAGAAATACCTGCACAACATGACCGCGTGGAATGGCTTGACGGTGGAGGCTCAAGAGAAGGTGATCGGGCGCACCAAATTGTCGGACATCGAACTGGACGACGACGCCAAGCCGAGCAACTCCCACAGCGCCCTGACAGTGATCACTGACGAGGACGGCGAGGAGGTGAAGATCCTGCGCGACAACATGCCCTTCGGCCGCCCTGGTGCCGGGGAGTTCGGCACCTACTTCATCGGCTATGCACGCTCGCCGCAGCCGTTGGAGCAGATGCTGGAGAACATGTTCATCGGCCGCCCGGCCGGCAACTACGACCGCTTGCTCGACTTCAGCACGGCCGTGACCGGCGGCCTGTTCTTCGTGCCCTCGGCCGACTTGCTCGAAGCGCTGGCCGACCGCGAACCGGTGGCTTAACTCAACAGCCCGGTGCTGACCGCCACAATCAGGAAGATCCCCAGCAGCGCACGGTAGATCACGAACGGCCAGGTGGAGAAACGCTCCAGAAACTTCATCAGGCCCCAGATGGCAAAGAACGCCGAGACGCTGGCCACCACCAGGCCAAAGATCAAGTGCGGCCAGGCGTGGGCGGGCAGGTCGGCGCGCAGCAGCACCCATAACTCTTTCAAACCGGCCAGGGCGATGGCCGGCAAGCCTAACAGGAAAGAAAACCGCGCCGCTTCTTCGCGTTTGAAATTCAGGAACAGCGCCGCGGTCAACGTGGAGCCCGAACGCGATACGCCCGGTATCAACGCGCCAATCTGTGCAACCCCCACGATCAGGGCATCGCGCAGGCGCATTTGGCTCACGTCGCGTGTATGCCGGGCACGCAGTTCGGCCACTGCCAGCAGCACCGCCATCACCACGCAGGAAATGCCGATCACCATCAGCCCGCGCAATGGCGAGTTGCAGGCATTCAAGGTCGACGACAACGCCAGCCCCGCAATGCCAATCGGGACGGTTGCCAGCACAATTGCCACGGCGAGCTTGAACCAGCGGTCGTTGTAGTCGCCCCGGCGCACCGCACTGATGCTGCCCGTGGTGACCTGGCGCACATCGCGCCAGAAGTAACTGACCACTGCTGCCAACGCTGCCAATTGCATGGCTGCGGAAAACGCCGAGCCAGGGTCTTGCCAGCCGAGCAGGGCGGGTACCACGCGCATATGGGCGGTGGATGACACCGGCAGCAATTCAGTAATGCCCTGGATCACGCCCAGGATGAAGATCTGCAGGTAATCCAGGGAGGCAAAGCCCACATCCAGGCCGGCGGTACAGACGTTGGTCAAAATACGTGTCCTTGAGCAATAGAGGGAAACCGGCGAAGTTTATTCTAAATGTTTCAGGATTTCGGCCAGGGCAACCGCTATTTGCAATCGATTCAGCCAATAGAAAGGATTCGCCAGGCCATTGGCGTGGGCAGCACTTTTGTGAACAATGGCGCCCTGCGTTTTTCCACCGAGAGCCCCATGCCTGAAACCACCGTCGAATTGATCCAGACCGGCCCCGAAGAAGCCGAACTGATCCGCAATCTTTACCAGTACTACGCCTATGAGTCTTCGGACTGGGAACAGGAAGATGTCGAGGCCGATGGGCGTTTCTACATCCACGACGAACACTTGGCCCGCTACTGGAGCGACCCGCAATGGAGCGCCAACCTGCTGCTGGTAGACGGCTACATCGCCGGCTTCCTGTTGATCGAAGGCAGCGAACTGCCGGGCATCGACGCCCTGGAACTGGCCGACCTGTTCATCCTCAAGCGCTACCGCCGTAAAGGCATTGGCCGCGCAATTGCCAGCCAGGTGCTGTGCAGCGGCGCGGCCAATTGGTTGGTGCGTTTCTATGATCAGGACGAGGTGTCCCAGGCGTTCTGGCGCACCGTGCTGGATAACCTGCCGCGTCCGGTGCAGATGATTGAACTGGAGGATGATCCGCAGTTGGTGAGCTACCTGATTACCCGGGCTTCGTTGCATTGAGGGGCTGGGGCTTTCTCTCGATGAGCATAGATATTAGAACAACGCTGTAGCGATCAACCCGTAACCACGATGCGAAGCGAGCTGCTCGTGATCTTGCTCTTGATCTGCTGTTGATCTGCTTTTGATCTTGATCTTAAGCGCCCCGTCAAACCACGCTGGCCGAACGCAGGCTTGAATTCGTGGGTAACCCGGCAGGACGCCGGGTTAGCCGCCCCGCGCCATGGATGGCGCGTGGCGGCGGCCCACGGATTCAAGCCTGTGTTCGGGCACACCGAGCCTAGGCGAGGTGCCGAGTGGTGGGGCAAGAGCCCTTTTGGTTACTTTTGGCTGGGCCGGCATTCCGGGCTCTTTTCCAAAAGTGACCCGCTGTAAAAGCGGAACCATAAGCAGCCGTTACCCAAATAACGGATATGTACACGGTCTGATCCAAGATTCTGGTCGGCTGTCAGGCCGCCTTCGCGAGCAAGCCCGCTCCCACAGTTTGATCGCGGGGTGTCAGGTAGGTAAGTGTCGGCTGGTAGGCCGCCATCGCAGGCAAGCCAGCTCCCACATTTGGATCATGGCACTTCAGGTAGATAGGCGTCGGCTGTCAGGCCGTCACGGGTCTAGCCCGGGTTGAACAGCACCTGCTGCATCGCCTGGGGCGGCTGCCCGAAGGCCCTGAGGAACGCCTGGCGCATGCGTTCGCGGTCTCCAAACCCGGTTTCGCGGGCCACCACCTCTACCGGGTGACGGCTGATTTCCATCATCGCCCGCGCAGCTTCCACCCGCAGGGCTTCGATGGCTTTGGCTGGGGTTTGACCGGTTTCTTCGCGAAACACCCGGCTGAACTGGCGGGGGCTGAGCCGGGCAACGTCGGCCAGGGCGTCCACCGACAAATCATGGGTGAGGTTTTCACGGGCATAGGCCAGGGCCAACTGCACGCGGTCGGACTTTGGGTCCAGTTCCAGCAAGGCCGACAGTTGCGACTGCTCGCTGCCGCGGCGCTGGGCAATCACCAGCTTGCGTGCAATGCGCCGGGCCAGGCCGCTGCCCAGGTCGTCCTCCACCATCGCCAGCGCCAGGTCGACCCCGGCGCTCATGCCCGCACCGGTCCACACCTGGCCGTCGACAATGAACAACTTGTCTTCTTCCAGGTGGATATCCGGGTAGCGTTTGCGAAATGCCGGCGCATGGATCCAGTGGGTGGTGGTGCGCTTGCCCGCCAGCAGGCCCGCCTCGGCCAGTACAAAGATGCCCATGCATAAGGACGCCACCCGGCGCGACTGCGCGGACGCGGCCTTGACCAGCTCCAGCAGGTTGGCTTCGGGCAGGCGAAACTCCAGGTAGCCGCTGACAATCAAGGTGTCATAGCCTTCTGGGCGCAGCGCGCTGGTGTTCACCGAAAAGCCCTGGGAGGTCATCACGGCGCCGCCGCTTTCCGACACCAGGTGAAACTCATAGGCCGGCTCGCCGCGCAGCAGGTTGGCGCACTCGAACACCGAGCCCAGGCTGAGGCTCAACGACTGGAAATTCGGGTAAACCATCAGCGCAACGCTGTGCATTGCATCTCTCCAAGGGGCGGGGGAGAGGCGATTGTCGGCGCGTGCCCGGCAAACGGCAACCGACTTTGGTGCATGTCCGCAATCCTTGCGGATATGACATTGTGAGCCACTGCCTCGCTGCCTAACATGAGACAACTGTTATTCACACCGACCGAGGCACTGGAAAATGAAAGTATTAATGGTACTGACCTCTCACGACCAGCTTGGCGATACCGGGCGCAAGACCGGCTTCTGGCTCGAAGAATTCGCCGCACCTTATTACGCGTTCAAGGACGCTGGCGCCGAAGTGGTGTTGGCTTCCCCGGCCGGCGGCCAGCCGCCGCTGGACCCCAAGAGCGATGAACCGGATGCGCAAACCGAGCAGACCGAGCGCTTCGGTAAAGACTCGGCTGCGCAGCAAGCCTTGGCGACCACCGTGAAGCTGGACTCGGTCAACGCCGCCGACTTCGACACCGTGTTCTACCCAGGCGGCCACGGCCCGCTGTGGGACCTGGCGGAGTCGCCGGTGTCCATCGCGCTGATCGAAGCCTTCGAGCGGGCCGGCAAGCCCATCGGCTTTGTCTGCCATGCACCGGGTGCCTTGCGTCACGTCAAGGCGGTTAACGGTGAGCCGTTGATCAAGGGCCGCCGCGTCACCGGGTTCTCCAACTCGGAAGAGGCCGCTGTGCAGTTGACCGAGGTCGTGCCGTTCCTGATTGAAGATGAATTCAAAAAACTGGGCGGCCAGTATGAGAAGGGCGCTGACTGGCAATCCTTCGTCCTCGTCGATGGCTTGCTGGTGACTGGGCAAAACCCAGGCAGCTCCAGCGAAGTGGCCAAGGCCCTGCTGACACTCTGCGCTTAAGTTAATCAACCGATCTACACGGTGGCGACTCCCAGGAGTTGCCACGGTTTTCGTTCGTCCTGAATTTGGAATATCGCCGTGCCTGACTGCATCCTGAACACCCCGATCAAGCTGGGGCATCACCGCTTGAACAACCGTGTCGTACTGCCGCCGCTGACCCGCCAGCGCAGCGCCCAGCCTGGTAATATCGCCACCGACCTGATGGCCGAGTACTACCGTCAGCGGGCCAGTGCCGGGTTCATGGTCAGCGAGGGTACGCAGATCGAACCCCGGGGCCAGGGCTACGCGTGGACGCCGGGCATTCATACACCGGCGCAAATCGAGGGTTGGCGCAAAGTCACTGCAGCGGTGCATGCCGAGGGCGGGGTGATCTTCGCCCAGCTATGGCACGTAGGGCGGGTGTCCCATCACGCGCTGCAACCTGACGGTGGAGCCCCGGTGGGCCCGTCTGCGCTGCCAGCGTTGCAAGCCAAAGCCTTCATTGAAACCGGGCCGGGTGTGGGTGAACTGGTGCAGCCACCGGTACCCCGCGCCTTGACCACGCTGGAAATCGACGAGCTGGTGGGGCACTAGTACGGCGGCTCGCTGGACAATCGCCTGCGCTTGCTGCGCGAGATTGTCGAAGCGGTTTGCAAGGTGGTGGGGCCGGAGCGCCTGGGCGTGCGCTTTTCGCCGCTGTTCAGTGGCACCGATCAGGACCGGGTCTACATCGGCCTGGTGGAAGAGGACCCGCACCTTACCTATATCGAAGCGATCAAGGTGCTGGAGGCGTCGGGCATCGCCTATGTGTCCATTGCCGAAGCCGATTGGGACAACGCGCCCGACCTGCCCGAGACTTTCCGCCAGGCCGTGCGCCGCACCTTCAGCGGTAGGATCATCTACGCCGGCCGCTACACCGCCGAGCGCGGCGCACGGCTGGTAGAGGCCGGGTTGGCGGACCTGATCGCCTTTGGACGGCCCTTCATTGCCAACCCGGACTTGCCCCAGCGGCTGTTCAATGGCTGGCCGTTGAATGCGTTGAAGGCCGAAGGCTTGTATGGCGGGACAGAGGCGGGGTATGTGGATTATCCGGTATATGCCCAACAGCCGTGATAGCCCATGATGGCCTGTGTTTTATCCAGTGTGGGAGGAGGCTTGCCCTAACGCCGGTCAGTTAAACGAACGCTATGCTCGAAGCAATGAAGATCAAATGTGGGAGCTGGCTTGCCTGCGAAAGCGGTCGTGCAGTAACAGATACAGTGACTGACACACCACCTTCGCGGGCAAGTCGAATCGCCTCACTCCACCCGCAACACAATCTTGCCGATATGATCCCCACCTTCCATCCGCGCATGGGCCTGGGCGGCGTCGGTGTAGGCGTAGACCTGGTCGATAATCGGCAGGCAGCGCCCGGCACTGAGTACCGGCCACACGTGTTCGCGCAGTTGCTGGGCAATCTTGGCCTTTTCTTCCCGGGTGCGGGCGCGCAGCAGTGAGCCGGTAATCACCGCGCGTTTGCCGAGGATGGTCAGCAGGTCGACGTCGTTGGCCTTGCCGCCACCGAGGAAGCCGAGGATCACCAGGTGGCCGTCCATGCCCAGGGCCTTGAGGTTATTGTTCAGGTACGAGGCGCCCATGATGTCGAGGATCACGTTGACGCCTTTGCCGTCGGTCTGTTTGGCGATGACCTCGGCAAAGTCCTGTTCGCGGTAGTTGATCGGCTCGGCACCGAGCTTGGCAATCGCCGCGCATTTGTCGGCACTGCCCGCCGTGGCGAATGCCTGGATGCCGAATTCCTGGCAGAGCATCAGCGCCGTGGTGCCGATGCCGCTGGTGCCGCCGTGGATCAAGGCGCGCTGGCCTTTGCGGGCACCGCCGAGGCCGAACAGGTTGGCCCAGACCGTGAAGAACGTTTCCGGCACGGCAGCGGCCTGAATCCAGTCCATGCCCGCAGGGATCGGCAGCGCCTGGCTGGCCGGCACTGCGCAATACTGCGCGTAGCCACCGCCATTGGTCAGGGCACAGACCTTGTCGCCCACGCTGTATTCGTTCACGCCAGTGCCCAGCGCCACCACTTCACCGGCCACTTCCAACCCCGGAATCGGACTCATGCCGGGCTTCATCGGGTATTTGCCCGCGCGCTGCAAGGCGTCTGGGCGGTTGACCCCGGCGGCGTGCACGCGAATCAGAATCTCGCCTGGCCCGGCCACTGGCACGTCGGCGCTGCGCGGCTGCAAGACCTCGGGCCCGCCAGGGGTGGTGATTTCGATCAGGGTCATTTCTTGGGGAAGCGTCATGGAAAAATTCCTGTAGCGATGAGCGTATGGGTTGGGACCGTGTGGCGGCGCAAGCAGTTCAGCACGATGAGGCCGGGTTCGCGTAGCAATGCAGTCATTGCTCTCTCCATCAACATCCCTCCCGTACGCTAGACCGTACCCTTGGCGGCAAACAATTTCTGGGCTTGCGCAAAACACTTTTCGGCGATGGCCGAGCGGGGTTCGGTTTTGCGCATCACCATGCCCAGCGGCGCGAGTACGCTGGCGTCCGGGAGGTTGATAAAGGCCAGGTTTTCGATCGGGCTTTCCAAGCCGCTGTCCAGAGGCATAATCGCGCAGCAAAAACCGTTGTGGATCGCCTGGAACAGCTGATACGTCGAATCGCTCTCGAGTATGGGTTGGGGGTCGAGGCCGCGGCTGCGAAAGCTCAGGTCAATGGACTTTCGATAGTGCATGCCATTGCTGATCATGCCTAGGGGCAGTTCGGCGGCGTCTTCCCAGCTCATTTCGGTGCCTTCGAAATGGAAGTGGCGCGTGTCGTACAGCAGGCCGACGCGGGTTTCGCCCAGTTCGAAAAACTCTAGGTAATTGGCGTTTACGTGGTCCAGGTAACACACCCCCAGGTCCAGTTGGTTAGTGCCCAGCGCTTCGATGATCTTGTCCGAGCTCATCGAGGTCAGGTTGAACTTGAGTTCCGGGAAGGTATGGGATAGGCCCTGAATGTAGCTGATCGGATTGAAGCCGCTGAGCGGCACCAGACCCAGACGCAAATTACCGACCAGTTGGCCGCGACAGGCTGCAGCTTCGGCGAACAACCCGTCATGGGCGGCGAGCAAGGTCCTGGCCCAGGCGAGCACGCGTTCACCGGCCTGTGTAAAGCCTTCGAAACGCTGGCCCCGGGTAACCAATTCCAGGCCCAGCTCATCCTCCAGATTACGTAAACGCATCGACAAGGTCGGCTGGGTGATGTGGCAACGCGCAGCCGCCTGGCCGAAGTGCCGGGTCTGCTCCAGCGCGATGAGGAATTTAAGCTGCTTGATATCCACTAAGGCACCTGTTGCGGAATAAATGAGGGGTAATTATTAACGCTGGTGGCCAGAACTCGCGGATTATTTTAGCGATTCTGTTTCTGCCCTTTTAATTAATGTGCCGTCGACTTCTTCGGTGCACGCTAATGATTGCCCAGCCAGCCATTCAGGGGTATTGAAATTGCTCAGGCGCAGATCGTCGCTTACGCAGGTCAATGCCACCAGCTCATGCTTGAGCAGCGCGCGCAGCAGGCTGCGTTCGCCTTCATCCCAGGCCTGGTTCAACTGCGGCAACAACGCCGTTGGGATCAGGCTGAACATGGGCTGCCATTGCCCGGCCTGCTGGATCATTAGCGCGGCGCCGGTCGTGGGACGCGCCTCGAGCATTGTTCTGATCAGTGCGGCATCAATATTCGGAGCATCACAGGCAAGCACCAGCAGCCAGGGATGGTGCGCAACGGAAACTCCGGCCAAAACACCGGCCAAGGGGCCCGGGAAATCCTTTTGTGAGTCTTCGACCAATTGATCGGCATACGCGCGATAACGCGCTGCATTGCGGTTGCAGGAAATAATCAAGTCGTCGGTGAACGGACGGACGATGGCCTGTACATGGGCAATCAGCGGCTTATCTTTCCACACCAGTAATCCTTTGTCCCGCCCGCCCATACGTGCCCCGCGCCCGCCCGCCAGCAGGAGTATCGAACAGGGGCTGGATGCAGCTTCAGGAGAGCAGCGCGATGGCATGACAGGAGTACCGCGAATTGAGATGAGCAGACGATCTCATTCTCGCGCCTGTACGTCCAATCATGACTATTGAAGGATTGATCGACTCACTCGATCACCGGTGAATGTCGTCCGGAAATATCAGTGATAGAAGCGCTCGATAATCCGGTCGACTGTAACGATTAGACAGTGGCTGTATGGGCGCTTTAGCCTCTGGTGATCGTTTCAATAATGGCTTGTAGGAGAGTGACATGAGCGTGAAGTCGGATGCATTATTTGTTCCGCTGAATATGGCCGTGTTGACCGTCAGTGATACCCGTGAATATGCCAACGATACCTCCGGGCAACTGCTGGTCAGCCGGCTGCTGGAGGCGGGTCACCGTTTGAGCGAGCGCAACCTGCTAAAGGATGACCTGTATAAAATCCGCGCGCAGGTCGCGACCTGGATCGCCGACGAGCAGATTCAGGTGGTACTGATTACCGGGGGCACAGGCTTCACCGGGCGCGACAGTACGCCTGAAGCGGTCCACTGTTTGCTGGACAAGCAGATTGACGGTTTTGGTGAGTTGTTCCGTGCGATATCCATCCTCGATATCGGTACCTCCACGGTACAGAGTCGTGCCTTGGCCGGTTTGGCCAACGGTACGCTGGTGTGCTGCCTGCCGGGCTCGACGGGCGCTTGCCGCACGGCGTGGGAGGGTATCCTCGCCGAGCAGCTGGATGCGCGCCACAGGCCGTGCAATTTTGTGCCGCACCTCAAATCGGTGGCCTTGTGCGAGTCCCGGGGATGAGCCCGTCACAGCTCATGTCAGTGGAGGAGGCTATCGCTTCACTGTTGGCCATGGCGCAGGCGCGACGCCTGCAAGGCAGTGAGTCGATAGCACTGAGCGACGCACGGCAACGGGTGCTGGCCAATGACTTGATCGCGACCCTGGATCTGCCGCCGTGGCCGAACAGTGCCATGGACGGATACGCCTTGAACGTCGACGACGGGAAAGGCCAGCCGCTGACCGTGTCGCAACAGATTTTCGCCGGGCATACACCTGAGGCATTGCTGCCGGGCACCTGCGCTCGAATCTTCACCGGCGCACCGGTACCCCTTGGGGCCAATTGCGTCGAGATGCAAGAGAACGCCGAGCAACTGGAGGACGGACGGGTACGTTTCAAGCAGGCGCTTAGCGCGGGCCAGAATATCCGTGCGCAAGGCCAGGAAAACCGTGCCGGGCAGGTATTGCTCGCTGCCGGCAAGCGACTCGGGCCTTTCGCGCTGGCCATCGCGGCCGCGCAAGGCTGTACCCATGTATCGGTGGTACTCCGCCCACGGGTGGCATTGCTGTCCACGGGGGACGAACTGGCTGAGCCGGGCACGACGCTGAAGCCCGGCTGTATCTACAATAGCAATCGCGTTTTGCTTAGCCATTGGCTGAGTGCATTGGGTTGTGACGTCATTGATGGCGGTATTCTTCCTGACCAGCCGCAGCACACGCGGCTCAAGCTGGAACAGTTGCAACCTGTCGCCGACTTGATCCTGACCACCGGTGGGGTGTCAGCCGGAGACGCCGACTGCCTTGGCCAGGTGCTGCGCGATAGCGGTAAGCCGTTATTCTGGAAACTCGCGATCAAACCGGGAAAGCCTTTGACCGTGGGCTATTACGGTAACGTGCCTGTCATCGGCTTGCCAGGCAATCCGGCCTCGGCACTGGTGACGTTCGGCCTGCTGGCAAGGGCATACCTGTTGCGTATCCAGGGTGTTGATGACGTCACGCCCCTGAGCTTCCCGGTTAACGTCGGGTTTGACTGGCCGAAAGCAGGCAGCCGTCGCGAATACCTGCGGGCCAAGCTGGAGGAGGGCCGGGCGATTCTGTATCCGAACCAGAGTTCAGGCGTACTGTTGGGAGCTTCGTGGGCGGACGGCCTGCTTGAAATCCCCGAGGGCTGCACCTTGCAGCGCGGTGACACGGCGCGGTTCATTCCTTTCTGCGACTTGTTCTGACGCGGCATGCACTGTCCTCAAATATCGCCACCGCCACTGTAGGAGCAAGCTCGCCCCTACCGCGGGGGCGTCATGCAGTCCAGCGGTTTACCGCCAGTTGGGCACTTTCTCTCCCCTCTACCCAGCGTTCTCCGGACGGCGTGTGTTCACGCTTCCAGAAAGGTGCCTGAGTCTTCAGGTAGTCCATCAAAAAATTGCAGGCATCGAAGGCTTCCTGGCGATGTTCGCTGGCAACACCGACGAACACGATGGGTTCACCGACCTTCAATGCCCCCACGCGGTGGACGATGCTCGCCCGTTGCAGGGGCCAGCGTTGATGGGCTCTATCGATGATCTGATGCAGCGAGCGTTCGGTCATTCCCGGGTAATGTTCAAGGAACAATTCGCTGACCTGATCCCCCTGATTGAGATCGCGCACATAGCCGACAAAGGTGGCTATGGCGCCGACGCCCGGTTCTTCGGCGTGTAGGCTGCGGGTCAGTTCACCCAGATCAAACAGCTCGGTCTGAACCTGAACAGGCATTGATCAACCTCCGGTCACTTGGGGGAAGAAGGCGATTTCATCGAAATCTTCTATCGGCGCGTCGGGTGTGCACAGCTCCTGGTTCAATGCGCACATGAGGCTGGTCTCACCGAGCACTTGCTGCCAGGTTTCACCTCGGGCGCACAGGTGCTGCCTGAGGTCGGCAATGGTGCGCAGCGACCCGTCCAGGGCGATTTTTTCGCCGCCGATGCCCAGCTGTTCCCGATAGCGCGCAAAGTAATTGACCAGGATCATTGCGCGTCACCCGCGACAAAGGTGCCCGACTTGCCACCCTGTTTTTTGAGCAACTGGATCCGGTCGATGATCATCCCGCGGTCCACGGCTTTGCACATGTCATAGATCGTCAAGGCCGCTACGCTGGCGGCGGTCAGGGCTTCGAGCTCGACGCCGGTCTGGCCGTTGAGCCGGCAGGTGCTGATGATCTGCACGCTGTCGGGCTCGACAGCACGCAGTTCAAGGTGAATCGAACTGAGCATCAGCGGGTGGCAGAGCGGGATCAGTTCATGGGTTTTCTTCGCCGCCATGATCCCGGCGATACGGGCCACCGCAAACACGTCGCCCTTGGGGTGCCCGTTAGCCTGGATCAGTTGCAGCGTGGACGGCTGCATGCGCACCCAGGCCTGGGCCTGGGCCTCACGGGTGGTTGCTGCTTTATCCGTGACGTCGACCATGCTGGCCCGGCCTGCGGCGTCCAGATGGGTCAGTGTGTGGGAGCGTTCGTTCATGGGGGCCTCGGGTCAGTTCAGTACACAATCAATGGGTTGGAGCACGGGCGGCAGTTGTGTCGCGCCGTTGGCGTGCAGCACTTCGCGTTCAATCGTGCGCACGATGGCATTGGTCGGCAGGTCGTTTTCGTCGTAGCCGAAGGGGTCTTCCAGCTCATCGCCAATCGCGTCCAGGCCAAAAAACGTGTAGCTCACGATGGCGGTGAAGACCGGCGTCAGCCAACCCAGGGGTTCGGCCATGGCGAAGGGCAGCAAGATGCAGAACATGTAGCTGGTGCGGTGCAACAAGAGGGTGTACGGGAAGGGCAGCGGCGTACTTTTGATGCGCTCGCAAATCGTCTGTGTACGGGTCAGGTTGCTCAAGTGCCTGGCCATCAGTTGGTAGCGCCATTCACTGAAACCCCCCGACTCGGCCAGCGCCGAACACTGCTGGGTCACGCGGCCGATAATGCTTTCCGGGAGATTCGGGGTGCTGGCCGACGGCAGCTTGTCGAGCCAGGGCGCTGCCGCGATGGACTCATTTTCATTGCGCAGCCTGGCGTTCAGTGCGTGGGCGAACCCGCAGAGGTTGCGCAGGATCTCTTTGCGTTGGCGAGCATCCTTGATCACTTGGGTTTCGCGAATCATGACGCGCACATCCATCACCATGGCGCCGAGGGCTTTGCGCCCTTCGTACCAGCGGTCATAGCAGGCGTTGTTGCGAAAACTCATGAAGATTGAAAGTGACAAGCCCAGCAGCGTGAATGGCGTGGCGTTGACCTTGGAGAAGTACGCCGGGTGAAGGGTCTCCACCAGCACAATCACCGAGGCCAGCAGTGTCACCAGCAGGCTACGCAGTGCGATACGCCGGGCCACGGAGCCCTTGAGCGAAGTCAATACACCGATCAGGTTGGGTTTGGCTCTGACGATCATGGGCGATGGCCTTAATGCGAAGGGGTAAAACCGGATGGGTTAACCACCGGTCATGTTCATGAAGCGGACAACCTGCACGTCATCATTGAGCTCGAAGTTGTGCCGATACGGCTTGAGTTTCATCGACTCAACGATGGCACTCTCCAGGCGTTTTGGTTCACCCGGATAGCGCCGCAGCACCTCCTTGAGGTCGACCGAATGCTCGTTGCCCAGGCACAGCAACAACCGGCCTTCAACCGTCAGGCGCACGCGGTTGCAGGTGCCGCAGAAGTTGTGGCTGTGGGGTGAAATAAAGCCCAGGCGAATATGCGGCGCCTCGGCCAGGCGCCAGTAACGCGAAGGCCCCTGGGTCGATTCTGCCGAGTCGATCAGGGTGTAGCGCTCGGCAATACGCTCGCGCACCTGCGCGCTGGAATAGAACGCCTCGGCACGGCTGTGTTCGCTGATGACCCCCAGGGGCATCTCTTCAATGAAGGAAATATCCAGGCCGCGGTCAATGGCGAACGCCACGAGGTCGTTGATTTCGTGGTCGTTGCGGCCCTTCATTACCACGCAGTTGAGCTTGGTGCGTTGGAAGCCCGCCGCATTCGCCGCATCGATACCGGCGATGACCTTGGCCAGGTCACCGGTGCGCGTCAGTTCACGAAAGCGCTTGGGGTCAAGGCTATCGAGGCTGATGTTGAGGCGCTTGAGCCCGGCATCGAACAGCGGCGCGGCCAGCTTGCCCAGTTGCGAGCCGTTGGTGGTCATGCACAACTCGCGCAGGCCGGGCAGCGTCGCGATGCGCTTGCACAGCTCGACCACGCCCGGACGAATCAAGGGTTCACCGCCTGTCAGGCGGATTTTGCGCGTGCCCAGTGCGACGAAACTTTGCGCCAGTTGATACAGCTCTTCCAGCGTCAGGATTTTCTGGCGAGGCAGGAATTCCATGTCTTCGGCCATGCAATAGACACAACGGAAATCGCAGCGGTCGGTCACCGACATCCTGAGGTAGTCGACCCGGCGAGAAAAACTATCCATCAAGACTTGATCGGTCATTAAAACCTCGGCAGCGACGCTGAGCGTGTAACTACGGTGTTTGGACGCTCGATGTAGGTAAGCGCGTTATTTAAAGCAAGGCTAGAGTTGTTTTAATGCCGCGTCTAATCACTATTAGCAACCGAGTGATCGACGAAATCTATGGGCTTTTGACTGGGGTTTTTATTCGACTTTTATTATTTTATCTTTTTGATTTTTAAAACAATTTATCGTGATAGAGCATGTCGATGAAGTGGTCATTATTTGTGATTAGACAGGCTGTTTATGCACGGCATAGGCTAAATGCGTAACTCGATGTTGGACCCTTAAAACCGGTCGACGTGAACCCGGTTTAGTGGGCTTTAAACCGATTTGCGTTTTGCAGTGCCTGAAAAATAATCATCAATAAGGGCTTTAGTTAGGCCCGCGCCTACGTGTGAAGTCTTGGAGAATTACCATGAGCGAAGTTGAACGTTATAAACCGTACAAGGGGGCGGCCGCAGGTTGGGGCGCGCTGATTGCGGTGACGCAAAGCTGGCTGGGCAGTGAAAACGCGTTCAAGAACATCCGCGCGATGCTCAAGACCAACCAGAATGGCGGTTTTGACTGCCCGGGTTGTGCATGGGGCGAATCGCCGGAAGGCGGCATGGTCAAGTTCTGCGAGAACGGCGCCAAGGCGGTGAACTGGGAAGCCACCGGGCGCCTGGTCAACCCGGCGTTCTTCAACAAATACACGGTGTCGTCGCTGGCGGCGCAAAGTGACTATTGGCTCGAATACCAGGGGCGCCTGACCCATCCGATGCGCTACGACGCCTCGCTGGATCGTTATGTCGAAACCAGTTGGGACGACGCCTTTGCCCTGATCGCCAAGCACCTGAAGGAACTGGAGTCGCCGGACCAGGCGGAGTTCTATACCTCGGGCCGGGCCAGTAACGAAGCGGCGTATCTGTACCAGCTGTTCGTGCGCGCCTACGGCACCAACAACTTCCCCGACTGTTCGAACATGTGCCACGAAGCGAGCGGCCTGGGCATGGACGACAGTGTCGGCGTGGGCAAAGGCACGGTGACGTTTGATGACCTGGGGGAAGCCGACGCGATTTTCGTTATCGGCCAGAACCCCGGTACCAACCACCCACGCATGCTTGAGCCACTGCGCGAGGCGGTGAAGCGCGGCGCCCAGGTGATCTGTTTCAACCCACTCAAAGAGCGTGGGCTGGAACGTTTCCAACACCCGCAGCATCCGCTGGAGATGCTCACCAACGGTTCCGAACCCACCTCGTCGGCGTACTTTCGTCCGGCGCTGGGCGGCGACATGGCGGCCTTTCGAGGCATCGCCAAGTTCCTGCTGGAATGGGAGCGTGATGCCCTG
Organism: Pseudomonas sp. GW821-FHT07B01; assembly: GCF_059419065.1. NCBI lineage: Bacteria > Pseudomonadati > Pseudomonadota > Gammaproteobacteria > Pseudomonadales > Pseudomonadaceae > Pseudomonas > Pseudomonas sp. GW821-FHT07B01. The sequence goes on along the minus strand of NZ_JBWKRA010000003.1, from coordinate 170,472 downwards.
GAAAACAATGGCGAGGCGGTGTTCGACCGCACATTCATTGCCGAACACACCTCGGGTCTCGAACAGTACCTGGCACAGGTCGACGCCACCTCGTGGGAGCATATCGTCGAGCAATCGGGCCTTAGCCTTGCCGACATCGAGCTGGCGGCGCGCATGTACCGCCGCGCCAACCGGGTGATCATGTGCTGGGCGATGGGCGTGACCCAGCATGTGCACTCGGTGGTGACCGTACAGGAAATCATCAACGTGCAACTGTTGCGCGGCAATATCGGCCGGCCAGGCGCAGGGCTGTCGCCGGTGCGTGGGCACAGTAACGTGCAGGGCGACCGCACCATGGGCATCAACGAGCTGGCGCCACCGGAGCTGATCGATGCGCTGGAAGCGCGCTTTGACTTTAAGGTACCGCGCCGCCATGGTCACAACACTGTGATGGCGATTGCCGCCATGGAACAGGGGCTCGCCAAAGTCTTCATCGGCCTGGGTGGCAATTTTGCCCAAGCGACGCCGGACACCCCACGCACCCATGCGGCATTGCGCAAGTGCGACCTGACCGTGCATATCGCTACCAAGCTCAATCGCAGCCACCTGGTGACCGGCCGCGAAGCCTTGATCCTGCCGTGCCTGGGCCGTACCGATATCGACATTCAGGCCGAGGGCCCGCAAGGCGTGACCGTGGAAGACACCTTCAGCATGGTGCACATCTCCCACGGCCAACTGAAACCCAAGTCGCCTTTGATGCGCTCTGAACCGGCCATCATCGCCGGGATCGCCAATGCGACCCTGGGCAAGCACCCCATTGACTGGCTGTGGACGGTGGCCGACTACGGCCGCATCCGTGACTTGATCGCCGACACCATTCCCGGCTTCAAGGACTTCAACACAAAACTGCTGCACCCGGGCGGCTTCCACCTGCGCAACAACGCCTCGCACCGCATCTGGCATACCAACAGCGGTAAAGCGCAGTTTGCTCCGAGCGAGTTGCCCGCCCACCTGGTCAGCGAAGGCGTACGCAACCTCGACGTCAAGCCGGACCTGATTCTGCAGACCATGCGTTCCCACGACCAGTACAACACCACGTTGTACGGGCTCGATGACCGCTATCGCGGCGTGTATGGCATGCGCGACGTGGTGTTCGTCAATGAGCAGGACATTCGCAAACTGGGTTACGAGCCTGGGCAGAAGGTCGACATGGTGTCGTTGTGGGGCGACGGGCGCGAGCGTCGGGTCAGCGGCTTTACGTTGATCGCCTACGACATTCCGCCTGGCCAGGCTGCCGCCTATTACCCGGAAACCAACCCTCTGGTGCCCCTGGAAAGCTATGGCGACCGCACCTTCACACCCACGTCGAAGTTCATCGCCATTCGCCTTGAACCTGCGCCGGCCAGCAACCTGATTCAGTCACTCGGCGCTTGAGCCGGGCGGGGCGGCCGGCAGGTCGCCCTGGGTTTTGCTGATCACTGGACACTATGAGGGTACCGTCATGCTAAATCTCGAGGCGCTCGACCTGGCGCGAATTCAGTTCGCGTTCACGGTCTCGTTTCACATCATCTTTCCCGCCATCACCATCGGCCTGGCCAGTTTCCTGGCTGTGCTGGAAGGCTTGTGGCTGAAAACCGACAATCCGGTCTACAAGGATCTGTATCACTTCTGGTCGAAAATCTTCGCCGTCAACTTCGGTATGGGCGTTGTTTCGGGCCTGGTCATGGCGTACGAATTCGGCACCAACTGGAGCCGCTTCTCGGACTTCGCCGGGAGTATCACCGGGCCCTTGCTCACCTATGAAGTGCTGACGGCATTCTTCCTGGAAGCGGGCTTCTTGGGGGTCATGCTGTTTGGCTGGAACCGGGTCGGGCGTGGGTTGCACTTCTTTGCCACCGTGATGGTCGCCATCGGTACGTTGATCTCGACGTTCTGGATTCTGGCCTCCAACAGCTGGATGCAAACTCCCCAGGGCTTTTCCATCGTCGATGGCCGGGTGATGCCGCTGGACTGGTTCGCCATCGTCTTCAACCCGTCGTTCCCGTTCCGCCTGACGCACATGGCAATCGCTGCGTTTGTCGCCACGGCGTTCTTCGTCGGTTCCTCGGCGGCCTGGCACCTGCTGCGTAAAAACGACACCCCGGCAGTGCGCAAGATGCTCTCGATGGCGTTGTGGATGGCATTGATCGTGGCACCGATCCAGGCGGTCGTCGGTGATGCCCATGGCCTGAACACCCTGGAGCATCAACCGGCAAAAATCGCCGCGATTGAAGGGCATTGGGAAAACGTCGGTGACGGCGCGACGCCGCTGGTGTTGTTCGGGATCCCTGACATGGAGGCCGAAAAGACCCGCTACGCGATCGAGGTCCCGTACCTGGGCAGCCTGATCCTGACCCACAGCCTGGACAAACAGATCCCGGCGCTCAAGAGCTTCCCTAAAGAGGACCGACCGAACTCGACCATCATTTTCTTCAGTTTCCGGATCATGGCCGGGCTGGGGATGTTGATGATCCTCACCGGGATACTGGGCTTGGCATTGCGCCGTAATGGCGCGCTGTATCGCAATCGCCTGTTCCTGCGCCTGGTGTTGTTCATGGGGCCGACCGGCCTGATCGCGATGCTCGCCGGCTGGATCACCACCGAAGTCGGACGCCAGCCATGGGTGGTCTACGGGCTGATGCGCACCGCCGACGCGGCGTCCAACCATACCGTCACGCAGCTGAGCATCTCTCTGGCGTTGTTCGTGGTGATCTACTTCTCGGTGTTTGCCGTGGGGATCGGCTACATGATGAAGCTGGTACGCAAGGGCCCGCAGCCCCATCACGACCATCCGCCCCAAGGCGGCCCCGGCCAGGACCGTACGCCACGTCGTCCCCTGTCCGCCGTTACCGAGACGCTCGCGTCCGGCGACCACACCAACTGATCGAGGGGATTGCACATGGGCATTCAAGGTATAGACCTGTCGTTGATATGGGGCGTGATCATTGCCTTCGGGGTGATGATGTACGTAATCATGGACGGCTTCGACCTGGGGTTGGGCATCCTGTTTCCGTTGATCCCGGACGAGCAGGAGCGCGACGTGATGATGAACACCGTGGCGCCGGTATGGGACGGCAACGAGACGTGGCTGATTCTGGGCGGCGCGGCGTTGTATGGCGCGTTTCCGCTGGCGTACTCAGTGATCCTGGAAGCGTTGTACCTGCCGCTGATCTTCATGCTGGCCGGGCTGATCTTTCGCGGCGTGGCGTTTGAATTCCGCTTCAAGGCCAGCCCGCAGAAGCGGCACATTTGGGACATGGCGTTTATCGGCGGCTCGTTCCTGGCGACCTTTTGCCAGGGCGTGGTGATCGGCACCTACATTGCCGGCATACCGGTGGTAAATCGCCAGTTTGCCGGCGGCACCCTGGACTGGTTGTCTCCGTTCCCGCTGTTCTGCGGCGTAGGGCTGGTGGTGGCGTACGCCCTGCTGGGCAGCACCTGGTTGCTGGTCAAGACCGAAGGCATGCTGGAATCGCGGATGCGCCTGTTCAGCCATTACCTGGCCTTCGCCCTGATGGCCGTGGTGGCCGTACTGTGTGTGTGGACCCCCTGGCTGCACCCGGAAATCGCCACGCGCTGGTTCACCCACGCACACATAGTGGTGTTCGGCGGGCTGTTGCTGCTCGGCGTACTGGCCCTGGTCGGGCTATTGAAGACCTTGCGTCAACACCATTCCCACTGGCCGTTCGTGTTCACCCTGATGCTGGTCTTCCTCGGCTATATCGGTCTGGCGTTCAGCATCTGGCCGAACATCGTACCGCCGTCCATCAGCCTGTGGGACGCCGCATCACCACCGTCCAGCCAGCTGTTTATCCTGATCGGCACCCTGTTCATCCTGCCGATCATCCTGATGTACACCTGCTGGAGCTACTACGTCTTCCGTGGAAAAGTGAGGATTGGCGATGGTTACCACTAACGCTGAAAAACCGATGCCGTTTTACAAACAGGTGGCGCAGTTAAGCCTGCTGTTTTGCACGGCACTGATCATGCTGGCCGCCGCGACGGCCCTGACAATGGAAATGGCCCATGGAACGCTATGAAGTGTCACAGGCTCAAAATCAGGCAGGCCCCTGGTACAAACGGGTGTGTTGGCTGATCGCTATTTGGCTCGCCAGTGTGGTTGCACTCGGCATTGTGGCCAGTGGTATTCGAGGGATCATGCACATGGCCGGCATGAGTAGCCATTGACGGGGTATTTTACCTAACAAACGTCCGGCGCTGAACGTGGCGCCGGATCAAGGAGAGACGTATGTCAGAACGTATTGATAGAGACCATCCTGTTGAATATGTGACAAAAAGTGGTGTCACCGTGATGATTGGCTTCAGCTGGGGCCAGGCACTGGATATTCCTGTGGGTGCCCGGTTGACCTTGCCAGGCGAGGATGCCCGACCTGCCTTTGTGGAGGGAGACCATTGGGAGAGTTATGAGCAGGCGGTTGAAGGGGCGCAAGAAGCGGCAGAGCGGTGGGTGAGATCTCCGCTTCGATGAAAGGGCTTATGGGGCTGGCGTGGTGGTGGGGTGAACTGCGCCTGGCCTTGTAAGCGTCACTGGATTTCAGGCACAAAAAAAAGACGTCTTTGGACGTCTTTTTTTATGGATGCTTACTATTTTTGCGTTTGCGTACCCGCCGTGAATACCAAAGTCTCCAGCAACCACTCACCCTCAGGGCTTTCCCGGCCAAACAGGGAGAGGATGTTTCAAGTGGTTCAGCGGTTCAGGAACCCCAGCAGGTCTTCATTGAGCTGTTGAGCGTGGGTCACGGCAAACCCGTGCGGCGCATCCTTGTACACTTTCAGTTGTGCGCCCTCGATCATCTGCGCCGCGACTTTGCCGGTGGTGTCGAACGGCACGATCTGGTCGCCGTCGCCATGGATCACCAGGGTCGGTACGTCGATCTTGGCCATGTCCGGGCGGAAGTCGGTTTGCGAGAACGCGGTGACGCAATCCACGGTCGACTTGAGCGAGGCAAGCATGGCGATCTGCAGGGTCTGGCTGAGCACACCCTCTGAAACGTGCTGGCCTTTATTGAGACCGAAGAACGGCGTGTTGAAGTCGCTGATGAACTGCGCACGATCCTTCAACAGGCCGGCCTTGATGCCATCGAACACCTCACCAGGCACGCCTTGGGGGTAGTCGGCTTGCTGGCCGAAGATCGGCGTGACCGCGCCCAACAACACCAGGCCGGCGACACGGGCACTGCCGTGGCGGGCGATGTAGCGCGCCACGTCACCGCCACCCATGGAGAAGCCCACCAGGGTCACGTCCTGCAGGTCCAGGTGTTCGATCAACTGGGCGATATCGTCAGCGAAGGTGTCGTAGTCGTTACCGGTCCAGGGCTGGTCCGAGCGGCCAAAACCACGACGGTCAAAGGCAATGGTGCGAAAGCCACGGCTGCTCAGGTATTCCATCTGGTATTCCCACATGTCCGCATCCAGCGGCCAGCCGTGGCTGAACAGCACGGGCTTACCGCTGCCCCAGTCCTTGAAGTAGATCTGGGTACCGTCTTTGGCAACGAATGTGCTCATCTGAAACTCCTTGCAGGGCTGAAAAAGGGCGGTGAAAAAACCGCATCACTATTGCCGTAAACCTGAGCTCAGGCTTGTATGGGTGTGCTTGTCTCACCAACTGAACTTGAGCTCCATGCCCAGGTAATTGCTGTCGTGCCCACCGGCATCGCGCAGGGTCTGGCCGATCGCGTAGTGCACGGCCTCGACCGCACCGCTGAGGTTGGGCGTAAAGGCGTAGTCGGTGCGCAGTTGGCCGTAGGCGCCGGTCCAGCGCTCACCTTGGCCCGCCGTGCCAGCCACGGGCAGGTTGGGCTGGGTGTAGACGGCGTCTGCGGTGGTCTGCCGCCACAGCAGGCCGACAGCGGTTTGCACGCTGAGCTTGGCGAGGGGCTTGACGGTAATCGACGGCTTGACGTGGATCAGGTTGCTGTAGCCGGTATAGCCCGCCAGGGAAAAGTAATAGCCATTGGGGAACAGCGGGTTGAAGGTGCCGACCCGGCCGTCACCGGCCTGGCGGTCACCGGAAGCGATATCCAGTTGCAGGCCGATACGCGGCTTCCAGGCCAGCGTGTCAAAGGTGTAGCCGGTGCGGCTGCCACCGGCCCAGGCGCGAATCGTCTTGCTGCCCACCGAGCCGCGTTGCAGCATGGCTTCGACGTCCCAGTCGAAACCCTGGGCTGCGCCACCGAGGCGGGCGTCCAGCAACTGGCGCGTCTCTTCGCCATCGGCGTCCAGGTAATGGGCGGCACTGCGCTCGTACACGCCGTAATAGGCCGACAGCTCATTGGTGCCGCCCACCAGTCGCTCGACCCGTAGCATGTGGAAGCGCGCATCGCTGTTGGACTTATCGTCGAAATGCCGGCCATCCTGGTACTGCACCGGTTGGCTGGCGATCCCGATGAAGCGCCATTGCGGCGTTTCCCAGTCCGCCCACAACGCATCGAAGGACTGCCGCACATTCGGGCCGTCCCGTGACGAGATGAAACGCTGCAAGTCGAAGGCGAAATCCTGACGGCCAGCCCGTGCCTTGAAGGTGCCAGCGTTGAAGGACTTCACGTATTCGGCAAAGGCCAGGCGCAGGTCGACGCGGTTCTGGTCGGCACCGCCAATCGTGGTCTTGTCATAGGCCCGCACATCTTCCAACTGGGTGAACAGCCGCCAGTGTTCGTTCAGGTGCAAGTCGGCGTGCACCTGAAAGCGCTGGATCAGGTAGCGGTCACGCGGTACATCCCGCACGCCGAACCCGCTGGCGTCGTTCATCTCGAAGCGTTCACGCAAGGTGGCGCCCAACGATAAGTAGGTGAACGGGTTGGCGGCGGACAGTGGGATGTACTTGAGGTTGTCCAGCGGTTGCGTGCGCAATGCCGGGTCCTTGAGCACAGACCAGTCTTCCTGCCAGCGGTTGGCCTTGATCGCCGGGCGTACCGGCTGGTCGTCGGCCTGCACGCTGCCGGTAAGCAACGGCCACAGCACAGCCAGGCTCCAGCCTGCGTGACGAATCATTTTGCCGCGCTGAGTTGGTGGATTTCTGCGACATAACCACCCGGGAACTCCACCAACGCACTGCGCCGACCTTTGCTGTCGAATGCCGGCACCAGTACTTTGGCGCCAGACCCGCTGGCCTTGCCCAGAGTGGCGGCAAGGTCGTTGACCTGATAACCGGTGGTGTCGTGGCCGAACGGGTAGGGCAGTTGGCCATTGGTGACCAGCACCGCCATGCGCCCGAACGGCGATTCGATATCAACGCGGCGGTAGTGGCCGCCGGCTTGGCCGACATCAACCCCTGGGGCGTGCTTGTCGTCGCTCACTACCTTGCCGTGGGAGAAACCTAGGAACGCCTTGATAAACCGCTCGGCGCTGTCGTTGGACACATACACACGGTTTTCCGGCACGGTTTCGAAGGCGGTGTAATCCGGGGTCTTGGTGTGCCAGTAGAGCTGCATGTTCACACCGCCCGGCCATTGCACCACGGCGTCACGGCCGATGGGGTCGGGGAAATCGCTGACGATCACATCGGCGCCATTGTCCCGCGCGGCCTTGAGGGCTACGTCCATGTCCTTGACCAGATAGCCGTTGCGTTCCTGGCCGAACGGGTGAGGCACGGGGGTGGTAAAACCGAACAACGACACGGTGCCCGCCGGGGTCTGGAGCAATTGCGAGGTGGTGCTGCTCGGCACCGGCAGCACGTTGACCACGACCTGGGGCGTGCTTTTGCCGCCGAAGGTGGCGAGGAAACTCTGGGTAAAACGGTCCACATCGGCCGGTGCCACATACACATGGCTGGTGTCGTACTGCGGCGCCACGGCCACGTTCGGGGTGGCGGCAAACGCGCTGTTCATCATCGTACTTGCCAGCAGCGTCAATGCCAGCGATACCTTGGTTGCTGTGTTACCCATGCCCGTTCTCCAGCGCTTCTGAGGGTTCGAAAGCCGTGAGGTTAGGGGGGGCAGGGCGGTGGGGAATTGTATGGACGTGCTCGGTTGAACGTTTCAGCTACGCGGCCCAGACAGCCGATGCCTATCTGCCTGACGCCCCGCAATCCAAATGTGAGAGTTAACTTGCCTCTACCTGATACCCCACGATCCAATTGTGGGAGCTGGCTTGCCTGCGAAGAGGCCATTATTCCACCCGAGTTTCCCCGGTGAACACCAAGGTTTGCCGACACCGCCGACACAAATACCGCCGCCCTTGGTTGACCAACCCATGGCGCTGCGGTGAAAACGGAAAATCACTGTCCGCACACGGGCAGCGGTAGATATAACGAGTCACTTGTCGGCGCTTGACCTCGTAGGTGTGGCAACGGTCGGGCGGCAGTTCGTAAACCCCGCGCATGATCAGTTGCCATTCCTCGCCATGGGGCTGAATACGCTCGCCAAACAATTGGTGGGCAATCAGGTGCGCCACTTCGTGCGCCACGGTCTGCTTGAGAAAGTGTTGGCTGTTTTCACGGTACAACTGAGGGTTGAAGCGCAGCAGGTTCTCGTGCAAATGCGCGACACCGGCTTTCTGCCCCCGCAGCTTGAGGCTGACCTGGGGGCGTTTGAAGCTTCGTTTGAAAAAGGATTCGGCTTGCAGGAAACAATCTTCGACGCGGGTATTGAGTTGCTCGGGCATGCTGTACATATCTCCAGAGACGCCCAGTATGCCGCAAAGCTGGGTGTTTCCGAATCTGTCAGGCGCCGAATGGTCATGCATAATGCACAAAGCCACCTTGCGGTGGCCTTGCCTGCGGGTTTTTTCGTTCAACTGGTGTAGATCGGCCCGACGCCCAGGCCCCAGACGATCACGGTAAAGGCCATGATCGCCACCAGCACCACCAGGCCCACGGCCAATACCGAACTGGAAAACAGGAAGCCTTCATCCGGGTCGATACTCATGAAGGTCGGCAGCCCCACATACAGCAGGTAGACCGTGTAGCAAATCGCCGCCGTGCCCACGACCATGCCCAGCCACATATGCGGGTAGAGCGCCGCCAGCCCGCCGATAAACAAGGGTGTGGCAGTGTAAGTGGCAAACGCCACGCAGCGGGCCATGCTTGGGCTGGCGTCGTAGGTGCGGGCCATCCAGTGAATGAATGCGCCCATCACCGCCACGCCGCACAGCATGGCCGCGTAGGACATGAGGGTCATCCACAGCGCGCTTTCCTGGGTCAGCATCACCGGGGCACGGTTGCCGATGACCCAGCCGACCTGAGTGGTGCCAATAAAGGCGGAAATGGCGGGGATCGCCGCGAGAATCAGGGTATGAGTGAGGTACATGTGGCTGATGCTTTCTTCTTTATCGCCACGGATTTCCCGCCATTCCTGGTCGGGATGGGTAAACAGCCCCACGACGTGATGGATCATGCCAGTCACTCCTGTCGTTATTACCATCGCCCCCCATCGGAGCGCCCACGGGCCAAATGGCCTGAAAGGTCTGGATAGATGTGCGACCTCAAGTCGCAGTATAGAAAGGGATGACCGGAATAACCGTAGGGCCTTTAGAGCAAATTGCGCTGTAAACAATCACGCTAATCGCGGTGCGGTCTGTCAGGATTCATGGGATCCAGTGTGGGAGCTGGCTTGCCTGCGATGGCGGCCTGTCCGGACCAGAGATGTTGACTGGCACACCGCTATCGCAGGCAAGCCAGCTCCCACATTGGAACTCGGCGAGTCTTACCGGTAAAATGCTGCGCTTTTCGTCACACACCTTTGCGGATCCAAGCGCCATGGGCACTCTTACAGTCAACCAGAACAAACTGCAAAAACGCCTGCGTCGCCTGGCCGGTGAAGCGGTCGCCGATTTCAACATGATCGAGGATGGCGACAAGGTCATGGTCTGCCTCTCCGGCGGCAAAGACAGCTACACCATGCTCGACGTGTTGCTGCACCTGCAAAAGGTCGCGCCGATCAAGTTCGAGATCGTGGCGGTCAACATGGACCAGAAACAACCCGGTTTCCCTGAGCATGTGCTGCCGGCCTATCTGAAAGAACTGGGCGTCGAGTACCACATCGTCGAGAAAGACACCTACTCGGTGGTCAAGGAATTGATCCCGGAAGGCAAGACCACCTGCTCGCTGTGCTCGCGCCTGCGCCGCGGCACGCTCTATACCTTTGCCGATGAGATCGGCGCGACCAAGATGGCCCTGGGTCATCACCGCGATGACATCGTCGAAACCTTCTTCCTCAATATGTTCTTCAACGGCTCGCTCAAGGCCATGCCGCCCAAGCTGCGTGCCGATGATGGGCGCAACGTGGTGATCCGCCCGCTGGCGTATTGCAACGAGAAGGACATCCAGGCTTACTCCGATTTCAAGCAATTCCCGATCATCCCGTGCAACCTGTGCGGCTCCCAGGAAAACCTGCAGCGCCAGGTGGTCAAGGAGATGCTGGTGGACTGGGAGCGCAAGACCCCTGGGCGTACCGAAAGTATCTTCCGCAGCCTGCAAAACGTGATCCCGTCGCAATTGGCCGACCGCAACCTGTTCGACTTCACCAGCTTGAAAATCGATGAGACCGCCGCATCGCGTTTCGTCAATGTAGTGAACCTCTGAGTCTTCCCGAGGCTCTAGTACACGGCGCTTGCGGGCGCCGTTTTCAATTCGACTGACAGGAGAGGGCATGCGCGATTACAAGTGGCTGCACGAATATTGTCTGAACCGCTTCGGTTCGGCGGCCCAGTTGGAAGCCCATCTGCCGGTGCCCAAGACCCCGGCGCAATTGCGCAAGATCACCGATGACCGTTACCTGTCGACCTTGGCGCTGCGGGTGTTCCGCGCCGGTTTGAAGCACAGCGTGGTCGATGCCAAATGGCCGGCGTTCGAGCAGGTGTTCTTCGGCTTCGACCCGGAAAAAGTCGTGTTGATGGGCGCCGAGCACCTGGAACGGTTGATGCAGGACGCCCGCATCATCCGCCACCTGGGCAAGCTCAAGAGTGTGCCGCGCAATGCGCAGATGATCCTGGATATCGAGCAGGAAAAAGGCAGCTTCGGCGCGTTTATCGCTGATTGGCCGGTGACCGATATCGTCGGGCTCTGGAAGTACTTGAGCAAGCACGGCCACCAACTGGGCGGGCTGTCGGCGCCGCGCTTTCTGCGCATGGTCGGCAAGGACACCTTTGTGCCGAGCGATGACGTGGTAGCAGCGTTGAATGCGCAGAAGATCGTCGACAAGGCCCCGACTAGCCTGCGCGATTTGGCGACGGTGCAGGGCGCCTTCAACCAGTGGCATGCCGAGAGTGGGCGGCCGATGTGTCAGTTGTCGATGATGTTGGCTTACACGGTGAATCATTGATCACCTGATCGTTCCCACGCTCCGTGTGGGATGCATCCTGTGACGCTCCGCGTCACCCTTGCACTAGGCCCGGGACGCAGAGCGTCCTGGGCAGCATTCCCACGCGGAGCGTGGGAACGATCAGTCAATCGGCCAGTCGACGGTTCAACTGATGCCGCCAGCGCACATACAGCAACGCCGTGCAAAACACCGCCAGGCTCGCCAGCATCTCCAGCACCCCAAACCACTGGCGGTTCGGGTCATACGCCGCCAGCGCGCCCTTGATGAAATACAGGTTCACCACAAAGCACATCCACGAATGCCCGCGTGCGCTGCCCATCAGCATGCCTGGCGCAAGTATCAGCAGCGGCACCAGCTCGATCAGCAGGATGACCCACGGGCGCGCCCCATGCAGGTCGGCGACCAACAGGTAATACGCGCACAACAAGCCCACCAGGCCTAAAAACGCCAGCAGGCTCAGCGTGCGTGTCACCTTGACCCGCGGCGCCAGCCATTCCCGCGTTGGCAGAACCTTAGGCTTCCTGGCCACGGCCGTTCTCCAACAGCGTGGCGGTCTTGGCCAGGCGCAGGCCCAAGGCCCGGCACAGGGTGATTTCATGTTGATCGAGCATACGCTTGCCGTCTGGCCCGGAATGGTGGCTGGCGCCATACGGCGTGCCGCCTCCCTGGGTGTCGAGCAGTGCCTGCTCGCTGTAGGGCAGGCCGGTGATCAGCATGCCGTGGTGCAGCAGCGGCAGCAGCATCGACATCAGCGTGGTTTCCTGGCCGCCATGCAGGCTGGCGGTGGAGGTGAACACGCCGGCCGGCTTGCCGACCAAAGCGCCGGTGAGCCACAGGTTGCTGGTGCCATCGAGGAAGTACTTGAGCGGCGCGGCCATGTTGCCAAACCGGGTCGGGCTGCCCAGGGCCAGGCCCGAGCAGTGCTTCAGGTCGTCCAGGCTGGCATACAGCGCGCCTTCGTCGGGAATGCTCGGCGCCACGGCTTCGCACTCGGTGGAGATCGCCGGCACGGTGCGCAACCGCGCTTCCATGCCGCCTTGCTCGATACCGCGGGCAATCTGCCGGGCCATCTCGCTCACCGAGCCGTTGCGGCTGTAATACAACACCAGCACATAGGGCGTAGTCACGGCAGGATCTCCAGCACGTTCTCGGGCGGGCGGCCAATGATGGCTTTATCGGCGGTTGCCAGGATCGGGCGTTCCATCAGCTTGGGATGGGCTGCGATGGCGGCGATCAGTTGGGTGTCGCTGAGGCTGGCGTCTGCCAGGTTCAGGGTTTTGTATTCGTCTTCGCCGGTGCGCAGCAGTTGGCGTGCGCTGATCCCCAGTTTTTTCAGCAGGGCCTCGATTTGCGCGGCATCCAGAGGGGTTTCCAGGTAGCGCACGACGGTCGGGGTGAGGCCGCGGGCTTCCAGCAGTTCCAGCGCACCGCGGGATTTCGAGCAGCGCGGGTTGTGATAAAGCGTCAGATCGGTCATGTGCGGGTCGCATCTTGCGTAAGGTGGCGGGTATTCTACCTGCGCTGGCGCCTGTCCTTAAACCGTAAGAGGCGATAGGCCGCAGTCAACGTTCATTTTTGCGAAGGAATACCCCATGACAAGGCGACTGATCGGTGCATTGGCGATCATCACAACCCTGCTGCTCAGCGGCTGCGGTAACGATTACGGCGTTGACCAATATGGCCAGAAAGTGGCGGCCGAACGCCTGGACAAACAGTGGCTGGTGGTCAACTACTGGGCCGAATGGTGTGGCCCGTGCCGCACGGAAATCCCCGAGCTCAATGCCCTGGCAGAACAGTTGAAAGGCCAGAATGTCGGGGTGTTCGGCGTCAACTTCGACAATGTGCAGGGTGAAGAACTGAAGGCCGCCAGCGACAAGCTGGGGATCAAGTTCACGGTACTGGCCCAGAACCCGGACGGGATCTTCGAGATTCCGCGCAGCGAGGCATTGCCGGTGACCTACATCATCGACGACAAGGGCAAGGTGCGTGAGCAGTTGATGGGTGAGCAGACAGCGGAAGGGGTGTTGGCCAAGCTCAAGGCGCTGAAAGGCTAGAACTATGGGAGCTGGCTTGCCTGCGATGGCATCGCTGCGGTGTACCTGATACACCGCGTCGTCCGCATCGCAGGCAATCCAACTCCCACAGAGCCAGAGGACACCGCGTTAGTACAGGAGAGTGCGCCTAGGTCAGCCTTCTTCGAGCCACAAACGGATCGGCTTGCCTTCGGCCGGCCAGAACCGCGTCTGCTCGAGCGGCGATATGTCCCAGCGCTGCACGCCTTGCAGGGCCTGGAAGAAGCGATGCTCTTGCTCCATCAGGGCCTCGGCGCACATTTTTCGGGTGCTGCCGACCGGGCCGAAGCTGAGCTTGTCGCCTTCGACCGTGTACGGCGCAAACCAGTGGTTACAGCCACCATTGCCATAGGCGCGGCCATCGGCGCCCAGGGTGACGGTAAGGTGCGCATAGTCCATCAGCGGCCGCTCACCGATCCATTCCACCACGTAGCTGTGGTCGCGCTCGAGCTTGGCGCCATCGGCAGCGCAGCCTGCCAGGCCCATGCCGATGGCGGCGAGCAGCAGCCGACCTTTCATTGCGCGGCCTGCTGGCATTTCGGGCAACGGTGCTTGTCGCCTTCGCTGGCCCAGCCCAGTTCTTTGATACGCGCGTTGGCGGCCGGTTGCAGCGGTGCCTTGGTCAGCTTGGTTTCTACCGCGAATTCAAACTCCAGCACGGCGTCGCAGCTGTCGCAATTGACCTTCCAGGTGTGGATCTCGAGTTCGCCGAACTTCGGCCCTTGGGCCATGGCGACCCACTGGCCCGCCGGGCGGATGGAGTAGCGTGCGTCACCTTCGACGGTGAGTCGCATCGACAGGGTTTTACTGCCGCGCAGGCTGACGATCAGGACGTCGCCATGTTTGATCGAACCACCGTTGCCGGTGACCTGGTAACGGCCCGGCACCAGGGCACGGCATTCGATCAGGGTGTGTTGCGGGCTCAGCAAGCTGAAGCGGAAATCGTGTTCGGCCATGGATCCTCCAAATAGGCGCGGCATCCTATCACGGCTGCCGGCCTATCATGAGCCTGGTATGTGACCGCTGATCATCCCTCGACCAGGTTCTGGGCGCGGCCATCGGCCCACGCGGCAATGTTGGCCAATGTGGTGCCGGCAATCGCCGCCAGGGCTTCACGGGTGAGGAAGGCCTGGTGCGCGGTGATGATCACGTTGGGGAAGGTCAGCAGGCGGGCAAGCACGTCATCCTGCAGGGGCAGGTCCGAGCGGTCCTCGAAAAACAATTGGGCTTCTTCTTCGTAGACGTCCAGCCCCAGATAGCCCAACTGGCCCAGCTTGAGCGCTTCGATCAGTGCCGGCGTATCGACCAGGCCACCGCGCCCGGTGTTGATCAGCATCGCACCGGTTTGCATCTGCGCGAGCGAGCGGGCGTTGATCAGGTGTTTGCTGTCGGCGGTGAGCGGGCAGTGCAGGCTGATGATTTGCGCCTCGGCCAACAGTTCAGGCAGGCTCACGTAGCGGGCCCCGAGGTCCTGCACCTGTGGGTTGGGGAAGGGATCGTAGGCCAGCAACTGGCAGCCGAAGCCGGCCATGATCTTGGCGAAGGTCGCGCCGATCTGACCGGTGCCGACCACGCCGACCGTTTTGCCGACCAGATCAAAACCGGTCAGCCCGTGCAGGCTGAAATCACCGTCGCGGGTACGGTTGTAGGCACGGTGCAGGCGACGGTTGAGGGCCAGGATCAGGGCGACGGCATGCTCGGCCACTGCGTGGGGCGAATAGGCGGGCACGCGCACGATGGTCAGGCCCAGGCGCTGGGCGGCGGGTAAGTCGACGTGGTTGTAGCCCGCCGAGCGCAGGGCAATCAGGCGTGTGCCGCCCTTGGCCAGTTGCTCCAGCACGGGGGCGCTGAGGTCGTCGTTGATGAAGGCGCAGACCACCTCGTGGTGTTCGGCCAGGGCCACGGTATCGAGGTTGAGCCGGGCGGGTTGGAATTGCAGTTCCAGGCCAGCCGGCAGCGGTTCGCCGAGGAAACTCTCGCGGTCGTAGGTTTGGCTGCTGAAGAGAATGACGCGCATTGAGAAGGCTCCCTGCAATTTACACATTGTTGATTCGTTGCCCATGAAAACAGGGTCAGGCGCTGACTCTGGCTTCACTGGCCAGCCGCGCAATCGCCATGTCCAGTTCGTCCAGCGCGGCCATGGCCTTGGCGTCATCCTGCTTGAGCAGGGTTTCGGCGCGTTGGCAGGCTGCGCGTAATTGCGGCACGCCACAGTAGCGGGTGGCGCCGTGCAAACGGTGCACGCGCTCGATCAAGGCATGGTTGTCATTGGCTTCGCGGGCGTGGGTAATTGCCAGGCGATCAGCCTCCAGGGAGGCCAGCAGCATGGCGAGCATATCGGCGGCCAGGTCGGCCTTGTTGGCGGCCAGGCGCAGGCCTTCTTCGTGGTCGAGTACCAAGAGCTGCACGCCCTGGGCCGCACCTTCATGGGTGCGCTCCGGGCCTTGGTTACGCAGCGCCAGGCCGGTCCATTTCAATACCACCTGGGCCAATTGCCGCTCGCTGATGGGTTTGGTCAGGTAGTCGTCCATACCGCTTTGCAGCAGGGCGCGTTTTTCGTTGGCCATGGCGTGAGCCGTGAGGGCTACCACCGGCAGCGGTGTGCCGTGGCGTTCGCTTTCCCACTGGCGGATCGCCTCGGTGCTCTGATGGCCATCCATGCCGGGCATTTGCACGTCCATCAGCACCAAATCGAACGTTTCCTGCTTCACGGCGTCGACCGCCGCGTAACCGCTTTCCACCGCCTGCACCTTGGCGCCCATGTCTTCCAACAGGGTTTGCACCAGCAACAGGTTGGCCGGGTTGTCGTCCACGCACAGCACCCGTGGCGCACGGCTGGACAACGGCTCACCGGGTTCGCTGCGCGAAGGGCGCGGGCTGATCAGGTCGGCCAGGGAGCGGCGCAACTTGCGCGTACAGGCGGGCTTGGCCTGCAGTTGGCTGTTGGGGTTGGGCACCGATTGGTTGAACAGCATCTGCTCGGTGGTCGGGCACAGCACCAGCACCTTGCAGCCCAGGTGTTCAAGGTCCCACAGGTGTTGGTTGAGGCGCTCGGGCGGAATGTCGTTGGCCGTGACGCCGAGCACCGCCAGGCTGATGGCCTGTTCGGTCTGGTGCGCACTGGTGATGCCGTTGGTCAGGCTTTCCAGGGTATTGAACGGCGTGACTTCCAGGCCGCAGTCTTCCAACTGATGTTGCAGGGCCTGGCGCGCCAGTTCGTGGTTTTCCAGCACGGCCACACGACGCCCCAATAGCGGCGCGGCGGGCAGGTCTTCGACGTCGTCACGGGTCTTGGGCAGGTTCAGGCTGATCCAGAATTCCGAACCTTCACCCGGCGTGCTGTCGACGCCGATTTCGCCGCCCATCTGCTCGATCAACCGCTTGGAAATCACCAAGCCCAAACCGGTGCCGCCGGGCTGGCGCGACAGCGAGTTGTCGGCCTGGCTGAATGCCTGGAACAGGGCGCGCACATCCTGGTTCGACAGGCCAATGCCGGTGTCTTGCACACTGATGCGCAATTGCACGCTGTCTTCCTGCTCGTCCTCGATCATGGCCCGGGCCACAATGGTGCCTTCGCGGGTGAACTTGATCGCATTGCTGATCAGGTTGGTCAGGATCTGCTTGAGCCGCAGCGGGTCGCCCACCAACGCCAGGGGCGTGTCGCGGTACACCAGGCTCACCAGTTCGAGCTGCTTGGCATGGGCGGCGGGGGCGAGGATGGTCAAGGTGTCTTGCAGCAAGTCGCGCAGGTTGAAAGGCACGCTGTCGAGCACCAGTTTGCCGGCTTCAATCTTCGAGAAATCGAGGATTTCGTTGATGATGCCCAGCAGGTTATCCGCAGATTTTTCGATAGTGCCCAGGTAATCCAGCTGGCGCGGCGACAATTCGCTTTTTTGCAGCAAGTGAGTAAAGCCGAGGATGCCGTTGAGCGGTGTGCGGATCTCATGGCTCATGTTGGCCAGGAACTCCGATTTGATACGGCTGGCTTCCAGGGCTTCCTTGCGTGCCAGGTCCAGCTCGATGTTCTGGATCTCGATGGTTTCCAGGTTCTGGCGCACGTCTTCGGTGGCCTGGTCGATGCTGTGTTGCAGCTCTTCCTGAGCATTTTGCAGAGTTTCGGCCATGCGGTTGATGCCAGACGCGAGCTGGTCCAATTCCTGGCTGCCCAAGGGTGGCAAGCGTGTTTCCAGGTTGCCGTCCTTGAGCTGCGCCACCGCTTGCTTGATCTGGCCAATCGGCGAATTGATGGTACGGCTGATACGCAGGGCGAGGGCGGCGGTACACATCAGGCCGATGGCGATCAGCAGAAGGCTGGCGAACAGGCTGCGATAGCCGCGCAACAGCATGCCATTGTGGGACAGCTCGACTTCCACCCACCCCAGCAGGCGGTCGGCCTCATCGGGAATCAACTCGCCCGCCAGGTTGCGATGGCGGCCAAACACCGGCAGTAGATAGCGGGTGGCGTCGTTGCCGGAACGCTGTAACAGTTGCGAGCTGTTGCCGGTGGGTGGCTGGTTGAGCATGGTCGGGCCGGCATGGGCCAGGGACGAGCGGTCTGGCGCCAGGAACGACACGGCGCGCACATCCGGCTGTTCCAGGGACTGGGTGGCGATACGCTCCAGCAGGTCGGTGTCCTTGTGGCCCATGGCTGGGGCCACCAGCGGTGCCAGTTGCTCGGCGATCATTTCGCCGCGTTGCAATAGCTGGGTCTGCAACTCCGACAGCTGCATCCAGGTGAAATAGCCGCCCAACAACAGCGCCATCAGGCTGGTCGGTAATAAGGTCAGCAACAGTACGCGGCCTTTTATCCCCATTCTTCTAAGCACGCCACTCTCCTGCTACCACGTTGTTATCAATCATCCACGCCGGCATCCGGCCAGCGCCACCTGCGCAGTGTAGCCATTTGCGCGGCCTGGAATCTTGCAAATTAATGACATGCGGCAATCTTCGGGCCATTCGGCGCCGGGTGGCGATTGCCTGTGAACGTTTAATCTTGAATAATCAGTGATTGAGAATGACTTGCAGACGCTAATGACTCCCGCAGCAGTTGGCCTACCCAGTATCCTGACCATCGAAGATGACCCTGTGTTGGGTGCCTACGTGCACGAGCAACTCGGCCGCAGTGGTTTCCAGGTGACCTGGTGCCAGAACGGCCAGCAGGGCCTGCAACTGGCCCGCGCCCAGGCCTTCGACCTGGTGCTGATGGATATTCTGCTGCCGGGGCTGGACGGTTTGTCGATCCTCACTCATTTGCGCCAGAGCCACGCCATGCCCGTGATCCTGATGTCAGCCCTGGGCGCTGAAGCCGACCGTATCAGCGGTTTTCGCCTGGGTGCGGACGACTATCTACCCAAGCCGTTCAGCATGGTTGAACTGTGCGTGCGTATTGAAGCGATCCTGCGCCGCGTTGCCCTGGATCGCCGGCCCGAGCCGCCGCGCGCCTCGGTACCTGAACATGCCCGGGTGCTGCACTTTGATGATGAACGCTGCGATGTGTCCTGCCAGGACCAGTGGGCCGCGCTCACGCGCAGCGAATACCGCCTGCTGGAAACCCTGCACCGCAATGCCGAAGAAGTCCTCAGCAAAGCCTTCCTGTATCAGCAGGTGTTGCAGCGCGGTTATGCGCCCCATGACCGCAGTCTCGACATGCATGTCAGCCAGATCCGCCGCAAGCTCAAGGCCATCGGTTACATCGAGCGTGAAGTACGTACCGTATGGGGCAAGGGCTACGTGCTGAGCGGTCACGATGAAGGGCTTTGAACGACTGCCCGGCAGGCACTCGTTGTTCTGGAAGCTGGCCTGCCTGTTAATCGCCTTCTGTTTGCTGATGATCTGGCTCAGTTGGTCGTGGGGCCGCTATATGGAACAGCAGAGCGCGTATCTGTCCGACAAGTCGCGGGAGATTCTCACTGGCTATGCCGCGGGTGCCGAACTGGCGTGGAGCACACAAGGCAGCGCGGGCGTAGATGCCTGGCTGCAGCGGATGGCCGAGCGCGAAAGCACTTGGGTAGGGGTGATCGGTAACGACCTGCAGTCCCTGGGCAGCACGCCCTTGAGTGACAAGGAAAGCCAGCGCCTGACGTTTTTGCGTGGATTGGATTGGCCGGTCAGCCGGCATGTCATTGGTTTGCCCTGGATGAAAGTACCGTTTCCGGTCGACCCTGGCGCTGGGTCGCTGGTGATCGAGCTGCCGCAGCGCTTTATGCCTGGGCGCTATCAACTGTTCTGGCGGGTGGTCACCAATGGTGTGATTCCAGGTCTGTTTACCCTGTTGCTGTGCATCGGCCTTTACCGGCTGCTGATCATGCCCCTCAACCAATTGCGCGAGCAGGCCAATGCCTGGCGTGCGGACCAACTCAATACGCGGATGTCCCGTGATGCCACCAGCCGCCAGGATGAACTGGGCGAGCTGGGCCGCGCCTTTGACCATATGTCCGAACGCTTGCAGGGCACGGTGCGTTTGCAGCAGCAGCTGCTGCGCGATATGTCCCATGAACTGCGCACACCGTTGAGCCGCCTGCGGGTAGCCTGCGACAGCGAGCAAGACCTGGCCAAGCTGCGCGAGCGCCTGGGCCGAGAAATCGACGCCATGCAGCGCCTGGTGGAAGACAGCCTGCAACTGGCCTGGCTCGACAGCGAAACAACGCCGTTGCCCCAGGAAGACATTCAGCTCCAGGCCTTGTGGGACATATTGCGCGAGAATGCTTGTTTTGAAAGCGGTTGGTCCGCATCGCGCTTGCCGTGCCTGTTACCCGCGGACAGTTGGGTGCGTGGCAACCTCAATGCACTGGCCCAGGCCTTGGAAAATGTCCTGCGCAACGCCATACGCCACTCGCCACACGACGGCTGCGTGCAACTCGACGGCTGTCGGCAGGGGGAGTATTGGCATATCTGGCTGCAGGATCAGGGGGCCGGGATTGCTGAGGATGATCTGGAGCGCATCTTCGCGCCCTTCACCCGGCTGGACGGCTCGCGGCCCGGCGATGGCGGTTTCGGCCTGGGGCTGAGCATTGCCCGCAACGCCGTGCAGCGCCAGGGCGGTCGCTTATGGGCTGAAAATACCGGGCAGGGTCTGCGGGTGCATTTGCGTTTGCTGGCCCGTTAGCGCTCAGCGCCGGCGCAGTTTGCGTTTTTTCCACTGGTGCGCCACCCACCAGCGCCAGTACGCCATGGTCAGGCAATAAGCCAAGGCGCCCAATACCACCCCCAATACCACCGAACCCAGCAGGAATGGCTGCCAAAGAGTGCTCAACTGGCCGCTGATCCATTCCCACGTAAGGTTGTCGGGCAAGCTGCGTGGCGGCACATTCATCAGCCAGGCGCCGGTCATATAGGTACAGATGAACACCACCGGCATGGTGATGGGGTTGGTCAACCACACCAGGCTGATGGCGATAGGCATATTGCCGCGCACCGAAATCGCCAGGACCGCGGCAAGCAACATCTGCAATGGAATCGGGATAAACGCCGCAAATAAACCCACCGCCATGGCACGAGCCACTGAGTGCCGGTTCAGGTGCCAGAGGTTGGGGTCATGCAGCAGCGTGCCAAGAAACTGTAATGACTTGTGTTCCCTGATACTGCTGGGATCAGGCATGTACCGTTTGAATAAGCGCCGGGGCATAAGGGGTCCAGGTCAATTCGAGGGGCAAGTATGCCCGGATTCTATAAACAGAAAATTCAGACTTTGTGACAAAACATCATAGGCGCTGTCGTTCAGCCGGCTAAGACTGAGTGGATCACTGGAAAAGGATGATCCATGAAGACAGGGATGTTGGCGTTGGCGCTGGGGTTGCTGGCGTTGCGGTGGTTACCGGTGTTGCCGCCTGGCGCCGGGTTGTTGGCCATGCTGGTGCTGGCCTTGATGCTGTTGCCTTTTCGGTCCTATCCCGTGGCGTTCTTTCTGGTGGGCTTGAGTTGGGCCTGTTTCAGCGCGCAGCGGGCGCTGGATGATCGCCTGCAGCCGGCCCTGGAGGGGCAGACTCGCTGGGTGGAGGGACGTGTGGTGGGCTTGCCCCAGCAGACAGGTACGGGCGTGCGCTTTGAACTGGCCGACGGCCGGGCGCGCAAGGTTCGGCTGCCCAAACGTATCCGCGTGTCCTGGCACGGCGGGCCAGTGGTGAACAGCGGCGAACGCTGGCGTTTGGCGTTGACACTCAAGCGGCCTGCGGGCCTGCTCAATTTCCATGGGGTCGACCACGAAGCCTGGCTGCTGGCCCAGCGTATCGGTGCCACCGCAACGGTAAAAGACGGAGAGCGTCTTGCACCGGCCCGCAATGCCTGGCGCGATGCTGTTCGCCAGCGCCTGATGGCGGTGGATGCCCAAGGCCGTGAGGCGGGCTTGGCGGCGCTGGTATTGGGCGACGGTTCCGGCCTGGCGCCTGAGGATTGGCAGGTGTTGCAGGACACGGGCACGGTGCATCTGCTGGTGATTTCCGGGCAGCACATCGGCTTGCTGGCGGGGTTGATCTACGGCTTGGTCGCGATGCTGGCGCGCTATGGTTGCTGGCCCCGAACCTGGCCGTGGCTGCCGTGGGCGTGCGGTCTGGCATTTGGCGCGGCATTGGGTTACGGGCTGCTGGCCGGGTTCGGCGTGCCGGTGCAACGGGCCTGCATGATGGTTGGCCTGGTGCTGCTGTGGCGTCTGCGTTTCCGCCATTTGGGCGTGTGGTGGCCGTTGCTGCTGGCACTGAACGGCGTGCTGGTGCTGGAGCCCTTGGCCAGCCTGCAGGTAGGGTTCTGGTTGTCGTTTGCGGCGGTCGCGGTGTTGCTGTTGGCGTTCGGCGGGCGCCTGGGGCCCTGGAGCGCCTGGCAGGTGTGGACCCGACCCCAGTGGCTGATTGCCATTGGTTTGTTTCCAGTGTTGTTGGTGCTGGGTTTGCCCATCAGCCTCAGCGCACCTGTGGCCAATCTCCTTGCCGTGCCTTGGATCAGCCTGGTAGTGCTGCCTTTGGCGCTGCTGGGCACGGCGTTGCTGTGGGTGCCGCTGGCTGGGGAGGGGTTGCTGTGGCTGGCCGGCGGTGCGCTGGACGGATTGTTTAAAGGCCTGGGGTTGCTGGCCGCGCAATTGCCGGCCTGGGTACCCGCCGAGGTACCTTTGGGGTATTGGTTGGTTAGCCTGGCTGGCGCGGTGATTTTGTTGCTGCCCAAGGGGTTGCCGTTCCGGGTGCTGGGCTGGCCCATGCTGTTGATGGCTGTATTTGCGCCCAGGGAGTGGGTGCCCCACGGGCAGGTAGATGTGGTGCAACTGGACGTCGGCCAGGGGCAGGCACTGATCCTGCGCACCCGTCATCATACGTTGCTCTACGATGCCGGGCCGCGCTCGGGGCCTGTCGACCTGGGCGCGCGCGTCGTGTTGCCGTCGTTGAAAAAGCTCGGGATAGGCCAGTTGGACATGATGCTGCTCAGCCATGCCGATGCCGATCACGCGGGGGGGGCGTCGGCGGTGGCTCGGGGGTTGCCCGTCAAGCGTGTGGTGGGCGGTGAAACCGAAGGTTTGCCAGACTTTCTTGCCACCCAACCCTGTACCAGCGGCGAACGATGGGAATGGGAGGGTGTGTCATTTCAATTGTGGCAGTGGGCTGATGGGCTTGATGGCAATCCGAGGTCTTGTGTGTTGCAGGTTGAGGCCAATGGAGAACGCCTGCTGCTCACCGGTGACATTGATCGCGCCGCCGAACAGGCTTTTCTGGCCTCTTCGCTGGCGGTCCAGACCGACTGGCTGCAAGCCCCGCACCATGGCAGCCGCAGTTCGTCATCCTGGCCGTTCCTGCAGCGGCTGGCGCCCACATCGGTATTGATTTCCCGCGGGCGCAGCAATACGTTCGGTCATCCTCATCCGCAGGTCCTGGAACGCTACCACTTGCTGGGCAGCCGGGTGTACGACAGTGCCGAGCAGGGTGCCGTACGCCTGCGCCTGGGGGCGTTTCTGCCACCGATGGTTGCGCGCAGTCAACGCCGTTTCTGGCGCGAACCGTTACCGTAATCGCGTGTTACCAAAGACCCGAGCGGCAACAGGCGGGTGTGTAGCCGACGAACCCCGCTGTCGCACCTATATGATAAAGTGGCGCACTTTTTCGAGGGGGCATTCACTGTGTGGGAATTGGTCAAATCCGGCGGCTGGATGATGTTGCCGATCATTCTGAGTTCCATCGCTGCACTCGGCATCGTTGCCGAACGCCTGTGGACCCTGCGCGCCAGTCGCGTCACCCCCGAGCATCTGCTGGGGCAAGTCTGGGGCTGGATCAAGAACAAGCAGCTCGACAAGCAAAAACTCAAGGAGCTGCGCGCCAATTCGCCGCTGGGTGAAATCCTGGCCGCCGGTCTGGCCAATTCCAAGCATGGTCGCGAGATCATGAAGGAGTGCATCGAAGAGGCGGCCGCCCGGGTCATCCATGAACTGGAACGCTACATCAACGCCCTTGGCACCATCGCCGCCATGGCGCCGTTGCTCGGTTTGCTCGGCACAGTACTCGGCATGATCGATATCTTCAGCTCGTTCACTGGCTCGGGCATGACCACTAACGCAGCGGTCCTGGCCGGGGGGATCTCCAAGGCGTTGATCACCACCGCAGCCGGCCTGATGGTAGGTATTCCTTCGGTGTTCTTCCACCGTTTCCTGCTGCGTCGCATTGATGAGCTGGTGGTCGGTATGGAGCAGGAAGCCATCAAGCTGGTGGAGGTGGTGCAGGGCGATCGTGATGTAGACCTGGTCGAGGGCAAAGCGTGAAATTTCGCCGCAAGCAACGGGAAAATGTTGATATCAACCTCGCGTCGTTGATCGATGTGGTGTTCATCCTGCTGCTGTTTTTTGTCGTGACCACCACCTTCACCCGCGAAACCCAGTTGCGTGTCGACCTGCCTGAAGCGGTGAGTGGCTCGCCTGCCGAAGACCAGCAAGTCAAGCAACTGGACATCGCTATCAGCGCCGAAGGGGTGTTTTCGGTGAATAACCAGTTGCTGGAGAAAAATGACCTTCCCAGCCTGATGGAGGCGTTGCAGAAGGAGTCTGGTGGCGACACCCAGTTGCCGCTGTCCATCAGCGCCGATGGCAAAACCCCGCACCAGGCCGTGATCACCGCAATGGACGCTGCCGGCAAGCTCGGTTTCAGCCATTTGCGCATGACCACCGTCGAGGCGGCGAGCCCGCCCTGATGGCCATCTCCGACCGTTTACTCAAGGCATGGTACGAAGGTCATCCAGCACTAATGTTGCTGCGACCGCTGGAATCGTTGTATCGCCGTGTGGTTCAACGCAAGCATGCGCGCTTCGTGGCGGGCGAGGGCGAGATTTATCAGTCGTCTGTGCCAGTGATCGTGGTGGGCAATATCACGGTGGGAGGCACCGGTAAGACACCGTTGATCCTGTGGTTGATCGAGCACTGCCGACGCAATGGCTTGCGCGTAGGAGTGGTCAGTCGAGGCTACGGTGCCAAGCCGCCGCAGTTGCCGTGGCGGGTCGAGGCGGGCCACAGTGCCGAGGTGGCCGGTGACGAACCCTTGCTGATCGTGCAGCGCAGCGGTGTACCGCTGATGATCGATCCTGATCGCAGTCGTGCGGTAAAGGCCCTGCTGGCCTGCGAGCCCCTGGACCTGATCCTCTCCGATGATGGCCTGCAGCACTACCGCCTGGCCCGCGATCTTGAACTGGTGCTGATCGATGCCGCCCGTGGCCTCGGTAACCGCCGGTGCCTGCCTGCCGGGCCGTTGCGCGAACCGGTGGAGCGCCTGCAGAGTGTGGACGGGGTGCTTTATAACGGTGCCCTTTCAGACCGTGAAGATGGCTTTGCCTTCCGCCTGCAGCCCACAGCGCTGGTCAACCTGCA
This sequence comes from Pseudomonas sp. GW821-FHT07B01, assembly GCF_059419065.1. NCBI lineage: Bacteria > Pseudomonadati > Pseudomonadota > Gammaproteobacteria > Pseudomonadales > Pseudomonadaceae > Pseudomonas > Pseudomonas sp. GW821-FHT07B01. Next base: position 145,279 of record NZ_JBWKRA010000003.1, on the reverse strand, counting down.
CAGCGGCGAGCGCCAGCCGGTCACCTATTTTCCGCAGGGCCAGCAGGTGCATGCGGTGGCCGGAATAGGCAATCCGCAACGTTTCTTCAATACCCTTGAAACGCTACACTGGCAGGCGTTACCCCATGCTTTTGCCGATCACGCGCTCTACAGCGAAGAGGTCTTGAATTTTACCCCGTCATTGCCGCTGGTCATGACCGAAAAGGACGCGGTGAAGTGCCGCGCCTTTGCCCAGCCCGACTGGTGGTACCTTGCGGTGGATGCGGTACCGTCGCCGGCGTTCGTCGCCTGGTTCGACATGCAGCTGATGCGTCTGCTGCCCAACCGTCTTTTGCCTTAAAACGTTTTTTTCCAGGAAACACTCATGGACACCAAACTGCTCGATATCCTCGCTTGCCCGATCTGCAAAGGCCCGCTCAAGCTCAGCGCCGACAAAACCGAGCTGATCAGCAAAGGTGCCGGCCTGGCTTACCCTATCCGCGATGGCATCCCGGTCATGCTCGAAAGCGAAGCCCGCACCCTGACCACCGATGAGCGCCTGGATAAATGACCACCGCCTTTACCGTTGTCATTCCCTCGCGCTATGCCTCGACCCGTCTGCCGGGCAAACCGTTGCAAATGATCGGCACCAAGCCGATGATCCAGCTGGTGTGGGAGCAAGCGTGCAAGAGCAGCGCCGAACGGGTGGTGGTGGCTACCGATGACCCGCGTATCATCGAGGCGTGCAAAGGCTTTGGTGCCGAAGCGGTCCTGACCCGCGAAGACCATAACTCCGGTACTGATCGCCTGGCCGAAGTCGCCACTCAGCTGGGTCTGGCACCCGACGCGATTGTAGTGAACGTGCAAGGCGACGAGCCATTGATACCGCCGGGTGTCATCGATCAGGTCGCTGCCAACCTCGCGGCCCATGGCGAGGCGCGTATGGCGACCCTGGCCGAACCGATCGAAGACATCGAGACGCTGTTCAACCCGAACGTGGTGAAAGTGGTCAGCGACATCAACGGCCTGGCACTGACGTTCAGTCGCTCCACTTTGCCGTGGGCGCGGGATGCCTTTGCCAAGAATCGCGACGTGTTGCCGGAGGGCGTGCCATATCGCCGCCATATCGGCATCTATGCCTACCGCGCCGGTTTCCTGCACGACTTCGTCAGTTGGGGCCCGTGCTGGCTCGAGAATACCGAGTCCCTGGAACAACTGCGTGCCCTCTGGCACGGCGTGCGTATCCACGTGGGCGATGCGTTGGAAGCACCGCCAGCGGGTGTCGATACCCAGGAAGACCTCGAACGCGTCCGTCGCCTGCTGGGCGCCTGATGGAAGTTCTGTTTGTATGCCTGGGCAATATCTGCCGCTCGCCAACCGCTGAAGGCATCTTGCGCCATAAGTTGCGTGAAGCAGGCTTGGCTGGCCAGGTTGAGGTGGCGTCTGCTGGCACCGGAGAATGGCATATTGGCAACCCGCCGGACCAGCGCAGCCAGCGTGCGGCGCTGGCGCGCGGCTATGACTTGTCGGGCCAGCGTGCCCAGCAGGTTTCCCGCGCTGACTTTGCCCGCTATGACCTGATCCTGGCCATGGACCACAGTAACCTGCGCAACCTCAAGGCCATGCAGCCGGGGCAGGGCAAGGCGGAACTGGATTTGTTCCTGCGTCGCTTTGATGGCGAAGTGGACGAGGTGCCAGACCCTTACTATGAAGGTGAGCAAGGTTTCGAACGGGTCCTTGACCTGATCGAACGCGCCTGTGACTTATTGGTGATCGAATTGAAGGGGCGGTTATGACCTTGCAAGTGCGTGCGCAGGTATCGCTCAAGCCATTCAACAGCTTTGCCATTGATGTGAGCGCGCAATTATTTGCCGAGGCCCACAGTGATGCTGACGTGCGCGAGGCCATCGGCTATGCCGCCGCACACGCGGTGCCGTTGCTGGTGATCGGTGGCGGCAGCAATTTGCTGTTGACCCAAAATGTTCCGGCGCTGGTGTTGCGTATGGCGACCCAAGGCATTCGTGTGCTGAGCGATGATGGCATGCGCGTGGTGGTCGAAGCCGAAGCGGGCGAAGCCTGGCATCCGTTTGTGCTGTGGACCCTTGAACACGGCTTCTGCGGCCTGGAAAACCTCAGCCTCATCCCCGGCACTGTCGGCGCCGCGCCGATGCAGAACATCGGCGCCTATGGTGTAGAGATCAAGGATGTCTTCGCCGGCCTCACCGCCCTGGATCGCCAGACGGGCGAACTGCGGGACTTCAGCCTCGACGAATGCAAGTTCGCCTACCGTGACAGCCTGTTCAAGCACGAAGTCGGGCGTTGGCTGATCTTGCGGGTACGCTTTTCCCTCAGCCGCGCCAGTCACCTGAAACTCGACTACGGCCCGGTGCAACAGCGTCTGGTCGCGCAGGGCATCACCCACGCCACGCCAAGCGATGTGAGCCGTGCGATCTGCAGCATTCGCCGCGAGAAACTGCCAGACCCGGCAGAGCTGGGCAATGCGGGCAGCTTCTTCAAGAACCCACTGGTGTCCCATGCCCTGGCGGTTGAACTGCAAAGCCAGTATCCGGACCTGGTGGCCTACCCTCAGGCAGACGGCCAAATGAAACTCGCCGCCGGCTGGCTGATCGACAAGGCCGGTTGGAAGGGGTTCCGGGAGGGCGATGCGGGCGTGCACAAGATGCAAGCGCTGGTACTGGTCAACTACGGCACCGCCACCGGGCAAGAGATTGCCCAACTTGCGCTACGCATCCAGCAAGATATCTTCAAGCGCTTCAAGGTCGAGCTGGAAATGGAACCCAATCAGTACTGAGCTTTATCTGCTCTGAAAATGAAAATGCCCCGTATCTCGCGATACGGGGCATTTTTATTGCTGCGATTGATCAGTCATCGCGGCTCATGATGCCGAAGATCTGCAACAGGCTGATGAACAGGTTGTAGATCGACACATACAGGCTGATGGTCGCCATGATGTAGTTACGCTCACCGCCGTGGATGATGGCGCTGGTCTGGAACAGGATGCACACCGAGGAAAACAGCACAAAACCCGCGCTGATCGCCAGTTGCAGGCCGCTGATCTGGAAGAACATGCTGGCCACCACCGCCGCCAGCAACACGAAGAAACCTGCGGTGATGAAGCCACCCAGGAAGCTCATGTCCTTACGGCTGATCAGCACGTAGGCCGACAGACCACCAAACACCAGGGCCGTCATGGCAAACGCCGAACTGACCACTTCCGCGCCGCCGGCCATGCCCAGGTAGCGGTTGAGGATCGGGCCGAGGATAAAACCCATGAAACCGGTCAAGGCAAACGCCGACACCAGGCCCCAGGCCGAGTCACGCAGCTTGTTGGTCAGGAAGAACAGACCATAGAAGCCGATCAACACGACAAAGATATTCGGGTAGCCGACGCGCATCTGCTGGGCCACGTAAGCCATCACGCCGCTGAATGCGAGGGTAAGGGCGAGCAAGCCGTAGGTGTTGCGCAACACGCGGCTGACTTCAAGCTGCTCAGCCTGCGCGTTGCCATTCACTGCGTAATTCTGTTCGCGCATGGCGACACTCCTTCAGTTTTGAAACGTTCAGTCGCAAAGATCATAACAGACGCCTTGTAACAAGCGATGCAGAGAGTTTGACAGTGTGTTTCATTCGGGTATTATGGCGCCCGCTGACACGGGATGGGCTACTATAATCCCGTGATGCACAAGGGAAATTGGCAGAGTGGTTGAATGCACCGGTCTTGAAAACCGGCGGACGTTAATAGCGTCTCCAGGGTTCGAATCCCTGGTTTCCCGCCAAGATTTACACGAAAGCCCCGCGAAAGCGGGGCTTTTGCGTTTCTGGGGTTTGTCTCAGAAAAATCTCTACAGACTGATCGTTTCCGCATCATTTCCGGCAGTTTCCGCAACCTAGCGCTGATCGCGGTCAGCGCGTCGGCTTCACGATCTCCCCGACACGACGGTAAACCGTCTCGGTTATCCGCTTGTCCGTATGTCCCAGCAGGCGGCTTGCGTCGCCCAGATCCAGAATCTCACTGGCAGCTTTCGGGCGGATATCACGGAACTGAAACTGTCGAATACTGGATGCAAGAACACCGTCGCCTGCCTCTCTGGCGATGGCGATTGCTTTGTCGCGAGCGTCATCAAAGCGTAGGCGAAGCATGTGCTTAGTCACCTGCCTGCCGTCTTCGGTGATTATCAGGTAAGGGTTTCGTACTCCCCGTGAGCGTCTTTGCTCTATCAGCCTTGCAACCAAGGCGCCCAGGTCATTGAGTGCGCCGGCAGCGGTCAGGCGAATGCGCAGCTTCTTCGATGTCTTGCCCTGGGACACCTGCAGGAATTCGTTTACGGCGTCCGCCTCACGCATGGACAGCGTATCCGCCGGGCGCTGGGCAGTCAGGTAGGCCAGGTCCATCGCGTCACGCAGTTCCGAGGCTGCGACGGCATACACGGCGCTCCAGATTTCCTCGGTGGCGTAGAAGTCACGCGGCACCTCTTTGTTCTTGCGCACGCCGGCGGCGGGGTTGTTCTCTGTGAGCCCCCACTCCCGCGCAATGTTGTAGATGTGGGACAGTAGGGATATCTCCCTATTGGCCCGGACTTTGGCGGTTCGGCTGTCCCGGTACTGCGCGATGATCTGCGGCGAAACTGCGTCAATGGGGGCGTCATTGAAGGCCTTGCGCAGCTGTTTGAGGCTCAGCAGATTGTCGCTCTGCGTCTTTGGTTTCTTGCCAGGGATTATTTCCCGCTCATACCGGTCAAACACCTGGGCCAGCAGGGCGTTCTTCTTCGGCACGGGCTTGCAATCAAGCTTTGCCCATTCAGCCTTTGCGATATCCAAATCACCCCCGAGCGGGATTTCCACCCGCTTCCCGTCTTCATTCCTCCCGTCGTAGTAATAGCCAACCCACTCTTTGCCACCCATCAGCGTGCGTACGCGCCGAATCATTCGCGGCGGCAGGTCCCTGTTTGCCGCCTTTTTCGCTCGCATCTTTTTATCCTACTCGTGACAAGTCCAACGACCAGGCTTCGGCCGCAACGTTTTCTGCTGAGGGCTTTACGCCTGCCAGCTTCATCCGAGCGTATACCCGGCCCACAACTGGCCGGCGCGCCCGGGTCAGCACGTACTTCCATCCATTCAGGTTGAGCCACGCGATCTGGCGCGAGGGGATCATATAGCCAGTAATTGCCGCGATTTCTTCTTCGGCAAGGGTTTCGCTTTGCATTTCCATGGTGTGCACCTCTATGCCTCTGGTTTGTCGAGTGAGCCCGCAGGCCCCGCTGTCTTGATGATTTGGATTGCCAGGCCGAAGCTGATCAGCAGCCAGGCGCAGGTCCCGGCGAAGGCGTAGAGCAGTGCCTCGGTGGTGCCGGTGTCCAGCAGGTCGAGCCCGACCCAGAAGAACCAGCCGAGTGTTCCGACCAGGTACAGCAAAGCGCCCAGCAGTATCAGAGTGAGTTTCATTGCGAACATGGGGTGTCCTTGCCGCGCTGGGCGGCAGAGGTGGTTAAGGGCTGGATGCGTGATATAATTTAGTATTTGTGATTGTAAGTTGAGGCTAAGGTTTTTGGTTGGTCTTACTTATAGTATGTATTAAGTTTGAGATGTGGGCTCACAGGAGTATTTTCAGTGAAAGCTATGTACCTTCCAAAGGTCAAAACTAAATTAGGGTCTCGTGAGTTGGTTTGCACGAATACCGTCCATCTAAGTGGTATGGATTCGTTTGAGATTTTTTTAGACGATTGGTCATGTGAGGTGGTTTTTTCAAAGGACTCCGAGGCGAGCAGGTATGAAGTTGGAGTTCGAGATGATGGAAAATTAGTTGTTCGCTTGTTTAATCATACCAATATGGTGGGTGAGTCAATTTTTGATCCTATTATATTGGCTAAGGCAGGAAGTACAATCATATCGATGACGTATTGGACTCAGCTTGTAGTTGAGGAGTCAAAGATTAGGAGGTTTGAGTATACGCTTTGGGCGGAGGCATCTTGATGATAGATAACGGAGAGTCTCAAAGTGGAAGTTTAAATCAGAAAATAAAAACTTCCGTCATCGAAAATCCCAGGTCGCAAGTTGGTCGCCCGGTCGAAGGTGTTATAACGAAGCAGATAGGTTCTGGGGAATACGCAAAAGATACTTTTATTTATATTACTATTAGGTGGAGTTTTAGTATTGGTTGTGCGATGTCAGTTGCTTTGTATGTAAGGTCATATTTTGGTGGTAGTGATGTAATGGAGGATATGAAGAGTGTCTGGTCGATATTTATGCCGGTTATAACTCTTGCTCTAGGATACTCTTTTGGTAAAGGGCGCTAATTTATTGGACGACTCACCGGCAGGCATATAGGGGGATTGGGGTTAGGGAAGCGTGGAGCCGATTTGCGCCGCTACGACAGTGATCGCCTGGCAGAGAGCTCCACCTCGATCTGCATCCTCGGTCCAGCCGATGTTCCCACCGAAGCCGCGCCGCTCGACCATCACGTATTGCAGATTGGTGAACCAGAGGATGCTGAGCTGAAGCTGCACCGCAATGCGGACAGCCTGGCCTTCATCGCTGAGTGGGTTCCATTGCTCCCGGCCAGATTCTGGATCGTCGTAGTAGAAGGCATCGCTCCCGCGCCGGTACTCCAGCTCGAAGCCCATAGCCTTGGCTGACAGCTTTAACAGTTCATGGTCTGTCATGGCCTGCCCGCCTTGTAGATGAAGACGTAGGCGAACCAGAGGGTGGCGATCATGGCGTCACCTCGACCAGTTTCCATTTGGTGTTGTTGCTCTGGCTGTGGTCCGACTCAACGAGGCCATCGCGCTTCATCAGCTCCAGCTCCCGTCGGATCTGCTTGGTGGTGAACGGCTCAATGTGAAACCGAAACCACCAGGTGCAGAACCAACCGCCAGCGCCTAGTACGCCGCTCATGTAGGTGATGATTCGTTGGCGGAGGCTCATGGCGTCACCCGCTTGAAGTCGACCACCCAGACCCACGGGTTGGAGTTCCACGACTCGGCGCCGTTGATCCCCACCCACAGTTCTCGCCAGGCGTCGAAAGGGTCAGTCCAGTTGCCTGGGCCTGGCTCGGACTTGAAAGGGTGGAAAGCATAATCGCCGTCGCCCTGATGGATTCGGTTAATGCCCTCGGCGATGTAACGGCTTTCGTAGGCCGTCTCACCTTCGCCGTCCTGCAACCGCTCGACGCGCACGTCGGTAATCTCCAACAGGATGCGGCTGACCCAGCGAGGCATATGAATTGAAGGCCGAATTTTCCCTGGCTTGATCATCGCGCAACCGGTTTGCCGGAAGTCCCAATCTGCCGGGTACCGGATAGGTTCGCCATTGCTCAGCTCTCGCGGAGCGATAGCATCCACCTGAGCGTCAGCTTGCCAAGCTTCCCGCACCCACAGCCGGTCGCCGCGTCGGCCATATGGGCAAGGTGCGTACTCTTCCAGCTCCTTGGCGCACTCTGCTTCGGTAGATCCGAATACGCAGAAGCCATAGCGTGGGTCTCGCTGGCCTATAGCGCTCCAGAGCTGACGATCGCCAATCGGTATGGCGGTGTCCTCGGTAGGGATTTGGAAACCTTTCACTGCCCGGCGCGTGGCCGTCTTCCGGTCTTCCAGAATGGCGCGCACCATCGGGGCCGAGAATAGAATGGGGCGTTCCTTTATTTCAGACATGGCTTCACCATCAGGCGCCTAGAGCGGGCTGTGTTTAAAAAGGATTAGTGGCAAGATAATGGCCCGACGATTTGTCGGATTGCCTAGGATTTCCATGAAAAAAGTAGTTCTGATGCTCTCGTTAGCTGCACTGGCAGCCTGCAGTTCAAATAAATCGGTTGTTACATCCACAGATCCAAATTGGCTGCGTATAGGCGACGAACCCGAAGGCTATCCCAGGACTTTTGTCGAGAAACTAAACGGCAACTGCTCACTGGTTAGTGAGTCTTGGACGAAAGGGTCTATCAAAGGCCAGAATATGTGGACGAAAGAGCAGTCTCGAAAGCCGATCGCCTGCCCTTGATATAACCTATAGCAGCTGACTTTGAAGGGGGAGGGGTTACAGGTTTTGCGGGTGGAGTACATCCGTACTCTTCAAGATTTTACGCCCAGCATCTTGTCGATTGCGGCGTTGTGGCCGGTGACGTACTCGTAGGTGTGCAGGCCGTCGGTCATAACCAGGGGCTCAGGGATTCGAACCGTGGCGGTCAGGCGAGCTACTTCGTCGAGGCAGGCGTTCCAGCCCCATTCCGAATCGCTTTGAGGCGAGAAGTCTCTACGCTTAGGCAGCACCACCGATACCGGCGCGGGCTGCTCTGCGTAGAGCTTGGATAGGCGATCGACCTCCCGCTTATAAAGCTCGATGTGTTTAACGTGGTCCTCATACTCTACGTAAGGCCCGGCATCGTGCCATTGGTGGTACTTATCGCCATACGATCCGCAAGAAACATTACAACGATCTATAGGCCCCAACATATCGAGCTGATATTCGAAGGTTTCACAATCGTCCACCGGCTCGCCCTGGGGCTGGGCGGCAACGCGATACGATTCGACAAGCTCGGCTCGCAAGCTGGCGATCAAGTTGTTCTGCTGCTCGATAACGATCTCTGCGTGTGCAAGACGTTTCGGGGTCAGGTCAATCTCTCCAAGCACTGCAGTGGCATCCAGCAGGGCGCGCAGTATCCAGACAACACCGCGAGCGCTTTCCGCGTCCGCTCCATCGCCGCCATCATCGAACACTGCGGCCAGCTTCAGCGCTTGCTCAAGAGACTTAGCTGGGACCATCCGGGCATTCGCTGGTGGGCTTGCAGGTCGCTTTCAGATTGGGGATTTCGTATGCTCGGCTCGCACCCAGGATTAGGAGCTCGCTGCCGTGTCGGATTGGAAAATGTTGAAGGATGGCTGGACCTGGCTTTGGTCTTTGGGACCGAGGGAAAAATCTGCGTCAACTGCGTTTGATAAGTTACATATGAGCATGCGTACTACGGTGAAATGTCGCTTCGCTGCTGCTGACAGGCTCAAGAACTATGCTCGATTTTCTTTTTTTACTACGACTGTCTTATCGCTTGGCCTGATTCTAATCCCGCTCATTCAAAACTCTCAGGTCACGCTTTCCGTAGCTCCATCTGTTCTAAATATGATGCAAATCTTCTTGGCTGTAGCTGTATTGGTGTTTTCGGTTGTCATCGGTACTGCAAAGTACGAGCTGCGATCAGAGCTCTTAACGGAGTGCGGAAATCGACTCAAGGAGCTGATTCGGGAGATGAACCGCTTGAAGGGCACAGTGGAGGGGAACGACCCCGCTGAGCTAGAGCGGCTCGAAAGGGAATATTCGCGCATCACGACTGATGTAGAAAATCACGCTCGTGTCGATTACAGACGCACATGGCTTGACATGCGCAATGACTATTTTTTAACCGGCATTCCGCGTCTTAGATTTTTGACGGCGACTTATTGGTACTCTTTTTATCCATACCTAATGCCCTTGATACTGATGGCGATGGAAATCATGTTCGTTACTGACATGCTTGGAGTTACAACACTTTTGCCAAAAGCATTTCGGATCGCAGAAGCGTAGTCAGTCTCCACAGAAACAGTCGATGTCTTCGGCGAGGTATTCGAAATCGAAGTCGGTCTGCCGGGATCGCTGCTCAGCAGACCAACCCATCGTTTTATAGTCGGCTCGATCCTGCCGGAATACCTGGCCGAAGCGCTCTTCGGTGCCCGACCACCAGATCACCCGGGACGGGTCTTCGATGATGGTCCTGATCAGCTTTCCTTCGTTTTTCTTCCAGCACAGGTCGCAGTTACCGAAGTCCGAGTCCATTCCTAGATCGAACGGCTGGGCCTTCCAGAACTCTGCAACGTCCTCCTTCGTAATGCCGGCGGTGTAAGAAGGGCAAAGGTTGTCCCAACGGGTGCCCCCGCGGTCATTGGCAGCCATCATGCGGTGATAACGCTTCGGCTCGTCGTAGCGAATGCCGACTACGCAATCCCATTCGTCGTAGCCCAGGGCGCGCATGTGCTTCTCACCGATCTTCACCTTGAGATAGGCGGTGCACATGTTGTTCGAGAAGTTTGGCAGCACCGGTGGCAGGTTTTTCACGTCTTTTCGGTATGCCGCGTAATATTCGAGCATCATCGTGAATGGCTCGCCGTTGCGGCTGGCGGTCTCAAAATCCACGAGCTTGTACCACGGTGCGTCATCCGGCTGACCGTACACACGGCACCACTCCATCCATACGATGCCAACGTTCCATCGCTTGTCGATCTTATCGATGAACACTAACGTTTCTTCGCGCTCCTTGCCGGTATTCTGGAAGAAGGCGTGAACATCAGCAGGGAGTTTTCCGCCGTGGGCGTCGAGGATCTTGCGTAGCATCTGCCCGCTGGTTCGGCCTCCGGAGACGCCGATCTGGGCCGGGCCGGTGATCAGGAAGGGATTCATAATTGCTCCAGGCAGCCGATTGCCTCGCCGGCTGGCGTGATTCGTTGATATGGGGTATGAGGTAGGGAGATTTTTGAAGCTAATTAGGGACAAGTCATGCAGGCGCCAACGGATAATCTGTATAAGTTTCTTTCGATTGTAGGGATGATATGTTTTGTTTTTTTCTTTTTTGATCTTAATAAACGATCAGATGATCTTGAATTGAAAATTGATAGTTTGACCATTCAGCAGGTCGAGTTCTTAGCGACTCTGGACGCGATTAAGACAGATTCAAATCGCCTTTCCAAGGTAATTGCTGACCTGAATTCTGGAGCGAAAACACTTAAGGAACTAATGGAAGCTATGCCCAGCCTGAAGGCAGCTAGAGATAAAATCCAGTCAAGATTTGATGAGGCGAAATTAGTAAATGCAAAACTGAACGCTAATTTGGAATTAGTCAAAAGCTACTTTGAGAAGCTTAAGCAGCTGGCTAATCTATACGGCTGGCTGCAGTTCGTTTCATTAATAGTCGCATTTGTTGGTATGCTTTTGTGGTATTACAGAACGCAAAGATATCTAGACTTAAAGGACAAGCAGTCTGTCGGTTGATTGAGTGTCATCGCGAAAGTAATGATCATATTCTCATACTAATTTATATCGGGTGACCGGCATGGAGCCGGATCAAGGAGCGGATATGCCAAGCGTTGAAACATTCAGTGATGAAAGCCAAGGCCATCAGTTCGACATTGAGGTGCGACACCACACGAACGGGTTCACTTATCAGCTCAGCATTCCAGGCCTGCCGCCAATCCGACCTGGCGACCAACTGTTTGCCTCGCTGGATAAGGCCAGGCAGCACGCGCGCGAGCAAGCCTGGGGCCTTATTGACCAGCTAGTGAAATCTCAGCGGTAAGCAATGTCTCAGGACGAGGCGCGCTTGAGCTGTTCGGTAAGTTGAGTTGGAAGGCCGCGTAGCGTCAGCGTGCCGCCGGCTTCGTCAAACTCGATCTTGTCGCCCAGCAGGTGCGCTTCGAAGCTGATCGACATGCCCTCAGCGCGCCCGGTGAAGCGCCTGAATTTGTTCAGTGTCTTCTTGTCCGGCGGCAGGGCCTCGGAAAGGCCGTAGTCCTTCGCTTTGATGAAGTCATAGAAGTTCTTCGGGCGGTCTTCGTCGATTAGGCCCGACAGCTCGTCGAGCGTGATCGGCTCGCCCTGCTTGGCCTGGACCATTGAGTAGCTGACAAGCGTATGTGTCTTCTCGCGGGCTGACTCTTCTGGCAGATCCTCGCTTTCAACAAAGTCGCTGAACGCCTTGAGCAGCGTGCGTGTTTCGCTCGGGCCGTCAATCCCTTCCTGGCAGCCGATGAAGTCTCGGAAGTAATCATTGAGCCTGCGGCCCTGCTTGCCTTTGAGGTACGAGATGTACTGCTTCGACTGCGGGTTGCTTTTCCATTCACTGAGGTTGATGCGCGCCGCCAGGCGGATGTGGTCCAAGTCGAGGCGCTTGATCGTCAGCAGGCTGAGTTCCTCGGTCATGGTCACCGCTTCGGTTTCCTGCACCAGGGCGATAACCAGGTAGTCGGTCATGCCTTGCTGATAGTGGCAGAAGAGGGCGTGCCCACCCGTGGTGAGGTTCGATTCTTCCATGAGCCTGGTCAGGTGCTCGACGGCTGTGGTGCTGAACGCCAGGAAGTCGGTTACGCCGGCCATGTACTTGCCGAGCCAGCCGCTGAATGGGAAAGCGCCTGACTCGTGATGGAAGAACCCCCAGCCCTTACCAGCGGTGGCGTTGTAGCTTTCGTTAAGTTGGCTCATCAGGTCGTCGCGGGCCTGGCTTTCGACCTGTTCGGATGAGCCCAGGAACAGCACAGCTGGGCTACCGTCGGGCTTCTTGTCGATCTTGTGGATGACACTGTGGCGAATGGGCATTTCGTTTACCTCAGGTAGGCGCCGTCCTCCGATGAGTCGGTGGTGGCAATTTGGTGGCGATATGTGTAAGTATTCGGCTCCCTACGACATAGACATGGAGCGTTATTTTGAACATTGCAAAACTTCAAGAGGACATCGGGAGCGGTTACACCAACGAAGTTGTAAGGCGGCTGAATGCATTTGCATACACGCCAATACCAGTACTTAATGCCCTTGCAGAAGAAGCCTTGTCGGAGAACTGGGGGAACGATAACCACGTCTTAAAAAAATATCTTGGTGCCACTATTGCTTGGAGCATAGAGCAAGGTGCTGTGACATTTTCTGATGACCAATTTTATATAACGGCAGGACACCTTCAAACCAGATACGGTACGCCACTCTATTTGGTTTTTACGGCAGGCGATCGAGGTGCCCCTTGGAAGCTGATCAAGGCCGGGTCGCATATTAGCGCTCCATCCCTTCCGCCTCCACCAGTCATACCTCATGGAGATGAGATCCCTCGTGGCGTTGAGATCGTAATGCAGCATGACCACATGCTACGTGAGAACGCAGACCGCGTTGCCTTTTTGAAAGACGCGCCGCCAGTTGCTCAAATGTGCGCTATATCCGGTGCTATTCAGTGGTCCATGAATAGGCAGTTGCACTTACCATATTGGTACTATGGTAAAATGAATTACTTGGTGCCGCTTTATTTAAAAGATAGGGAGAACATTACCGCTGCTCCTGATCTTGTTGCACCAATCCAAATTTCAAATGATCAAATTTTGGTTCGCACAGTACTAGAGCCACATATGCCATACGCGAACGCACGCATCGGTGTTAGACGTCACGACCAACTCCCACATTGGATGCTTAGCACTTGGAACGCGCATTCTGCAGATATCAGAGCAGAGGATGAATAGGAGGCGGGCTGATTATCTCGTCCTCTGAATTAGTCATGATCTGACGTCGTGACGTCCGTTCAAAAATCCGCGCCACGCTTTCGCTAATAACGATTTCGTGGCGGGGATACCGCAAGAACTCGATCAGCTCGTTGTCGCCCATCAAGTCCATCTTCATGATGGCGATCTGCAGGACCTCGCTGATGATCGGCGTCTTGCCTCTGGCGCAGATCCGCTCCATGGCCTGCTCTATGCCCGGCCTGACCTTGTCCGCAATTCCTTCTCGGCGACCGCCAGACGCTTCTGCGCTGCCTTGGCCGACCGTTCCTGTACTGATTTGGCCATGGCCTACCTCTTCTATTCCGCTGGCCGGCAGTGCGAGCCAGGTTTGACGTTTGCGTTGCGGGGGGGGCGGGCTATGCGGCGCATGAATCGACCTTCACCTGATGCCACGCGCCGAACGTTTCGAAGATCCACGCGGCGTGTGCCTCGTCGAGCGATATCGCTTCAGGTATGGCGATCCAGCCCGAGGCCACCATCTGGCTTTGGTTTGCCTCGTCGCGCAGCTTCTTGTAGCAATGCTCGATCACGTCTTCCAGATGGTCGGAGAGGTAGACGCCATCGGGCGCCACCTCCACCGACTTACTGTAGCGGTCGCCGCGGGCGTCGATGCAAAGCGTGCTCAGGTAGATCGTCCAGCGGTGGGGGATACCACAAACGGCCTGGCCGATTTTTCCGGGCGCGATGTTCTTCAGCGCCTTGTAATTGATCATGCCCTGGTGGCCGCTGGGGTCGATGTTGACCACCGCGACATGGTTGGAGGCCAGTAGCGAGCGGCACGACCTGGCGATGCGTGCCTGCAGGTTATGCGGTTTGCGCTTGCTCATAAGCCCTCCGCAAGTTTGCGCAGTGCCTTACGTTCTGTCGCTGTGATAGGCGGCTTGCGGCGCTTGAGGATGGTTTCGGGATCGATCTTGGTGGAGCGGGGCGGTGGCAGCGGTTTGCGTGGCGGGCTTGGCAACTGCGCGACTGTCCCGCCAGCGGCCAAGAACTCCGCCGTGCGTTCCGATATCGAGTAAGCGTCCTGGCGGTGCTGCTCGACCAGGCTGAGGTGGTTGCTGATCATGTCGGCCTCACTTGATGCGGATTGAGCTGTCGCCGCGCTCGAGGTGAGCCCATTTCGGCTCTTCGAGAAGTTCGTGTTCGACGTCCTCGCCGGTGGCCATGCGCTTGCGCACTTCAGCATTGTGGTCGCGGATTGCTTTGAGCTTGGTGGCGATAGCGCGCTTGTCAGGTGAGAACACGGTTTTGGTATCGATGAAGTCGTCCGGGATGTCATCTTCTTTATCGACAATGACCTTTTCGGGCGCCAGAGCCAGAGTGATCGTGAACAAGGGCCGTCTGATCGTCTTGATGTCGGCGGCCTCCATGTTGTTGCGCAGGTATTCATCGAGCTTGCCAACGGTATTCTTTCGGATGCGCTTGAGCTCATTCAGCCGGTCGACCTCTTTGTCTATTGCATCGATATCGCCCTGGATATTCCGACTCAGCATTACGACACTTTCTGCCTTATCGTTGAACTCGCCCTGTATCTCGTCCATGGCATGCTGCAAGGCCTCTTTCAGGCCTTCATCATCCGTGTCGGCCATGGACTGGAGCTCGGCGAGCTTGCCGGTCAATGTGTATAACTGGGTCATGCTGCGTTCTCCTTCTCGGCATCAGTGATTCGTTTCCATTCCAGCGAGATACGCTCGGCGCCCTTGGTGTCCTTGCGCAGAGTGAGTTTGCGTACCGCAACGTCATGGATCTTTTTCAGCTCTTGGGGGGACTGGGCTCCGGCCATCGTGTCGATAACCGATTTGATGTAGTCCAGGCGCTCCTTCTGCTGGCGAGCCTTCTCGGCCTCCTTGTCTTCGGCGTGTTCAATTAGCTCTTCATCCTTCAGTTGATTGACGTACTCCGCGTCGTCAAACATTCCCAGGAACACGTCGGCGCTGAAGCCGAGCATCGATAGCGATTTCTTGATGGCATCGGTCAGCGACTTCTTCGGCGCCTCGCCATCGGTTGTCGTACCGAACTTCGATTTGTAGAGGTAGCGAGTGCATCCGTACTGCTCAATCTCGCGGCGTTTTCCGTCCAGCTCGAACCAGAAGCGAATTTTGATGGTGTGGTTGAGTTCACGACCCAGCACCAGGCGTTTGTCGCCTTCGCCGCTGGCCATTTCTGAGCCTTCGTCGAAGCGCTCCTCCATGACCGTCCAACCAAACCCAATTCCGACCGGGCCGAACACTTCGGTGGCCTTCATGATCATCGCCGTACCGTTCAGGCTGGTGATCTTCTGACCGCCAACCTCGGCAGCTTTGGTGTAGCGGGTATCGGTCGTGCTGACCTTTTCCCAGATCTGCATGTTCGTCGACATGGGGATTCCTTGCCGCGATGCTCGCAGCGATAAAAGGGGAAGGGGAAATAAGAGTTGATAAACGTTCTTATTCGTATTTAAGATACGTAATAACATTTCAAATCAACGCAAGGAGCCTCACCTATGAAAGTGCTGTCCTCACTCAAAGAAGCTAAAAACCGTCACCGTGACTGCCAGATCGTTATGCGCCGGGGCCGGATCTACGTGATCTGCAAATCCAATCCAAAATTCAAAGCGCGGCAGGGCAGTGCGAAAAACAAGAACAAGGGCAAAGGCTGATCAGCAGTGTTGTTGATCTTGCTGCTGAACACGGTATCGCAGGACCTGGAGCACTCGACCGCCATAGCCAGGTTCTGCGTATTGCTCAACCGGTGCGCCGAAGAAGCCGCGCCGTTCGGCAAGGCTGTAGGCCTCTCGAAGGTTATGAGCGCTGATATCTTCGAGCTGCTCGTCGATGAGTGATTTAACCGGTGCGGTACTCATTGAATCTCCTTACGCCGCCGGCTGACATCCAGTAGACGGGCGCTATACCAGTGGAATTCTTCTGCGTTGATGGCGCCCGAAGTAAAGTGTCGGACGATCAGACCCTCGGCTAGGATCTCGTCGAGCGCTGGCTTGTCCGGTTCCTCAAGCGTGAAAAGCGCTTTATCGATCTCAACATAGGGGCTCACAGTTCGTTGTCCTCGGCCTGGGCTATAAGAGCGTCATCAGCCAAAGGTTGAAGGAGGCGTTCGGCAATCTCGCCGAGCTTCCCAAGTTGGTGGTCACTCCGGCCAAGCAGCTCCAGTGCTTCCGATTTCACCCTCGAACCCGCCATCCCTGCGATCAGTAAGTAGCCCAGGGCTGGAGTGTCGACGCCGCAGTCAGCAAGTAGGTTGTTGGCGTACTCATCGACAGCCAGTGCAAACTGGTAGGCCGTAACGCCTTGCTGCGGGTGCAGGTGGCGCTTGAACACCACGCTGCCACCTCTGGCCAGCTCTTCGGCTGCGTTGTACAGCCATTCGTTGCGAGCCAATTGCTGAGAGGTTTCGCTCACCGGAGGCGGCAGTTGTTCGTCGTGCTCAAACTGAGCCTTGCGTAGTGCTGACATGGTCGCCTCCAGAGTGGCAGGTTTATCACCTGTATTCGTCAACACTCATGCCTCCCGCTGGTTGCCGATGGGCGCGGGGGAGGAGTGCTGACGGGTAGAGGCGAGGTGTTTAAAGCCCCAGTTAAGGGGCTTGAGGTGGGCGAGGTCAGACTTTGTAATGTCCGATGAACTCGGCGTGATCCGGCAATGAGGAAGAGTGGCCCCAGTCATCCGGGTTCTTTGGACCGAAGTCGCGGCAGTTCAGGCCGTGTCCCGAGGAGACCAGGACCTTTCCGCAAGGCAAGACAGCGTAGTGATTTTCGGTAGTTCTGTTCTCGTCGTTGGTGTAGGTGAGGAAACCTTTTGCCAGATCCTGTTTCATTTCGTCTTACTCCGGTGTTCGGTTGTTTTCCAAATGCCCACCGCTCTGGATGGGCATCAGTGAAAAGGTCCGTCACGCCAAAACGTTGTTGTCGTACTGCCGGGCGCCTATGTCGCAATGGCTATGGCCTTGGGCAATGGCGTCGTAGTGGTAGAACAGCGAACCAGTAGCGCGGCACTCTCCGCTTTCTTCATCAGCGATCACTACCGCTGTGATCCGAGTGTTGCGTGCGCTGCTGGTGAAGTGAGCGCTGTATTCACCCAGACGGGCGATGGTCTTTCCGTTTTCTTGAGTGCTGGTGAAGTTGAACATTGCATTTCCCTCCAGGGCTCGGTTGTCATCCCAAGCAGCCCTCGCAAGAAGGCTGCTCAGTGATGCTTTCCGCCGTGACCCGCATAACACCTGGCGTCGGTCACCGGCTTGAATCAAATGTCACTCCAGCCGCGGGCCTTTCGGCTTGTTCTCCCGCTGGATAACTGTTCTTGGCGCTTTACGCTGCACGCCCGGGTCAGTTGCCAACCCTCTGAACCGTTGAGGCCGGTTCATCGCTGCCTTTGAATTTGGGCCGGTGGTGATCCGGCAATGGGTATCGCTAAAGAACGGCGCAGCTTTCGCTGCTGGCCGGCGGTGTTCGTTGCTGGCTTGAGGTAAATTTACCATTTGGAAATTGCCTGTCAATGCATATTGGTAAATAAATTGGTAAATAAATCTTGGGTGCAAGGTAAATCTATGATGCGTATTGGTTTTCTAAGGGCGTAAAAAAGCCCGCTCAAGAGCGGGCTCATTTACATGTCGCTGTATTTTCTCCACTCGATCCTAACGGCCCCGGATTCCAAATGGTCGACGCGGATACCTGCAGTGTCGCCAATGTCTTGGATCACCTGTCGCCAAGCCTCCGGGCTTTCGTCGTCCAATCTGAACACTTCAACTGCTTGGATCTCCTGCACATTCGGTGAGGCGATGATCCGCTGGAGTCGGTGACCGACAAGTTCATATGAGTTTCTCGGCTTGGCAGTGGAGTAAGGTGATGGGTTCATGCTTCGCTCCTTGCGAATACTGTATGAATAAACAGTATTTCGGTCGTCGCACATTGGCAAGTGAAAATTCTTCCATTGGAGCAGAAACCGGCTGTGAGCCTGCGTCGGGCTCCTGAATGACATTAGGGCAACTGGTACACTGGGACGATTGGACCAAGGAGAAGGGAATGCGCGGATTAGCAATTACAGCCCTAGCGCTAGCGGCAACCGGATGCGGCGGAGATATAGACCGAGCTCGAACGTCAGTCGCTAGCCACCTAAAAGATCCTGACTCTGCAAAATTTAGGAATGAGCGGCAAGTTTCAGACGTGGCTGTATGTGGCGAGGTGAACGGGAAAAATATGTTCGGAGCTTATTCCGGATTCTCTCAATTTCTTGCCATGAAAAGACCTGGTGGATTTGACGTGACAATCGACCCAGATATGACGGACCGGTTCGCAGGGAGCGTATGCGGCTATGCAAAGGCCGGGGCGGAAGCAAAAACTGAAGTCAAGGCGTCGCAGCCTGTGGTAGAAATTCCAGGAGTCAGGTGGTCCGTTCAATTAGCGTCTGTCAGCAGCGAGGATAAGGCGGAGGCGATCAGTAGAGATCTTGCGGGCTCCGGCTGGAAACCCTACACAACAAGGCGAGATGGAAAAAGTCGTGTTTTTGTAGGGCCATTCTCCACGCGGGCTGAGGCCAATGCTCAGATGGATGACCTAGCGGGCAAGAAGGCCCTAAACGGATTCGTGCTGCGTTTCCAAGAGCCAGCGGAATCGAGCAAATAGTAGATGCGTGAATAAAGATGGGAGAAGCAAGAAGCCCGGCGCTGGGCCGGGCTCTGTGGTTGGCTGCCTCTACTCAGTGCAACCGAGCGACACCGGCAGCGTCTTCCATCTGTTGGATGTATGCGATTTTATCTCTGGCGCTGTTGAGGTTGTAGATAAAATCTGATCCCTCGTTAAGAAGGTCAATAGCTTCTGACTTGTCCTTCTCATCGGAGGAGTTCGCTGAGTAAACCGCATAACATCTGGTTTCATTTCCTAGCTCAAGCTTCGCTTTAGCAAGAATGAAGGATTTTAACCCTGCCTCCTTAAACTTCATTGATGAATCTCTTGCTGCAAGATCAATTGTTTCCGTGATGTGATACACGCCGTTCTTCATTGCGAAATCCGCATGAAGATTTGCGCGCTCAGAAATAGGAAATTTCTCAACCACTCGATGGTTCAGAATATCTTCCACACTAGTACTGAAAAGATTATGTTGCTGAAACAGCTTGCGAAGATTTGTGATGATCCTCGTGCCAGATGCTCGCGTAGCTCGCGGCTTCGGCGGTATTACCAAGTCCTCCATCAGCTTCGCTATCTTGAGATTGGCTTGCTCGGTTGATTCACATTTGAAATAGCCCAGCGAAGTAAGCTGGTATGAGCTAGGCAACATACTACGAAGAAAATCGAATTCACGCTGAAAACTATCAGAGCAAGAGTCAATAGAGCTAAAGATTTTCCTGATGCGCGCTTCGGCTATTTTTAGTTCATTGGCGGTGGTGATGCCATCGACAGCGCGAATCTTTCTAATCGACTCACACATGTGAATAGATATCTCTTCTTGTAGAAATACCAGAAGACCAATATTGACGGTCTCGTTGCGTTTTCTGTCGGGAGTGAACTGAATCAAGCTGTACCTAACAATGTTCATTTTAACACTCCTCTAAGTTGTTCGCAGCGATCCAGTCTTTCTTGGCTCTCCCACCACTCAACAGCCAAATCAATTTCATTCCCTAGCTTCCATTGCTCAGGTATAGCCTCTGCACACGGTACTATCCAGCCCGCAGGCAGCCCAGCAATAGAATCTATCATCCTGAGAGCTGTCGGTGCGTCAAAACCGTACTCTCTTTCCAAAAAACGATGGGCCATCATCGTATTTGAGTCGGCTGAAGGGAAGCCGCGCAGCTGAGGCCCATGAGCGAGCCAAGCCAGACTGAAATCGAATGCGAGCAAAACGACCCTGTCGAGACTTGTACGGAACAGATAGTTTTTCCCGTGGCGGTCGACGTTGTTCAAAAACAGATCGAGCGCATAAATGGAAGAGAGCCGCTCTTTCAGATTAGAAATCTTGCCGCTCATCTCGCCAGCCTGGAGCGCCAAAATACAATCGTCCTCGTCGAGCTTGCCGCCCTCAATGCGAGACCCAAACCAAGGCTCCCCACTCTCAGACAAAATTATTTCAAATGGCGGGGTAGCTACTCTGCAAGCTTGAGCGACACTGGTGCATAGCCATTCTGCGGCGGGCACGTACCTGTGGTCAGGGTGACTGATCTTATAGGCGTAATCCATACCGTCGTCACACCGACAAAACCCACCCGCGTGCGCAGTGTCCGTTTTCTGAGGATAAACCTCCTCAACATTTATTCTGACAAGGCTTTGCTGGATCAAAAACACTACTCCAATGTGTATTTATCACTGATCATCCGTGGCCATTTTCTACAGCTACCCGACGGCTCCAACCTTACCCCGAACAATCCTTCCCGCCTTCACCTCATCCGCCCGGGCCATAGAAGCAGTTCAGCACGATTAGCTCAACCACTGCCACGAACACACAGAGCACAACAAAGCCAGGGCTGAACACTCGCTTGCCATTGGGTGAGCCCTCGCCCGGCCAACCAGCGTCGGAAGTGAAAGGAGGCACCATGAGCAATACCAGCCAGGCCCAAACCCAAAACTTGCTCCAGAAACTTTGCTCTCGCCATGCAGTCATTGGTTCACCTAAGGCAGCAGCATCAGGAAAACCAGCCATACCCAGGGCACTTCATGGCTCTGAGGCGACGTAAAAGCGCTAAGCTCTCTGTAAATCCATATTCCGAGGGGCTGAGATTAGGTTCCCCTCCGACTCGCAAAAAGTCGTCAATCTTTTGATCTTCAGCGACTCGTTTGAAGTTGCGACATTGCTCTAGGCGATCAGCCTCTGTAACGGGCATTGGTACTGCGTCGATCTTTTTTTCGTACTCAGTTTTTTCTTTTGGCATGCTATAGCAGCCGCCGAAAAGAAGCGGCGCAGCTATGAGCGCGGCTATCCGTAAGGCATTCATCACTACATTCCCTTGCGCAAACGAGCCCTGCTCAGCTCGCGGTGGTTCGATTTAGGTTGTCGCGCCCGACCAGGTGTCTATTCGGGCTTGCTCCGATTTACCTGCCCCGCCTTCACCTCATCCGCATACCCCACCAGCCTGTCAGCTTCCTCATAAAGCGTACCCACCAACCCCATCAGGGCTATAGCGTCGTCATCACTGAGCTTTTCGGCGAGCTTGATTAGGTCGATACAGGACTGCTCAAGGTTGAAGGCTATAGCCTTGAGATCGCGGCGCAGCTGCTGGTTGGGTTTGGTGAGAGACATAGGAACTCCTTGAGTTACCTGGCGTACATGCCCCACCAGAAGACGTGCCCCAGGATGCCGATCTGCTCATCCTGCATCTGCTGGAAGGTGTAATCCTCATCGGGGTGCTCTTCACGATTGAAGCTTCGCAGTCGAATCCCTGACGGCAAACGGTACAGCTGCTTAACTCGCAGCTGGCCATTGTGGTTGATGGCGTAAAGATCGCCATCAGCAATGTCGCCAAGCCCGGTTTTTCCGGTATTGACTCCAACGGTTGCGCCGTCCCGGAGAACTGGGATCATGCTGTTGCCGCGAACGGTTACGCACTTAGCATTGCTGAACTGGACACCGTTTTCGCGCAGGTTTTTTTTGCCGAATCGCAAAAACTCTGCGTCCTGCTCTTCGATAGAGAATCGTCCGGAGCCGGCAGCCAGTTCTACCTCCCTCAAAAATGGAACGCAGACCTCGTCATCGTTGACTGGTGTCTGATCGTCCCAGACGCTGATCTGCTTTAGGGGCACATCTACCTGGATCCTCGGCTGCGCCGCATCTGAAACGGTACCTGAAGATAATTCAGCTTCGCTCAAAGGCTGATCCAGAGACCCTGGCTCAAGCCCGCACTTCTGCTCGAAGTCGCGCGCCATCTTCTCCCCGATATTCCTCAGGTGTTCGGCCTTGTCCGTAAACAGCCGTGAAATGTATGACGGCTGCTTGTCGACCTTGGCGGCGAAGTCAGCGTCTTTGCCCCCGAAGTCGCGATCAATGATCTGGCGTACTCGGGCTCTGCGTATGTCTTTGATTTCCATCCCTCAATTAAAACCTTTATTTCCCTTAAGGGAAATTACCTTTACTTGGTAAACATATATGGTAAATTCATGCACAAATGAACCAGAAGGTAAATCCATATGGACTTCCCCACGTACGCAAAGCAGCTTCCGCGCGGCGGAAGAAAACGCCTCGCTTTAAGCCTTGGTATCCCAGCGAGCTACCTGTCTCGACTCATCTCTGGTGACCGGTCGATTACTGCCGAGCGCGCCATCGATATTGAACACGCCACGGGCGGGAAGGTGACGCGCCAGGAATGCTTACCAGAAATCCAGTGGAAGCACGCCAGCTAAGCGACATCCCTGTCCGCCGTTTCATTGAAGCCAGATTAGAAGAGAGCAGTCCCCATGCAAACGTCCAGTTCCAGACACACCGTACAAACCCGTGATCAGGTGCTGGTCGCCCACGCTGCAAACCAGATCGCACGCACCAGCCTGAGCCAGGACGACTTCGCCCAGGCGCTGAGCCGCGAACTGCACCTCTCGATCCCGGAGCGCGCCAAGAAGAAAGACGTTCCTGACTTCAACTCTGCGGAACTGACCGCCGACGTAAATGAATTTGTGAAGGCAACCGGCCGCTGGCTCAAGCGTGTTCAGCGCTGGCTTAACGGCGATCAGGAAATGCCGTCCTGGCTTGAAGAGTCTTGGGTCAACGCCCTTGAGCCTGAATTCCGCGACCACTGCCTGAACGAGCTGGCGAGCCGACACGGCTTGACCGGTGCCCGCCAGATGACCAGCGACCAATGCGCCAACAAGAGCTTTGGTGCGCTGATCCGTGCGTTGGGCGATGTGATCGACACCGGTAGCGAAGTGTTTGACGACCAGGTGATGTGCGAACTGGATTTGCCGCACTTGCCAGCATTCGCCAAGCAGTGCCGCCAGGTTGAAGCGAAGGCGGGGGAGCTGGGGCGCAAGGCTGAACAGTTGATGAGGGACGCCCGGCCGAATTTGAAATCCATCGCCTGAATTACAGGCACAAAAAAGCCGACGGTCGAGGTCGGCTAATTCGATAACACGTTGTGAGGCCGATTATATGCAAACCCAGCCACATATCAATGGCACTACTAATCTCGCGCCACGTTTTTCGCAATCTGAAAACGTGGCGCGTAATTCATCAGTAATCCCGTTCGACTTCGACGGCTCCGCAATCAGGGTCATCACCGACAAGCTCGGAGATCCGTGGTTTGTTGCCCGCGATGTCGCTGACGCCCTCGGCTACTCCAAGCCTGAGAACGCCGTGGCTCGTCACTGCAAGGCCGCGACCACTACCCCGAAACAGGGTGGTGGTTTCATGACCATCATTCCTGAGCGCGATCTGTACCGGCTGGTAATGAAGTCCAAGCTCCCGGCCGCCGAGAGGTTCGAGGAGTGGGTGGTGGGGCAGGTGCTGCCGAGCATTCGCAAGACCGGCACCTTTTCCGCCCAGGGCCCGAACAACTCCAAGATCGTCGGCGAGCTGGCAATCCTGGAATGCTTCGACCGCCTGCTGAAGCCTGCGAACTCCAGCAAGATGATGATGCTGATCAAGATCGCCGCCAACAATGGGCTGGATGCAAAGTTCCTACCGGGCTACGCCGTGGACGCCGCGCCTGATGCCGCTGGCGGTTCTTCGATGCCTACCAAGGCAATCACCGCCCTGATCAAAGATCACGCCATCGCTAGCACAGCTCGCGCCTTCAACCTTGCTTTGGAGGCCCGCGGCTTCCTCAAGGTCCTCCAGCGCAAAAACTCCAAGCAGGAAACTGTGGACTTCTGGTCCGTGACCGAGAAGGGCCTGGCCTACGGCAAGAACCTCACCAGCCCTCAATGCCCCCGCGAGACGCAACCTCATTGGTACGTGGATCGCTTCCTTGAATTGGCCGCTAAGGTCGGGAAGGCCTGACATGCAATACACCGTCACGATTAACCAGGTGAAGGCGCTGGAGTGGGGGCTGAATTCTCAGCAGGCGCTGCTGTTCGCCTTCGTCTACGGCTGCCCGAGCTGGACCAAGCCAATCAAGACCGATGACGGGATCTTCTTCGCGCTGAGCAAAGCCAAGATCATCGAGGAGCTACCTTTGCTCACCGATAAACCGGACACCGCTTACCGCATGCTGAAGGCCCTGGAAGAGGCCGGTTTGATTGAGCTTTCCAGCACTTCGAACATCACGCTTTTTCGCCTAACCGAGAAGGCCGTCGAGTGGAACCAGAAGCTGGATGGGTCGGAAAAATATCCGACCCCGCCAAACAATAAGGGTCGGAAAAAAATCCGATCTACCTCGGATAAATCTCCGAGCAAGGTCGGAAAAAAATCCGGGCAAGGGTCGGAAAAATCTCCGACAAATCAGGATACCAATCATCAGGGTACCAATCAGGGTACCAATCAGGACACCAGTCAGGACTTGCAGGACGCCACCGGCACGCCGGCTCAGTCCCGCGGCTTGGTTCTGGTGGTTGATCGTACCGATACCCCACGGGTCGAGATCCCCGCCGATATGCCCGGCCCCAAAGATCGGGCCTGCAAGACCTTCAAAGTCTGGGCTAACTACGCCATGGCCTACCGCAAGCGCTACAGCGCCTGGCCGGTGTGGAATGCCAAGGTCGGCGGCCAGCTCGGTCAACTTGTCGACCGCCTCGGTGCCGATGTCGCCCATCACGTTGCGGCCCACTTCCTGAAAACCAGCGATGCAGCTGTTCTTCGCAAGTGCCACAGCCTCAACGAGCTACTGGCCAACGCCGAGAGCTACCACACCCAGTGGGTAACCGGACAACGTGTTAACGGCACAACCGCCCGCCAGATGGAACGGACTGAGGCAAACCACTCCGCAGCGGAGCAAGCCGCCCAGATGGTTCTGGCCAAACGCCAAGCAGGTGACCGCAATGAATACCTCTGAAATGAACGACCAGCAGGTTGCCGGGCTGGCCGCCGCCATCTGCGCCACAGCCGAGGCCATGGGGCAGGAAATGAATCCAGGCACTGCCGCGATGATGGCTGAAGACCTCTGCGCGTATCCGGTGCCCATCGTCAAAGCCGCGTTGAAGGCCTGCCGCTTCGAGGTGAAGGGCAAGCTGGCAATGGCTGACATCCTGCAACGCGTCCAGTCCTCAGACGGCCGCCCTGGAAAGGACGAGGCTTGGGCTATCGCCATGACCACCAACGACGAATTCGAAACCGTGGTGCTGACCGATGAGATCCAGCTGGCCCTGGCAGCCGCGAAACCCATCTTGGATGGCGGCGACAAAATCGGTGCGCGCATGGCGTTCATCGACGCCTACCAGCGGTTCGTGGGCCAGGCCCGCGAGGATGCGAAACCGGTCAACTGGCACGTGTCCGTGGGTTTCGATGCCAATCGCCGTATCCAGGCTGTGACCAAGGCGATGGAGTTGAAGCGAATCCCGCGCGAACACGCTCAGAAGTACCTGGAGGACCTGTGTGTCGAGCCAATCAACGAGGATGGTCGGGCTATCGCGGGTTTGCTAACCGGCACCGTTACGCGGCCAGCGCCCGCGCTTCGCCAGAAGCTCGAACTGGTGAAGAACTCCATGCTGGAGATGCGTAAGGCCAGTGCCGAGCGGAAAACCGAAATGCGGATTGATGCAGCGAATGGATTGGCTGATCGTCGAGCGCTGCTGATCAAGCAGGCCCGAGAGCTGGAAGCGAAGAGGGCGGGGCAGTGACCGACAAGATCAGCGTCAACTGCCAGGCCAAGCTCTCCGAGGCCATCACCAGCCTGACTGCCATGTATCGCGACAAGAAGTTTGTGGTGGTCACCCTGCGCCCTGGCAAGGATCGCACCCTGGACCAGAACGCCTTGTGGTTTGCGATGTACAAGCGCATCGCAGAGATGACCCAGATCGGCGATGCGGCCGACGCCCGCCGTTACTGCAAGCTGCACTTTGGCGTGCAGATCCTGCTGAACGAGGACGCTGGGTTCCAAGCCGATTGGTACCGAGTCATGCGTCACCTGGCATATGAAACGAAGCTGGCCATGATGGGGGAGTGTCATTTGTTCGGCCCTGATGGCTTCCCGGTTACCAGCCTGTTTAATCGCGCCCAGGGCATCAATTACACCGACCGCATCGCCACCTATTTCACAGGCCAAGGTGTGGTTTTCACCGATCTGCTCAGCAAGGAGGCTGCATGATCACCAAGCAACCAAAACCGAGTCGCCCGAAGAAGTGCAGTGTCTCTTCTTGTAAGGCATCTTTTATCCCGCGCGAGAGCTTTCAAACCTGGTGCTCTCCTGACTGCGCTGTAACTATTGCCCGCGATAGGCAGCAGAGGAAACGTAAGGCACTGGCGCAGGTCGAGCGCCGCGAGATCAAGGTACGCAAGGAGAAGCTGAAGAGTAGGGCGGGCCACCTCAAAGATACCCAGCACGCATTCAACGCCTGGGTTCGCGCCCGTGATGCGGCACTGCCATGCGTGAGTTGCGGCCGCCACCACGAAGGCCAGTATCACGCGGGCCATTACCGCACTGTAGGAGCGAACCCAGAGCTGAGGTTTGAACCGCTCAACGCCTGGAAGCAGTGCGCCCCGTGCAATAACCACCTCTCGGGAAACCTCATCAATTACCGAATCTCGCTCCTACAGAGAATTGGCGAGGAAAAGGTGGCATGGCTTGAAGGCCCTCATGAGGCCAAGAAATACACCGTGGAAGAGCTGAAGGCGATGACCGCCGAATACCGGGCAAAGACCAGAGAGCTGAAAAAAGGGGAAGCCGCATGACCTATCGCAACGTTGTTTCAGCAGTAGTTCGAGCCCTTGCGGCCGAAACCATCAGTTCCGCCGGCGGCTGCGACTTTGAACCCAAGGTGCAGTGCGCCAAGCAGAAGGGAGAGATCGTCGGCAAGGACGCGGCGTTTCTTCAAGATTGCTGGGTATTCGGCCGACTGCACAAAGCGCTCACCCCTGCACACTGGCGCGCCCTGGTAGCGAAGTACTCCACTCACGAAGAGCGTAAGCACGGCGCCATTCTGGAGCTGCTTAATTCGGTAAAGACTCCAGCGCCGAAGCGCTTTCGGGAATGCGCCGTGCTGACCTGGGCTATTCCTCAGGTAGCAGGCGCCGAGGGTAAACGCTCCGCCGCGGTGCTGCCAGCGGCATGGTACGACATCACCAATTGGGACAATGACGGAAAGCCAGAGTCGACCCGATATCGGTGGCGTTCGTCGATACGCAAGACACTGGATGACCAGGTGAATGAGGCGCTGACTTCCGCTCAAGAGCTGCTCGATGCCGAGGGATTGATAGAAAGTTGCGCGGCATAGTAAATAGCCATTGCGTTGAGTGAGAAAGTGAGAGAGTATTTACCCATCCTGTCGATCTTGCGCGTTAGGGATTGACACTAGAAAGCCTCGTCACTGCACGGGGCTTTTTTTCGTCCGCTCGTCGAGGCAGAAGCACTTTCTGTCTAGTCAGTCCCTCCCAGTTATATGCGCAACCCCGCGCTACAGACAGGAGGTGATTTATGGTGGATGACAATAACGGTCCTGCAGCGCCATATCCTGGACCAAAAGAGGATATGCCCGAGACGGGCGAGGGTCATGACTCTGGTCTTGAGCAAGCTGAGTCGGAGCCCAAGCAGGGTGGCGGTGAGAAGCCAGAGGATTGGAATCCTCCACCTGGCAACCCTGGATCTGACCAAGATGCTCAGACTGATCGCGACAACGGCGGCGCGAAGTAGAATTCAGCGAGAGCAAGTTACATTACAGAGCCCGGTCAAGCGCCGGGCTTTTTATTGCCCAATGGACGGGTAATTCAGCAAAAGGAATTTGCAGATGTTGAAAGATTTCAGGTGTGGTAACTGCAAAAGACTTCTCGCCCGTACGGGTGGGTTTATAGAGCTCCAGATCAAATGTTCCCGATGCGGAACGTTGAATCATGTGAAGGCCACGAGCCTCGAGCAATCGCCTTTGAGCGACAAGAATGCGGAATCCTCCGCACAAAATGTTCAACACAAAGGTGAATTATATGTCTAGTAGTGGTTTTCGAATCGTCCCTTTTACCCAAAACGGCAGCTCGGTGCTGCCTCCACGCAACTTCATGCTCGTAGGGCAGTACCTGGAGTCCCCAAGCAAGCAGTACAAGCTTATTCTGGAGGCTGATGGGAACCTGCGGCTCTACGATAACGGCGTCCCAATCTGGGTAGCAGATAGCACCGTTCCTTATACTTATGTGGACAACCGCCCGAACACAGATTTGGTCACCTGCTTCTACATGCAAGCCGCAGCAGTCTTGGTTGATCGCGTGAATAGCCGTACATGGATCGCACTGAACGGCCTTGAAGGCCATCCCGAAAAGCAGAAAGGAGCGGCAGATCGTATTTATCTGCAACTTCAGGATGACGGCAACATCGTGACTGTAGATGACGTTCCATTGTGGGGGCGCTTCGGTTATACGCCGGCTGCTGCGCCGAAACGTGGTGTGTTCTATCCAGATCACAGTACGGGCCCACTTCCTTCGTTCCCAGTATGGAGCTGGACTTTCTAACGCTCGCCATCGTGTGGCCGAGGAAAATAAACTTTGGCTCAAGGCAAAAGCGGCGATCATGCCGCGTGCCTTATGGCCCCTGCACATGCAGGGGCCTTTTAGTTTTCGGCTCCACCACACCCATTGCTCCGAGCTGGGAGTGCTGTGTGAGCCGATTCAATTCCGCAGGTCACAACCTGCCGTATTCCTAACTCCCTGACGGGGAGGAACTGAGATGTCCAACATGCCAGACAAACCAGATACCTGGGCGCTTGTACTTGCGTGGCTGAGCCAGCATGCGCCGCTGCTGTATGCCGCAGCACTGTCATTCGCTATATCTGCTTTGCGAATCATCTACGGCGGCGGGACACGAAGACAGGCGGCTCTTGAAGCGCTGCTGTGCACGCTGTTCACGGCCGGAGCGTTTCCACTCCTCGAGTACTTCGGGCTACCTCAGAACCTTGCCGCTGCCCTCGGGGGCGGTATTGGATTCATCGGAGTGAAGAAGATCAGCGACCTTGCGGACCGGTTCGCAGACTTCAAGCTGCCGACCCGCAACGGCTGACCGATTAAACCAAAGGCGCCCGGTACTGCCGGCGCCAATCTATCGAGGGCAGCGCGGATGGATTACTTCCTGGGTAACCATACGTACTCAGCCAGCTACCAAGACCTCCGCGAAGAGCACGCCCGATACGTCCAGATGACTGACAAGCGCTTCCTGAAAGAACTGCCTGGGGCTCTGCACTTCGCTGTGTTCGTGTGCTGGTTCAAGGAGCTACCGACAAGCCAGGTGCTTTCGGATGAGGGGATTGCCCACCAGCTGACCCACCTTATCCATTTGAAGGGTGAGCCGGTTGTGATGCGGCGTATTGGAGAGATTCGCGAGCTATTCGATCAGCAGTTGCGGCTCGCACCGTAATCCGCGCCACGTTTTCGAATGCGCCAAATCGTGGCGCGACACGCGGTAGTCACAGACCAAAAAAGCGGGTGTATGGTGTTTAGGACAGCCCCAGATTATCTCTAGAAAAGGAGGTGATTATGAGTGTTCCTATCCTGACCAAGATGAATATCAATGGTTACGACGTCCTAAGCGTAAACCACGGTCCTTGGAGGGTGTGTACGAATGCTGACCGATTCGGCTCGTTCCGCACACGTGAAGAGGCTTTTGCCTTTGCAGCGACGCTGCCTATGAGGGTGGTGCGAACCAAGCGTCATACAAGCGCGTAGCAGACGAAATAACTCTCTAATTGGCCTCGGCAACCGCCGGGGCTTTTTTATGGCAGGGTGATTTTTATGAGTAACGTCACCCGCCTGCGTCACGCTCTCCCATTGAGCCAAGACATCAACGCCGCGGTAAGTGCCCTCGACAAGGCCATTGCGGACGCCGTGGATGCCGCCAAGACTGCCGGGCTGCCCCAGGGCCTGATCGTCAGCTGCTCCACGGTCACGCCCATGCACAGACACAGCAAATGGTGATGAAATGACTGTCAAGGTTCTTGAGTTCAAGCGGGAAGACTGGCGCGACGCCGCCAAGACCCTGCGCAAGATCGCCGATGACCTGGACGCCGGTGAGCATCCCGAGTGCACGGTAGGCGTCTTGACCCTGATCGGTGCGAAGGGAGAGGTGACCGTGTTCGGCCTCGGCCCCAAATGCGACGACCTGCAATGCCTCGGTGCGATGCGTTTGGGCGAGCAGAAGCTAATTGATGTGTTGCTAGATAGCGCGGAAGGGTAGGTGTGCCGCAGGTGAGTGCGGCTATCCGAGACAGGATGCTCTACAGGATGTCCTCGTCGAAGTCGAAACCGTTCCTCGCCGCCATATGCTTCTTGTCCAGCTCGATGAACTTGTCGCTATCGTTGGGATCATCGCTTGCTACGAGTTCAATGTAGAGCTCAGAGTCCTCCCGAGTGAGCCCTACTAGAATCTCTTTTCCGCGTGAGTCTGCTGAGAGCGCTTTCTGTTTTGTCAGGAGCTTCCTGTGCCAGCCTTCAAAATTCAGCATTCATTCCTCCTTGTTCAATTTTTCGCAGGCAGCCAAAGCTTCCTCCTCAACTGAATAAGGTGCTCCGATGTAGTCGCCGTCAGCCCAAGAATCTTCAATCCGATAACAAAATTGGTCGATTGCCTTGCTTGGTGGTGCTTGGCCAAATTTAAGCGCACTCAGTTCTGAGTGCGGGACATATACGACGGTATACCGGCTTGGCATGGTGAGGTCCTTGTTGCTGCTGGATTGATCTTAACCAATACCGGTAACACGTTACTATTTCAAGGTTAAGGTGATTCATGGATAGGCCATACCCTCCGGCATCACTGCTTGAGCTGTCCGGCCTCTCCGACTTCGGCATCCGGCTGACCCCTGCACCCGATGTGTGGGAATGGCTCCAAGCCGAGATCCTCGCTGACACCGGCACTATTCACAACGAAGACCACGCCCATCTACTGGATGCAGACATCCGGGTCATGTGGGCGTCGTCGAGCTTCGCCAAGCAGGGTCGTACGGTCCTGGGCCAGGCCGAGCAGGTAGCGTTCCGCGCCGGTGGTTGGCAGAAGGCCCGAATGGAGCAACAGATGCATGATTGGTTCGGTGATGTGCCGGCCTTCATTATCACCTTGGCTGCTGACTACTGCGCCCAGTGCAGCGACACCGACTTCTGCGGACTGGTTGAGCACGAGCTTTATCACATCGCACACGCCAACGATAAGTACGGCCAGCCTGCCTTCAACAAGGAGGGGGCGCCCAAGCTTGAGATGCGTGGCCACGACGTCGAAGAGTTCATCGGTGTCGTCCGCCGCTACGGTGCAAGCCCTGACGTGCAAGCGTTGGTGGATGCTGCAAACAGTCCTGCTGAGGTGGGGAAATTGAACATTGCGAGGGCCTGCGGAACCTGTCTGCTCAAGCTGGCTTAATCCTTGACAGCCCTTGACGGAAAAAGAATCTATGGCAGCCCTGAAAGATGAGGTGAAGGCCTTTATTGTCCAAGCCTTGGCCTGCTTCGATACTCCCAGTCAGGTTTGCCAGGCCGTCAAGGAGCAATACGGCATCGAAGTGTCCCGCCAACTGTGTGAGCGATACGACCCAACCAAGTATTCCGGTCGTGACCTCGGACAGAAGTGGAAGACGTTTTTTGAAGAGTGCCGCAAGCGCTTCAGGGAAGAGACAGTAGATATCCCGATTGCCAACCGCGCCTTCCGCCTCCGCGCCATGAATCGTTTCGTGGAGAAGGCTGAGACGATGAAGAACATCGGCCTGGCCATGCAGATCCTCGAGCAGGCTGCGAAGGAAACCGGTGACATCTACGTCAACCGGGCCCGGAAGGAAGAAGCCGGCGATGAGCCGGCAATCCCGACGCGCATTCAGGTCGACGTAGTGGATGCGAGGAAGCCGAATGCCGAGCCTTAACGTTCCGCAGGCGCAGTTCCTCACGCTGCCCCACAAGTTCCGTGCGTTCGTTGCCGGGTTCGGCTCGGGCAAGACCTGGGTGGGATGCTCGGCACTGAGCAAGCACTTCATGGAATGGCCCGGCGTCAACGCTGGGTACTTCGCGCCGACCTACCCGCAGATCCGGGACATCTTCTATCCGACCATGGATGAGGTGGCCTACGACTGGGGGCTGAAGACAAAGATCAACCAGGCGAACCATGAGGTTCACATCTACAGCGGCCGGCAGTACCGCGGCACTGTGATATGCCGGTCGATGGAGAAGCCCCAGACCATCGTGGGCTTCAAGATAGGCCACGCCCTGGTGGATGAGCTGGACGTGCTGACCGCCATCAAGGCGCAGCAAGCCTGGCGCAAGATCATCGCCCGGATGCGCTACAACCTACCCGGGCTGAAGAACGGGGTAGACGTCACCACGACGCCGGAAGGCTTCAAGTTCGTCTTCCAGCAGTTCGTGAAGCAGTTGCGCGACAAGCCGTCACTCAAAGAGATGTACGGCCTGGTCCAGGCGAGCACATTCGACAACGAGCTGAACCTGCCGGACGACTACATCGAATCGCTGATGGAGTCGTATCCGCCTCAGTTGATCCTGGCGTACCTGAAGGGCCAGTTCGTCAACCTGACGTCCGGCACCCTCTACACGGCCTATGACCGAAAGCTGAACCAGTGCTTCGATACCGTGCAGCCCGGAGAGCCCCTGTTTATCGGGATGGACTTCAACGTCGGCAAGATGGCGGCGATTACCCACGTTAAGCGTGACCAAGGGCTGCCCAGGGCGGTGGATGAACTGATCGACGGCTACGACACGCCCGACATGATCCGTCGTATCAAAGAGCGGTACTGGCAGCACGACGGCAACGACTTCAAGAAGACCTGCGAAATCAGGATCTACCCGGACGCCTCGGGTGATTCGCGCAAGTCGGTGAACGCAAGCATCACGGACCTGGCGATGCTCAAGCAGGCCGGGTTCGCGGTCATCGCTCCAGCGGCAAACCCGCCGGTGAAGGACCGAATCAACGCAATGAATGCCGTTTTCTGCAATGCGCAGGGCGAGCGCCGCTACCTGGTCAACCCGCTCACCTGTCCGACCTATGCCGATGGCCTAGAGCAGCAGGTGTGGGGCGCAAACGGGGAGCCAGACAAAACCGCCGGCATCGATCACGCGAACGACGCCGGCGGCTACTTCATCCACCGCGAGTACCCGATCATCAAACCGGTCACCGCTATCAAAATGGGATACGCCCGATGAGCAACGACGTCTCCTTCAAGCGGGCGGAATACACAGCAGTGCTGGACCGCTGGGCGACCGTTCGCGACGTCTGCGCGGGCCAGCACCGGGTTGTGGATCGGCTGCCGTACATCAACGCGCACGACAAGTCGCCGGAGAACGAAGACCGCAACCGGGCATACCGCGAGCGCGCGGTGTTCAAGAACGCCACTGGGCACACCCGAAACGGTTTGCTTGGCCTGGCCTTTCACAAAGACCCGACGCTGACGGTGCCGAAGAAGCTGGAATACCTACAGGACAACGCCAACGGCTCCGGCGTGAGCATTTACCAGCACTCCCAAGGAACGCTGGAGAAGGTTCTTGAAGCTGGGCGCCACGGGCTTTACGTCGACTACCACCAAGACGATGGTATCGGCGGGCATTCGGTGATCTTGTCCTACTGCGCTGAAGACATCATCAACTGGCGCACCGGCATGGTAAACGGCCATAGCGTGCTGACCCTGGTGGTGCTGCGCGAGTCGCCGGAGATTCCTGATGGCTTCGGCTACAAGACGGCTGAGCAGTACCGGGAGCTGGCGCTGGAGGACGACGGTTTTGTTTGCCGCGTCTGGCGCCGGTCCGGGCCGAAAGGTGGTGGGCCGCTGACTGTCATCGAAGAATTCAAGCCGGAAGGCGTTACGGGGCGCCTCAAAGAGATTCCGTTCACATTCGTCGGCGCGCAGAACAACGACCCAAGCATTGATGAGTCGCCGCTCTACGACATCGCCATGATCAACCTGGGCCACTTCCGGAACAGCGCCGACTATGAAGACAGTGTGTTCTGGTGCGGGCAGGCTCAGCCGTGGATCAGTGGGCTCGACGAGTCCTGGCGCGACTGGATGGAGAAGAACGGCATCTATGTCGGTTCCAGAGCCCCGATGATGTTGCCGGTCGGAGGCGCTTTCGGCTACGCCCAGCCTGCACCGAATACGCTGGTCAAGGAGGCCATGGCTGACAAGAACCAGATGATGATCGAACTGGGTGCGCGGATGGTGGTGGCGTCACTTGCCACCAAGACCGCAACCGAGTCACGCGGTGATCAGTCGGCCTCCACATCAGTCCTGGCTGGCTGTGTTGCCAACGTCAGCGAGGCCTACACGCGAGCCATTATATGGTGCTGCATGTACATGGGTATTGCCGACAAGAAGGTCGCCTACCAGGTCAATCAAGAGTTCGTCGAGCTCACTGCTGATCCGCAGATGATCACGGCCTTGGTTGGCTTGTGGCAGAACGGCGGCTTCGCGAAAGCTGATCTTCGGGCGTATCTGCGCAAGCTGGGGCTGATCGCGCCAGAGCGAACTGACGAACAGATCGACGGCGAGCTAGAAGAGCAGGGCGATGGACTGGGCCTGGACGACGAGGACACAGTAGATGGCGGCGAACCAAGCAATACTTGACGCAACCATCCGACACGCTGTCTTTCTCGAAAAGCTCAAGGCTGGGGAGGTGGGCAAGTTCGCCCCCTTTCTAAAGGAGATTGACCGTTCTATCCGGGACCGCCTCACCCAGTCGGATCTGACTGAGTACAACGTCAAACGCCTGGAGGCGTTGCTGAAGGAAGTAGATAGCCTGCTGCTGGGTATCTTCGACCGGTACAGCTTGCAGCTGAACCTCGACCTGGTGGACATCGCCAATTACGAGGCCGAGTTCGAGGCGACCAGTCTTGCCAGGTCGGCACCGGTTCGCGTGTCGCTGGATGTAGTCGCGCCAACAGCTGCCGCAATCCGTACCGCTGTGCTGACGAATCCGCTCAGTGTGCGCGGTAGCGGTGGCGGCAAGCTGTTGAAAGCCTTCATCAAGGGCTGGACCGGCGCCGAGCGAGAGCGCGTCACCGGCACCATCCGGCAAGGCTTCTTTGAAGGGCAGACTAACTTCCAGATCATCCGCAACATTCGCGGCACCAAGGCGGCAGGGTACAAAGACGGCATCCTGGCCACCACCAAACGCAATGCCAGCACAGTCGTGCACACCGCCATTCAGCATGTGTCGTCCCAGGCGCGGATGGAGGTGGCCAAGGCCAACACGGATATCGTCGAAGAAATCCAGATGGTTGCCACGCTGGACAGCAAGACCAGTCAGCAATGCCGCTCAATGGATAAGCGCAAGTTCCCGGTGGACTCCGGTCCAAGGCCGCCGTTTCACCCGAACTGCCGAACCACGTTCATCTTGCTGACCAAGCTCAGCGCGATGTTCGCAAAGGGCGCTACGCGGGCCTCGGTGGGTGCAGACGGCGGCCAGCAGGTGAGTGCCGACCTTGATTACTACCACTGGCTACAACAGCAGCCAGCCGCGTTCCAGGACGTGGCAATCGGTCCAGTCCGGGCCAAGCTGTTCAGGGAGGGCGGGTTGACCGTCGAGCGCTTCGCCGAGCTGCAGCTTGATCGCAATTTTGCTCCGTTGACGCTTACGCAGATGAAAAGCGTGGAGCCACTGGCGTTCGAGCGTGCTTCGTTGTAGCTTTCCATTTCACGCATGGAAGTGTAGACGAGAAATTATATGCTTAGTCAAATGCCAGCAGGAACTAACAAGTCAAATTTGATTCATCATCTTGAAAAATATTTTTTAGAATTCTATTTTCCGGGTAGCAAGAGTTACTATGGTTGTAGGGTAAAGACTGAAATCGGATATTCTTATTTAGATGGATGGCAGCCAGCCGCTGCTTTGCAAGACGCATTTGCTTTTGTCTGCAATAGAGAGTCCTTTGTTTGGGCTGTACAGCGCAATGCTATAAATGTTGTGGATTTGATGGATTGGGCTGTGGCCAATATAGATGGAGATTTCACAAGGTCTCATGTCGATTTTATAGAGTCATCAGTGGTGAGAGAAGGGGCAATGCATAGTAAGAATTTGATAACTGATGTCGTTAGTTATATGAACTCCGATAGCGCGTTTGATCCCCCTTATACTGATATGCATGGAACGAATTTTGACATGCTATATATCTAACCCATTCTTACAATTAAGTGACCCGCTTCGGCGGGTTTTTTTATGCCTGCAAAGCGGGCGAAACATACCCAAGGGGTGCATCAACGTGGCAGAAGAAAACGAAATCGACCTGGAAAACCCGGCAATCAAGGCCGCTATCGCGACTGCCGTTGAAGCATCCGTTTCCGGTTTGAAGACCAAGAACTCGGAACTGCTGGGCAAGCTGAAGGAAACCTCCGGAAAGCTGACCCAGTTCGAAACCCAGTTTGACGGCATCGACATCGACGCCGTCAAAGGCCTGCTCAGTCGGGCGGGCCAGGACGAAGAAACCAAGCTGCTTACCGAGGGCAAGGTGGACGAGGTGTTCAATAAGCGCACCGAGCGCCTGCGTGGCGAGCATGACAAGCAGTTGAAGACGCTCGCCGGTCGCGCTGAAAAGGCTGAAGCCTTCGCCGCCAAGTTCCAGGGCAAAGTCCTGGGCGACTCGGTGCGCGGTGCAGCACTGAAAGCCGGCGCATTGCCGGAAGCAACCGACGACATCATCTTGCGCGCCAAAGGCGTGTTCTCACTGAGCGAAGAGGGCGAAGCGGTCGCTGTTGACGAGAATGGCCAAACCATCCTCGGCAAAGACGGCAAGACCCCTCTGACTCCGCTCGAATGGGCCGAGTCTCTCCGCGAAAGCGCACCCCACCTGTGGCCAAGGGCTTCAGGGACACATGCCCCGGGCGGGGGCGGCGGCCAGGCTGCATCCAAGCGCTCCGAAATGACCTCCGAGCAGAAGCGCGACTTCCAGCGCAAGCACGGCCAAACCGCATATCTCGCATTGCCCAAGTAAGGGGAAAAACCATGCCAACGACTGTCAACAGCGATCTGATCATCTACAACGATGAGGCGCAAACCGCATATCTAGAGCGCATCCAGGACAACCTGGACGTGTTCAACGCCTCGTCCAACGGCGCAATTGTTCTCGACAACGAACTGATCCAAGGCGACTTTCGCAAGCGTGCTTTCTACAAGCTCGGCGGCGGTCTGGAACACCGCGATGTCAACTCCGACGGCAAGGTCACCGCCAAGAAAATCGGCGCCGGCGAAGCTGTAGGCGTCAAGGCTCCGTGGAAATACGGCCCGTACCAGACCACTGAAGAGGCGTTCAAGCGTCGCGGTCGTGCAGTAGATGAGTTCTCCCAGATCATCGGCGCCGACGTAGCTGATGCGACCATCGAGGGCTTTATCGAGTACGCCACCGGCGCTCTCAAGGCTGCCATCGGTTCAAACGCCGCAATGGTGGTGTCTGCCAACATCGAAACCGACGGCAAGAAGACCCTGACCCGTGGCATGCGCAAATTCGGCGACAAGTTTGGTCGCATTGCTCTGTGGGTCATGCACTCGTCTGCCTACTTCGACATCGTTGATGAAGCGATCGCGAACAAGGTCTACGAAGAAGCTGGTGTCGTGATCTACGGCGGCCTGCCTGGCACCCTGGGCAAGCCGGTCCTCGTGACCGACAAGGCGCCAGTGGATGCGATCTTCGGCCTGCTGCCGAATGCCGTGGTCATCACCGAGTCCCAGGCTCCAGGCTTCCGCTCGTACGACGTGAACGACGAGGAAAACTTGGCAATCGGCTACCGCGCCGAGGGCACCGTCAACATCGATGTGCTGGGCTACAGCTGGAAGGAAACCACCGGCGGCACCAACCCAACGCTGGCGGCCGTCGGCTCCGCTGCGAACTGGGTCAAGCACTCGGACAGCAACAAGGTCACCGCCGGCGTGATGATCAATCTCACCACCACGCCACCAGTAGGCGGCTGATAACCACCCAGGAAGCGGCTAGCGATAGCCGCTACGGAGATTCCGATGGAACTCGTTTATACAAACCAGCTTGACGGCTTTGAGCCTGGCAAGCGTTACCGCGTCCCGGGCCTGTTCCGCAGTATTGAGCGCGATGCAACGGCAGTTACCGTGGTGGGTGACTATCCCGAAATCGTCACGGCATACGAAGATGCTGGCGTCGATGTGGTGGTAGCGTTGCCAGAGCCTGTTTTTGTCGGCACACAGGCGATCGCATCTGTTGAACTGTCCAAGCTGCTTGCCGATCTGCAAGGCGAGAGTGACGCCATGGTTCTGCTGGTCGACGGCCTGGAAGCTGGCGAAATCCACCGTCCAGAGGCTGGTGCACTGGCATTGCGCTTGTTTGAAGTGCTGGGCACCATCCACGCTTCAGTTGGAGAGCTGACCACTGAGCGTGACGGCCTGGACCTGACTGTCGACACACTGCGCGAAGAGATCGAGGCACTGAAGAAGGCCTCGATCACGCCACTGCCTGATGAAGTTGGCGAAATCGCTGCGCTGAAAGCAAAGCTCGATGAAGCCAAGGTCCAGTATCGGGCCAACGCCTCGAAAGAATCCTTGGAAAAGCTCGTCGCTGAGCTGGCCAAGACCTGATAATGCTGGCTACCGGTTGCGCGGTAGCCAATCTCAAACCATTCCAGCGAGTTGACGCATGACACTCATCATTGAGGACGGCACCGGCATGCCTGACGCCGAAAGCTACGCAAACGCTGAAGACCTCGCCCGGTATGCCGTGAAATTCGGCACGGTCATCCCCGCAGACGTCCCGGAGCAAGAAGCACTGCTGCGCCGGGCCGCCCTGGCGATGGATGGCATGACCTGGAAAGGGCGCAAGATGAGCAGCGAGCAGGCCTTGTCCTGGCCTCGCCGGGAAGTGCTGCTGGATCAGGAGATCAAGCCGAACAATTACCTGCCCGCACGGATCCAGTACGGGCAGATGGCTCTGGCCGCAGAGATCCACCAGGACGACATCGACCCAATCGACAGGCGCAAGGGTGCTGTGACGCTGGAGCGCGTCGAGGGTGCGGTAACTCGGGAGTACGCGACCATATCCAATACCAGCAACCGACTTCTGCCGGCGGCGCCGGACCGGCCGAGTGCAACGCAGTTTGCTGATTATCTAACCAAGCGGGGCCTTTTTGCAGTTAGAGCCTAAAGCCCTATGTCGTCACTAAGTTTCTCGCCGGTATACCAAGACAAGGCGCGACCTCCGTCCTTAAAGCAGAGTGCCTGCGTAACAGAATCCAGCTTCTCCAGATTTACGTTGGGATTTCTATCCCTGGGGAAGCAATCGTCCATGATTTGAGCGGCGAGGCCGGCGATTACAGGATGCTGCTCGGAAAGCGCTTTAGCTAGCGCATGGGCGGCTGTAACTTTTTTGGCATTAACATTGCCACAGCTGCTTTGCACGGCCTGCTTAAGCTTGTGAGCGGCATCTAACAGTTCGGTATGCATCTTTCTAATTTCAATTCTAGGCAGGTGGATCATGGCATTTTATGACGAAATGGCCGTGATGGCTCTGGAGATGATCACAGAGTTCGGCCAGCCCGTGACCATCAGCAAGATAGAGTCTGGCGAGTACGACCCGGAGACGGGCGGCGAGGCGCCGGGGGCTACTATCGAACAGATCGCTCAGGGCATCCTGCTCGACTTCACCGGCATCGAATTCCAGAATAACAGCCTCATCAGGCAGGGCGACAAGAAACTCAAGATCGCCGCGCAAGGATTGGCCTGGGTACCGGGTCTGCTCGACAAGGTGGTAGCTCAGGGCCGTATCTGGTCAATCGTGCCGCCGCAGAATGAGGTCAACCCTGCCGGTACGCCGATCCTGTATGAACTGCAGGTGCGGTCATGAGCCGGGCAGGCGTCGGACAATCCGGCAGCTTCGCCCTGAGCCTGGCCGAGTTCGCTACTCAGACGGGGGAAGCCATTGATGCCAGTGTGCGCGAGATCATCATCGAGGTCGGCAGCAGTCTGATCCGTATGTCTCCGGTAGGTAACCCGGAGATTTGGGCGCAGAACGCAGTAGCGACCGAGTACAACAAGGCCGTTGACGATCACAACAGCGCGGTGCGCAGCGACCCGGCCAACCTCACGAAGGGCGGCAGGCTCAAGAAGGGTCGCAAGCTCAACGATGGCATGGACATCAAGGCGCCTGAAGGCTATGTCGGTGGCCGGTTCCGAGCGAACTGGCACATCTCGCTGGGCGTGGTCGAGAGCGTCACCTACGACGAGGTAGACCCAAGTGGCGCCGAAACCACTGCTGCTCTGGTCGCGGCAATGAGCGACTTCACTGCCGGCCAGATGGCCTACATCATCAACAATTTGCCCTACGCGATCCCGCTGGAGTTCGGCCATTCCACCCAGGCCCCCGGCGGCATGGTCCGGGTAACCGTGGCTCGCTTCCAGCAGATCGTGCTGGAGGCCATCAGGAACAACCAGGTATGAAGTTCGAAGGCGTGCCGGTTCGCCCGGTGATGCGTTACACCCTTTGCGAGTGCGGCGGAAGGCTGATGCAAGTCGAAAACGCCCCGGTACTGCTGTCGTTTCCTGCGCAGTACCTGCATCAGTGTGGGCTTTGTGGTCGACATCAAAGCCTACATGGCGTATCGCCCGCGCTTGTGTACGAGGTGGCCTGATGTCACACGCAATCATCGCCTCGATCTACGAGGCCAAGCTCATCGCCTGGAACGCTGCCAGGCCGGAGAAGCTGAAGATCGTGTTCGAGAACACTGCTTACGCGCCGGCGGCGGGTGAAACCTACCTGCGGGCATTCACGATCCCAGGCGACACCGCGAGCAACACGCTCGGCGGTGATCACCGGCTTTATACCGGCGTATTTCAGGTCAGCATCATCGCGCCGGCCGGCACCGGCAAAGCGAAGACAAACCCACTTGCCGCCGAGATCATCGCGCTATTCCCGCTGTACGTGCGAGAAGTAAAGAACGGTTTCGTAGTGACGCCCATGACGCCCGTAGACGTCGGGCCTGGCATTACCGGCGACTCAAGCTACACCGTGCCGCTCTCGTTTACCTACCGCTCCGATACCACCCCGTAACTCGCCCGTTGGGCAACTCCTGACCCGCCATGAGCGGGTTTTGTCATTTCTGCAAAGAGGAAAACCCATGTCTGTCTATTTCCCCAACGGGGCAACACTGGCGCTCTCCACCGGCTTTGCCGCTGCGAAGGTGATTGCGAGCATCACAAACGCAAACCCAGGTGTGGCTACCGCACTCGCCAACGGCTTCGCCAATGGTGACATCCTGCTTATCACCTCCGGATGGGAGGACATCAACGAGCGGGCCGTGCGTGTTGCCGCTGCTGCTGCCGGCGCCTTCACCCTGGAAGGTATCGACACCTCGAATACCTCGTTCTTTCCCGACGGCATCAGTGCAGGTACGGCCAAAAAGGTCACCGGCTGGGTTGCGGTGAGTCAGGTTATCGGCAACTCGATGTCTGGCGGTGAGCAGCAGTACTGGACGTACGCGCCACTCGAAGCGCGCCGCGACAAGCAGATTCCAACCACCAAGAACGCGCAGGCTTTTGCCTTCCAGCTGGCCGATGATGACAGCCTGGCTTGGTACGAAGAGCTCGATAAGGCTGACCGCGAGAAGGAAGTACGCATCCTGCGTATGTCGCTGCCCAACGGCAAGACGATCTACTACGCCGGTTACGCTTCCTTCAACAAAAGCCCGACCCTGGTGCGTAACGAAGGTGCTGCAGTTGCGTTCGGCTTCACTATCAACGCCGAGATCACCGCGTATCGCGCGCCTGTTGTCGCTGGCGGCGGGGCTTAATCATGGCGAAGTTCAAGATTGCCCAATCACCGACGTTCCTGGGGGCCGTGATGGTCCCGGTAGTCGGCCAGGATCCGGTGAAGGTCGGGTTCACCTTCAAATACCGAAACCGGATCGAGCTTGCAACGTTGTTTGATGAGTGGAACCAGCGGCGCAAGGACGGCCTCGATAAGTTCGGCGAAAAGCCCTCCGTGTCCGAAATCGTTGCCGTTGACACCGAAAACCAGATTCAGCAAATCAAGGATTTGGTTGTGGCTTGGGAGTTCGACGACAAATTTGACGACGAGAGCATCAAGGCGCTGGTGACTTCCTGTCAGGGCACAACCGAGGCAGTCGTAGACGCCTATCAGGATGCTTACTCCAAGGCCCGCACGGGAAACTAATACGCGCCGCCCGCGCCCTGTATGAGTCCCCGCCGGATGCCGAGCAGATCGCTGCTTTCGGCTGGGACGCAGAGGACATGGAAGAAGAGTTCGATGTTTGGCCGTGCCTTTGGCCAGCCTTCCTCTTGTTCGATCGGATGTCCACCCAGTGGCGTGCAGGCGCCGGCGGCGCAATTGGCCTCGACTACAACTGCATCCGCGACGTAGCCGGATTTCTCGGCATCAAAAAAAAGAAACTCGTTGACATCTTCCCTGACCTTCAGGTGCTGGAAGGCGAAGCCCTGCGCGTTATGGCGGAGGAAAGGGAAAACAGCCCGTAACCACGGGCACTTATTCAAGGTGAGTCGATGAACATTGCAGAACTCGGCGTCAAGATCGACTCGGCCGATGCAATCCAGGCGAAAACGAGCCTGGATGAAATGGCGAAGGCTGGCGGCCGGGCCGAGCAGTCCGCTGTTTCGCTGATGAACGAAATGCAGGCGCTGGAGAAATCGCTTTCCACCAGCGCCAAGACCACCCAGGATCTGGCAAAGCAGCGTGACGCTCTCGCCAAGCTGACCAAGACCGGCGCCTATGGCGAGGCCGAGGCGGCGAAGATCTCCGCTCAGTTAGACAAGCAGCAGATCGCCCTGGCCAAGTCTGCCCTCGACGAACAGAAGGCCCTGAACAGCCTGCTGGGCGCCATCGACCCAGCTCGCGCTGCCCTCGCCAAGCTGGATACGCAGGTCGAGCAGCTTGGCAAACACCTGGATGCCGGCCGTATCAGCCAGGACCAGTACAACACTGCCCTGAGCAAGATCGACAAGGATTACGCCAAGCTCGAAAAGACCTCCACCGGTTTCGACAAGCTGCGCCTCGGTACCCGGCAGGCTCAGGAAAACGTTGTTCAGCTTGGTAACGCGCTATCGTCGGGTGACTGGGGCAGCGGCGTGCGTGCCGTGGCTCAATTGGGCGCCGGTGCTGGGGCAGGTGCTGCTGGGCTTCTCGCTATCCTGGCACCTTTGGCCCTCGCCACTGCTGCTGTAGGCGGCCTTGCCTACGCGTATCACAAAGGCAGTGAAGAGCAGGACAGCTACAACAAGTCGCTAATTCTCACTGGTAACTATGCCGGTGTCAGCGCTGGGCAACTAGGCGATATGGCGCGGCAGGTAAGCGCAACGGTCGGCACCACCGGTCAAGCAGCCGCAGTGCTGGCGATGCTGGCCGACAACGGCAAGATCGCAGGCGAGAGTTTCACCGGGATCACCCAAGCCGCCGTGTCGATGCAGGAAGCTACTGGCAAGGCAGTGAGCGAGACGGTTTCCGAGTTCTCCAAGCTGGCCGAAGACCCAGTGAAAGCATCCGCCGCGCTAAATGAACAGTACCACTACCTGACGGCTTCGGTTTACTCGCAAATCGTGGCTCTGGAGAAGCAGGGCGATCACGCCGCCGCGGTAAAGCTCGCAACCGATACTTATGCCGATGCGATCAACGACCGCACGCCAAAGATTCTGGCGAACCTAAGCCTTTGGGAGAAGGCGTACAACGCAGTTGCGCGCGCTGCTGACGGCATCAAAAATATCGGTCG
Organism: Pseudomonas sp. GW821-FHT07B01; assembly: GCF_059419065.1. Taxonomy (NCBI): domain Bacteria; kingdom Pseudomonadati; phylum Pseudomonadota; class Gammaproteobacteria; order Pseudomonadales; family Pseudomonadaceae; genus Pseudomonas; species Pseudomonas sp. GW821-FHT07B01. The sequence goes on along the minus strand of NZ_JBWKRA010000003.1, from coordinate 101,317 downwards.
TCGCGACATCAACACGGATATCGAAAGCGCCAAGGCCGACCTCCTTGAAGCGCAGAACATGGACGGCTTGTTCCAGAACAAGAAGTCCAAGGATGCACTGATCGAGTTCCGGCAGAATCGCCTGAACATGTTGGAAGACGAGAAGGCTGCGCAGGCCGATATCGCCAAGTGGGAGGGTGAGCAGGCCAAGGCTCAGGGTGATGCCGTATCGTCAATGACGAAAATTGACGCCTTGACCAAGTCTGCGTGGACAAATGAGCAAAAGCGCACGGAGGCGGTCAAGGAGTACAAGCGGCAACTCGAAAACATCCGAAAAGTTGCGCCGAACGACCCGCGATTGAACCAAGCAGCGATCGACAAGAACCTGGCGAATATCAATGATCAGTTCAAGGACCCGAAAGCGCCTGGCACTCAGGTAGATCTGACCGGCTTCAATGACGCGAAGAACAATCTGACTTCTATTGCCGCTGACTACAAAAACTACCAGAAGGAACTGGATGCGGCGCAAAAGGCCGGGCTGATATCTGAGGCTGACTACCTTCTGCGACGCCAAGCCCTGATCGGCAACGAGCGTGACCAGGTGACGGCAGCCTATGAAGCCGAGATCAGCGCGTTAGAAGCTGCCAAGGGCAAGAAGACCACATCCGCAGCGCAAAGCATCCAGTTGGACCAAAAAATCGCCGACGCACGCACAGGTATGGTCAAGGCGCAGAAAGACGCTGACAGCCAGCTTGAAGTGCTGGCGACCAATGAGAGTGGGCGACTCGCCAAGCAGGAGCGCGCGATCAGTACCTACGTGCAGGCGCTGGGGCAGCAGCAGCGCGCCCTGGAGCTTGCAGGGCAGCGCGCCGTGTTGGGTGTGGGTCAGGGGGATCGCCAAAACGCATTGAGCGGTCAGCTGAACAGCCAGCAAGACCGGTTTGCTCAGCAGTCGCTTGAGCTGGAAAACCAGCGCTCCGACCCCTCGCGAAACATGTCGGAGGAAGAATTCAAACGGAAGTCGCAGGCGCTCGCAGACGCGAACAAGGCCGCCACTGACCAGATCCGGCAGAACTACGCTGACGTGGAGAATGCACAGGGCGATTGGACGAAGGGCGCAACGGCTGCATGGGAAAACTACCTGGATTCGGCAAGAGACATTGCCGGCCAGACCAAGAGCCTTTTCGGCAGCGCCTTCAGCTCCATGGAAGACTCCATCGTCAACTTTGCCATGACCGGTAAGGCGTCGTTCTCGGACTTTGCTAAATCGATCCTGGCTGACATGGCGCGCATTGCCACCCGTCAGGCTAGCTCGGCGTTGCTGGGTAGTCTGGTGGGAGCGGCGGCCAGCTACTTTGGTGGCAGCGCTGCCGGAGGTAACGGCCTGGCCGCGGGATCCGCTGGTGCGGCATCTTCGAACCTTGGCGCATCGGCTGGCGGCTACTCGGGCTCGTACTTTCCCCAGGCGATGGGCGGCGCTTGGTCTGGCGGCGTGCAAATGTTCGCCGACGGCGGCGCCTTCACCAACTCCATCGTTAGCAAGCCCACGGCGTTCGGCATGGCCAACGGCAAAACCGGCGTAATGGGTGAGGCTGGTGAAGAGGCAATCATGCCTCTGACCCGTACGTCGAGCGGCAAGCTGGGCGTAATGGCAATGGGGGGCGGCGGTTCCGGTTCAACGCAGATCAACGTTGAAGTGCACATCGATGGCGACGGCAATGCCTCGTCGAGTGCAGACGCACCTGGCTATGACCTGTTCGGCAAGGAGCTGGCGACCTTTATAGAGCAGAAGTATCAAGAGCTGCGCTCGAAGGACATGCGCCAGGGCGGCGTCATCAACAAAGCAATCAAGGGGCGCTAATGACTATCGAACGATTCACCTGGGCGACGGAGAAGGGCGCGGAGGGCGATATTGCCCAGCGCATCCGCTCCAAGAAGTTTGGCGATGGTTATGAGCAATCGGTCGAAGATGGCCTGAACAATCAGTCGGAATCCTGGCCGGTGACGTTTACCGGTATGGCAGTGCGAATCCTGGAGATCAGGAAGTTCCTCGACAAACACAAAGGGGCAAAGGCGTTTCTCTGGACGCCACCCCTTGGCGTGCTTGGGCTCTACAAGTGCAACGGCTATAAGCCGGTGCACCGCGGCGGCCAGGTCTACGCCATCACCGCCACCTTCGAACAAACCTTTCATCCCTGAGACCTACCCATGGCATTGATCGCGGACATCCAGAAACTGGAGCCCGGCGGCGAGATTCGCCTGTTCGAAATTGACGGGACCGAATACGGTGCAGATTACCTGCGCTTCCACGGTCACGCGATCCCGCACACGCCAGAAGAATTGCTGGCCTATGAGGGATCGGAAGAGGATCTGCCCGCCAAGTCGATTATCTGGCAGGGCCAGGAATACGCAGCTTGGCCGGTGCAGATTGAGGGTATTTCCTCGAGCAGCGACGGCACCGCCTCTCGGCCAACCTTTGCCGCAGGCAACGTCAACGGTCGCGTCACAGCGTTATGCTTGGCCTTCGAGGACATGCTCAAGTTCAAGCTGACTGTCCGTGAGACGCTGGCGCAGTACCTGGACGCCGCCAATTTCCCCGAGGGCAACCCAACTGCCGACCCGACCCAGGAGGCGTTGGAGATCTGGTACATCGACCAGAAAACCAGTGAGGATGGCGAGGCGGTGGTTTGGGAGCTGTCGTCCCCTGGAGAGATCGATAACCACGGTTTGCCAGGCCGGCAGATGACAACGTTCTGTCACTGGGCCATGACCAACGGGTACCGCGGGCCAGATTGCGGCTACACCGGCGCCGCCATGTTCGACGACGAGGACAACCCCACTGATGACCCTGCCAAGGATCAGTGCAAGGGCTGCCTGTCGTCCTGCAAGTTGCGCTTCGGTGAAAACAACGAGCTGTCCTTCGGTGGATTCCCTGCCGTCTCCCTCATTGCCCGGAGCTGACCATGCGCAAGCACATTATCGCGGCCATCCAGGCGCACGCGGCGGCCGAGTACCCGAAAGAGTGCTGCGGCCTGTTGCTGGCCGTCGGGCGCGCACAGAAGTACTTCCCGTGCCGGAACATCGCCACGGAGCCGAACGAAGAGTTCCGGCTGGATCCCGAGGACTACGCCGCTGCGGAAGACCTAGGTGAAGTGATCGGCATCGTTCACTCGCACCCGGACGCTACCAGCAGGCCGTCACCGCATGACCTGGCCATGTGCGAGGCCACGGCCTTGCCCTGGCACATTTTGTCGTGGCCCGAGAGCGACATGCGCACGATCATGCCAACGGGCAGCACGTCGTTGCTCAAGCGTCCGTTCGTGCACGGCGCCTGGGACTGCTGGCAGGTCTGCGCCGATTGGTACCAGCGCGAATGGGGTTTGGAATTTGAAGCCTTCAAGCGCACTGATGGCTGGTGGGAGAGCGCAGAAAGCACCAGTCTGTACGAGGCGAACTACGCCGCCGCTGGCTTCGAGCGGGTCGACACCCCTCAGCGCGGCGACATGATCGTTATGCAGGTCGGGCGCACGGCTCACCCGAACCATGCCGGGATTTACCTGGGTACCGATCCGGCGTTACCAGAGGAAGAGTCGGGCGCCTTCGGGCCTGGCCCCTTCTTGCTGCACCACCTGTACGGCAGGCCGTCCGAGATCATCGTCTACGGCGGACCATGGCATGACCGAACACGCCTGATCCTCAGGCACAAAGACAGGCGTGCATCATCTGATGTGAAGGAGGTACTTCAGCAAGTTAATGGACGGTGAGCAGCAGTGGGTTCTCTTCTTCAAAGATGTTTTGCTCAGGCATATTTCTGGAGAAAAAACCCTCAAATACCACCTGGAATCTCTCCCGACAGTCGTATAGCTGTGCTCTCTTGAGGTTACGTATTTTGTAGCCGTCATTCCGATCGAGGTGGCAGCCAAATGAAAGGAAACAGTGGCTGAAGATGCGAAACACCTGCCAGTAGAGCTGAGGGTCGATTTCCTCTTCCTTGGCCAATTGGTAGAGAGCCCACTCTAAGAGCCAGTATTCATCTTGTGCCCAGAGCGCGTGCTCGTGTAGCTGGCCATTGAATGAGTTTTCGTCGTAGTCATCGCACCGCGGGAAGTTTCTTTGAACTACAAATCGAGGGTCCATCACGAGGTTCCTTATGTCTGCGTGGCAGACAGTTCTTTATCCACGACGATGATCTAAGCTCGGAGGGCCACATGCAAATCATACACCGCTACATGCTGACCATTCATGACCTCTTCACCATCACCGGTGGCGGTATCTGCGGCGCTGAAGCCGAAGTCGCCATTCTTGATGGCGGTGTCGAGATGGATCGCGTGAAATTTTCCGGCAAGTGCCAGAGCAAAGGCGGCTACAGCCGCAGCTACCATGGCAAGTCAGGGCTTCAGGCTGCGCTTGTATCTGGTCCGGGTAGAATTGATTTTGGCTTGGCGCAGGCAGCCGCTATCTAGGCTCTTCGCCGCCGCCCATGAACTCATCGGTTCCGAGCCTGTGCGACCCATACCTCACAGTGTGGCCATTACCCAGGCGCTCGGCCTCTATCTCCGCGACATGCTTGTCGGCGTAGATGTCAATAAAGCTCCATGGATCATTACGGCCCACTGCCCATCCCAGTACCCACCCAGGCATGTCTGGGTCTGCAGGTAGATTCTTTGCGAGGCTTCTGATTGACATGCCCTATCCCTGGCTGCTGTATATGAAGGCGCAAAGCTACTACGGCTGAATCCAATCCCGTTACTGGGTTTGCGTCCAGGCTGGATGGGTGGACAGGGGGCTTTCCATCGCTCTGCTGTATAGTGCTAAAGTGCCATCTTTTGCTAGGAGCACTGAAATGGTCAGCGGAACTTTGCTGCGGGTTGCCACGGAGATTGAAATTGCGAGGCTTCAAAATCTGTTAGAGCAAGACACCAATAACAGTATTCGGGCGGTGCGCAATGGATCTGAAGTTCTGGGCGAAACTGTGCTTGCGATCTTGCATGGTGGCAAATATGCCGGTTTCTGCACGTTCAGAGCTGGCGGCAATGAAATCTTCCCACTAGTTGTCTTCGACCCATTTCGCGGAATCGGGGTAGGCTTCTCCGCTATGCAGCAGCTGATCGGGATGTTGCGGGAGGACGGGATCCGAGACGTGAGCATTGAGGTGCTACCAGGGGCCGAAGCTTTCTGGAAGAAGGTATTTGCCGGCTTCCCAGAGACAGCCCACTTTGGTGGAAAGAACTTTACATACGCCATTTAATGTTTCACTTAGGAAGCCCAGCCCCGCGCTGGGCTTTTTGCATCCTACTCCTCAGTGCTACAGTCCCGCCAAACCAAAGAGGGAACGACATGCGGATTTTGATAGCGGCGGTAGCGGTGGCGATGCTGGCGGGATGCGCTTCATCGGCGATTTCGGTGCGGGATGCGAAGCCGGTCCCGTCGGACGAGGTCTATGCCTTCCAGACTAAACCAGCTGGCGAGAGCGGAAAAATCATTGTGGTGCGCGACTCTGGCGCGGTGGGTTCTGGCTGCGACATCGTCGTTTATGTCGACGGCCGCAGGGCTGCAAAGATCGGAACTGGTCAGCGTGCCACATTCTACCTTCCGCCGGGCTCGCCCAATCTCGGTGCAGGCCTAGCTGGCTCTGGCTTGTGCGGGGGCGCTGCAATTCGAACCATTGCAGCAACGGTGCAGCCAGGCAAGGAAAGCCTGTACCGTATCAGCGGCGACATGGCTGGGTTCTACATAGGGCCTTATGTCGATTACAACTGAATCAAGAAAACCTTGAAACCGCCTCCGGGCGGTTTTTTATTGCCCGGAGAAAGTGATGCAGGCATCAGCGATCAACTACCAACCCATGACGACAGTTCGACTTCACGGGCAGCTCCGACAGTTTGGAAAGTCCTTCAAGCTTGCGGTCAAATCGCCGGCTGAGGCGATCAAAGCACTATGCGTGCAGATCCCTGGATTCGAGCGGTTTCTTTCGAATGCCAAGTCGCGCGGTCTTGAGTTCGCGGTGTTTCGCGATAAGCGCAATATCGGGGAGAAGGAGCTGAGTTACACCGGTGCCGGAGATATCCGCATTGCGCCCGTGGTCGTAGGCAGCAAGCGCGGCGGTATTCTTCAAACCATCGTCGGCGCGATCTTGATTGTTGTGGGTGTTATTTTCTCTGCAACGCCTTTCGGTACCCCGCTCATAGGTGCGGGCATCGGCCTTGTCGCCGGCGGCGTTATCCAAATGCTCAGCCCCCAGGCTGGCGGCCTCAAGACCAGTGCCGCGCCCGAGAATACACCCGGCTATGCGTTCGGCAGCGCCAAGAACACCACGGCATCGGGCAACCCGGTACCGCTCTGCTACGGCAAGCGCCGTGTCGGCGGGGCGATCATTGGCGCTGCCATTTACGCCGAGGACCAGATGTAGCAATGGCCGGAGCAAGCTACTGGTCACCGGAAGTTAGAGCGTGTGCAACTATTCGAATCGCCCCTTTTCTATGTCTCCGTGCTTGCTCTGTAGATAAATTGTGTAGGGCAAAATGAGGGTGTCTGCAATTCCAGACAGCCCCATATCTAGCAAAATTAATGACGCAGATGGGTATCCGTCAAACCCGGTGCTCTGACGCGGCGCTGCATCGAGTGTGCAGTAATCAAAAACGGCACCGCTGTAGATTCTCGGTACGGAATCGCAGTTCGAACTCCAACGAGCCAGCTTATTGCTCGCGACGGTGTCGTCTCGGAAAGTGGTGTTGACAGTTCCACAGCCTGTAGCTGATATCGCCGCTACAAGCACCAAAGCGTTTTTGAGCTTCATCACATTGGCTCCTTGCCAGAAAAGGTTGAGGTTAACCCAAGCCGCGATATCGCGGTTTTTTATTGCCTGGAGAAAAGCATGGGCGCAGCACGCAAGATCGACATCCACGGCGCCAAGGGCGGCGAAGAAAAACCAAAAGCGCCGACAGAAGCCCCGGACAGTCTGCGCTCCGTTGCCATTGCCAAAATGCTCATCGCTGTGGGCGAGGGGGAATTCGAAGGCACACCAACCGCCAGGGACATCTACCTCGACAACACTCCGCTGCAAGACCCCCAGGGCAACATGAACTTCCCGAACGTGAAGTGGGAGTGGCGCACCGGGGCCGTGGACCAGACCTATATCCAGGGGATCCCGTCGGTCGAGAACGAGACCACCATCAGCACCGAACTGCGCAGCGGCACCCCTTGGGTTAGGGCGATCAATAACACCCAGCTTTCCGCCGTGCGTGTGCGTTTCGCCTGGCCTGCGCTCCAGTCCGTGGACGCCGGGGGCAACATCAACGGGTACCGGATTGAATACAAGGTTGAGCTGGCCACTGATGGTGGTGCCTATCAGCAGGTACTGAGCGAGGCTGTCGACGGCAAGACCACCAGCGTGTATGAGCGCACCCGTCGTATAGATCTGCCCAAGGCCACTACCGGCTGGTTAATGCGCATCACAAGGATCACGGTCAACCAAAACAACAACAAAATCTCCGACACCATGCAGATCGCCGGCTTCACTGAAGTGATCGACGCAAAGATCCGCTACCCGAACACGGCGCTGCTCTACATCGAGTTTTCCGCTGAGCAGTTCCGCAGCATCCCGGCCGTGACGGTCGAGACGAAGCTGAAGAAGATGCAGGTACCGAGCAACTACGACCCTGTGTCGCGCAGTTACTCGGGCGTTTGGGACGGCACCTTCAAGCAGGCCTGGACCGACAACCCTGTCTGGATGACCTACGACATCACCACCGCCGACCGCTTCGGCCTGGGCCGCCGCATCAAGCCGTGGATGGTGGACAAGTGGGAACTGTACCGAATATCGCAGTACTGCGACCAACTGGTGCCGGACGGGAAGAGTGGACAGGAGCCGCGCTTCATCTGCAACTTGAACCTGCAGAGCAAAGCCGATGCCTGGTCACTGCTGCGCGATATCTCGGCGATCTACCGAGGCATGACCTACTGGGCCCAAGGCCAGGTGTTCACTCTCTCGGATATGCCGCGGGCAACGGACTTCGACTTCGCCTATACCCGGGCCAACGTCCTCGACGGCAAGTTCACCTACTCGAGCGCGTCTGAGCGCACGCGCTACACCCGTGCACTGGTCAGCTATGACAACCCGCTGAACAACTACGACACCGACGTCACCGCCGTGACTGACCAGAAGCTGCAGCGGCGCTACGGCGATAACCCGCTGGAAATCAGCGCCATCGGTTGCACCCGCGAATCCGAGGCCCAGCGCCGCGGCAAGTGGGCGCTGCTGACCAACTCCAAGGATCGGGCAGTAACCTTCAAGGTTGGTTTGGATGGTCGTATCCCGCTGCCTGGCTACGTGATCCCGATTGCTGACGAACTGCTGGCCGGCCGTGCCATTGGCGGGCGTATATCGGCGGTAAACGGCAAGGTCATCAAACTGGACCGCGATACTCAGGCCAAGCCCGGCGACCGACTGATCCTCAACCTGCCTGACGGCAAGTGCGAGGGGCGTACCGTGGAAGTGGTCAGCGGTCGGCAGGTCACGGTCACCGTGGCGTACTCCGTGACACCTGAGCCGGAATTGGTGTGGGCGCTCGATGCTGACGACTTGGCAGTCCCGCTTTACCGGGTGGTCAGCGTGGCCAGGCCAGAGCCCGGCGTGTTCGAGATATCGGCCGTTCAGTACGACCCGAGCAAGTTCGCGCACATCGATACCGGCGCTCGCCTGGAAGAGCGCCCCATTAGCGTTATACCAATCACCGTGGTACCGCCGCCGGTCAGCGTCACGCTGACGTCGAGCTACGCGGTAAACCAGGGCATCGCGATCAGCACCATGAACATCTCGTGGCCTGCCGTAACTGGTGCCGTCGCTTATGACGTGGAGTGGCGTAAGGACAACGGCAACTGGATCAAGGTGCAGCGTACTGGCTCGACGAGCGTCGACGTCACCGGTATTTACTCGGGCGCCTACCTGGCTCGGGTTCGCGCATTGAGCGCCTTCGAAATCTCGTCGATCTGGAAAAACTCCAGCCTAACCAACTTGGAGGGAAAAACCGGCCTGCCGCCGGCAGTGTCGTTCCTGACCACCACCAGCGAGCTGTTCGGAATTGGCATCAAGTGGGGCTTCCCTGCTGGCGCCGAGGACACCCAGCGGACCGAACTTTGGTATGGCCCGGCGAATAGCCTGCCGGCTGCGACGAAGCTGGCTGACCTGGCATACCCGCAGGCCGACTACCGTATGCAATCGCTGTTGGCGGGCGCTCGGTTCTTCTTCTGGGCGCGCTTGGTGGACCGGACCGGCAACATCGGGCCGTTCTATCCGGTGGTGAATGGAGTGATAGGGCAGGCCAGTTCACAGGCCGGCCCGATCCTTGATCTGATCGCCGGCCAGATTGGCGAAACGGAGTTGGCCAAGGAGCTACTAGACGAGATTGAGCTCATCTCTGGCTCAGGCCCTGGATCGGTGAATGAACGGCTGGAACAGGCCAAGCAGGAGCTGGAAGACCTGATCGACCAGATAACGGACGCTCTGGTCTACGATCCTGCCAAAACCTACGCCGCCGGCGATGTGGTGCGGCAGGGCCAGCATTTGTACCAAGCCACCGGGCCAGTACCGAAAAACACCACGCCTCCCAACGCCGCTTACTGGTTCGACATAGGCACCATTGCCGAAACAACCCAGGCCATGGCGGTCCAGATCCAGCAAAACAAGGCATCCATCGACACCGTGGACGGCAAGGTCACTGCCCAAGCATCTGCGGTGCAATCGCTTCAGGCAAGCTGGAGGGAGGATGACGGGGAAGGGTCACTGACAGACGCGCTGCAGAACTGGGACGCGGCTGCCAAGTTTGCCCAGCAGGTGAAGGTGCAAGCCTCCGACAACCTGGCCATGGTCGAGCGCACGACGTCGCTGGATGCGGCAGTAGGCGCGAACAGGGCCAGCTTGACCACGCTGGAACAGGTGGTGGCCACTGACAAGCAGGCGACAGTCACCCGACTGGAACAGTTGAAAAGCAGTATCGACGGCAACACAGCCGCGATTGGCGTGGAGTCATCGACGAGGGCCGATGGTGACAGCGCCCTTAGCACGCGCATCGACCAAATGGGGGCAAGCGTCGGCAGCAACGCCGCGGCGATAACCCAGGAGGCGCTCACCAGGGCGAATGCGGATACCGCACTTGGTCAAAGAGTCGACACCACGCAGGCTCAAGTTGACGAGAACTCGTCAGCCGTTCAGACGGTTACCAAATCTCTGGCCGACACCACCAAGGCCGTCGCCTCGCAGTCAACCACGCTTCAGGCTGTTGTGGGTGGCGGGCGAGACGGTACCGACGAGGGAGACCTGGCCAGCGCGCTCAGCGAGTGGAAGAGCACGGCGGCGATCCAGATAACAGCCAAGGCCCAGGCCGACACCGATGGAAAGCTGTCCACCATGTGGGCGGTGAAGATGCAGGTGAACTCAAACGGCCAGTACGTGGCTGCTGGGATTGGTCTGGGCATTGAGCAGAATGCCGATGGCTTGCTGCAAAGCCAGTTCCTGGTGAGTGCTGACCGGTTTGCCGTGGTGAACACGCTTTCCGGAGGCGGGCTGACAACCCCATTCGTTGTGAGCAACGGCCAAGTATTTATGCGGTCGGCAATGATCGAGGACGGCACTATAACAATGCTGAAGATCGGCCAGGCGCTGCAATCAGACAACTATGTGGCCGGCGTACAGGGATGGCTTTTGGATAAGGCGGGGAACCTTGAATTCAACGGGCCAGCACCTGGTGGCGGCCGTCTATCAATGACGAATCGGGCCATCAAGGTATACGACGCAAGTGGTCGCAAACGTGTACAGCTTGGAGATCTAGACGCATGAGCCATGGTGTAAGAACGTGGAGCGAATCAGGCGCTCTAGAAATGGACACTGATAGTTTTACCTATCAAATCCTCCACAACGGACTCTATCAAGCAACCACCGGAGGCCCCATTACCGTTTCTGTCCCCGGCTTCAGTCCAAGCAACTGCTCTGCTGTGATACTGCCGACCGAGCCGCCTGCCAATGAATATATATACAGTGCATTGCCCTACGTATCGGTCGGGGAGGGTGTCGTTAATGTATACGGAAAGCACCCTGCTGAAGCAGACAAGTCTTTGGGTACGGTGATCAAATTTAGATTGCTGGTCATGAGGTATAAAAATTGACTTTCGGATTGTCGGTGGCTAACGATGAACGCTATATACAAATAGATTCTGAGATGCCCAGGCTTTGTGCTGTTTATAGCGGCTCGTATGCTGCAACCTCTAACTCCAATGCATATGTCAACTTTCCAGCCCCAATAACCACGCAGGAGCCTCCATGCATATTTATGCAGAATACTCCTGCCAGACCTGATGACCTATATGCAGGGCTGGTCATAACCGGGGGCGCGGGGAACTGGACAGGCTTTGTTCTTTCAACGCGTAATATCAATGATCGGCCTTACGGTAAGTGGTTTGCAGCAGTCTTCGCTTCACTTTCAAAGGCTCAATACGGGTTGCGAATGTGGGGGGAAGACGGGAGCATAATCTACGACTCCGGCACTGTGCCGGTATTATTCTCCCGAGCCAGTCACTCATGGTCGTTTCAGGGGAGAGTGATAATTAACCCTATTGCTAACGGCTATTACTGGAAGAGCTTGCTTGTAGGTCAGCTTTTGAGCGATGAGTATTTTATGATTAACCCTTTTTCTCGAGGGTTAATTACACCATCGCATATTAACTGGACGCCAATTGGAGTTAGATTTAATTATAACGAGTCCTGCTTGCAGGTTTTTGGCGTGACTGCTCTTGGGGCTTGGACGGATATCGGTAGCATGGCGGCAGTATATGCAAGGCTCCCTGGGACTTGATTTAAGCCGTTGGCTTTTTTAGATAATATCGCCGCCACGAAAAACATTTTATTTGGAGATAAATATGCCTTGGTATAGAACGGGTACGGTTTCTGTAACATTGAATTCGAATGCCGTAGTCGGCTCCGGCACGGCCTTTCTCGCAAATAGTCGAGTGGGTGATGCATTTATAGGCCCTGATGGCGGGCAGTACGAAGTAACCAATATCGCCAGCAACACTTCGCTATCAATCACGCCGAACTATCGAAGCGCATCTAACGGCGCAGGTTCGTATGCGCTCATGCCTGTGCAGGGATACACGAAAGATCTGGCCGACCAAGTCCGGGCGATGATTCAGCAGTGGGGGGCGACATTGGCGGGCCTTGGTTTGGTCTCCACACAAAACGTTGTCCCTGTAACCATGGGGGGCACAGGCGGCAACAACCCAGCAGCGGCCCGAGCTGGCCTTCAGTTGGGTAGTGCGGCTGTGGCTTCTATCGGCTACGAGAACGGCAACGTCGCAGATGCTTATGCGACTGGCAGAACGCGGACGAGCGTAGTTCAGAGCTGGCTGACTAATGCTGTGCATGGTATTGACCCTAACCTCTATCCGCCAGGGTCTCCTAGCATGCCCAGCGGCGGCACGGGCTACTGGTACAAGCAGATTTTTCGGCACTCCGATGGATCCAACAGACTGACAGTCGCGTGGCCGTACGGCCTGGCTGGTAACTCCGGCACTATCAAGTTTCAGTCTATTTACGATGGCGCCACAACACCCTGGCTTGAGCTCTACCACACCGGAAATACCACTCGCGCCGCTGACGGCACACTCAAGGCTATCTAAATGACAACTCGCGCAGCAGTAAACATTCTCGGTGCTGACGGTGCCGTTATTGATGTCACCTCCCTGGGTGCTAACACCATCACCACCGAGCACCCTGGCCCTGGCCAATACCTGGTGCACGGAACGCTTGGCATGGTTCCGCCGCCAGAAGGCTGGGGTTATGTGTTGAACCAGGTCGATGCGTCTTGCTCGGTAGCCATAAATTACAACGACGGGGTGCTGGCCGTAAGCGTGGCTAAAGATGGCGAGTCCGCCAACTTGGCGCACAGCATCACTCTGCATGTAGCCGTGGATTCATTGCCAGTTCAGGTGGTTCCTGAGCTAACAGCGCCTGAAGCCGACCCCATGGAGACTGCTTTCGCGGAGATCACCCGCTTGCGGTCCGTCGCAGACTATGTGATCAAGCCACTCCAGGACGCTGTAGATGTCGACGAAGCCACGGAAGCAGACCTCGCCGCCCTCAAGTCTTGGAAAAAATACCGTGTAGCGCTGAGCCGCGTTATTGAGCAGCCGCAGTTCCCGGATGCCATTGAATGGCCCGTAGTGCCCGCGTAACTGTCATCGGTCACCGCCGCCCGCCTTGAGCGGGTTTTTTATTGCCTGGAGAAAAGTATGAACGCAACCGAGAAAGACCGGGACATCCTGGCGCGCACCCTGTGGGGCGAGGCCCGCGGCGAAGGGCTGGATGGTCAAATTGCCGTGGCCTGGACCATCCGCAACCGCGTGTTCGACGGCAAGGCTAAGTCGTGGTGGGGGGAGGGCTACGCCGGTGTGTGCCTGAAGCCCTGGCAGTTCAGTTGCTGGAACCAGAACGACCCGAACTACGCCTACCTGAGCGGCGCCAAGCAGATCCCGGCTGCGCAGTTTGCCCAAGCCCAGCGTGCGGCTGACCAGGTGATGTCCGGCGCCGTGCCTGATCCAACCGGCGGGGCCACGCACTACTACGCAACGACAATGCCGAAGGCCCCGGCCTGGGCGGCGAAGGCCACGCAGACGCTGCGCCTGGGTCACCATGTGTTCTTCAAGGATGTGCCGTGATGACGCCGGTACAGAAGCTGATCGGCCTTGGGCTGGCAATCCTGCTGGCGCTGGTCATCGGCTTTGGCAGTGCGTGGCAGGTTCAGGAGTGGCGCCTGGGCAAGAGGATGTCTGAGCGTATCGCGGAGCAGGGCGCCCGCCACCAGAAGGAACTGGATGCAATCACTGGCGAGGCCTGGCTTCAGCAGTCGGCCGAGCTGGATAAGCGCCTGGCCACCGAGCAACAGCTCGCGATCCAGGACCAACACCACACCAAGGAGTTATCCGATGCCCAGCGCAACCAGGCTCGCCTGCGTGACCAGCTTGCTACTGCTGATGTCCGGCTGTCAGTCCTCATTGCCGAGGATTCAGCCAGTAGCTGCAACGTGCCTACCGCCCCCGGCGCCGTCGGCGTGGTTCATGCAGCCCGTCGAGCCCAACTTGACCCAGCGCATGCTCAAAGAATTATCGCCATCACAGACTCCGGCGACCAAGGATTGATTGCGCTGCGCGCATGCCAAGCGTATGTGCGAAAAGTGAGCGGTGGGGAAAATGAGAGAGCCACCCACTGAAGGTGAGCGGCCGTCAGGAGTTACTTGCCTTTAGGTGCGGCATTTCCACGGCCGCCGCCTGAAGGCTTACCTGTGGTGCTCGGAAGGTTCGGAACTGGTGGAGCTTTGCCACTTCCAGTTTTGCTAGTCGATCCTGAATTGCTTTTGCCGCCTCCAGACTTGGACATAACATTCTCCTTGTTGCGACTCAGTTGGATTGCAAGGATGACCTTAGACGATCGTTAAAAAATTGCTCGAAGTGTCAGTGCAGCGAATGTTGCTTGTTATTTCAAAGGTGGCTTGATTGCCTGGATTAGCTCAGGCCCTTTGTTTCGCACGTTGCCCACAGCCGTATCTACCTTGAACCACTCGAACACATCGGACGGCTCACCCTGGTGTATAACCATTTGCTCGGCGCGCTCCTTGGGCGTGGCCGGATCCAACCATTCCCGAGCCAGGTCCGGGGTCAACACCACGGGGCGACGGTCATGGATGTCCACCATGCCCCCGGCGCTGTCGGCGGTGATGATCACGAAACCATCATGCTCGCCAGGTCCTTCATCAGCGTCCGGTAGCTGGCCAATGGCAGCGCAGAGTATCGGTGCACCATCTCTCCGGCGGATGAGGTAGGGCTGTTTCTTGGGCCCGCCCTCATCCACCCATTCAAACCAATTGTCGATAGGCGTGATCGCCCGGTGCGGCCAGATCGCCCGGAAGAACGGGCCGTGGGCGACTTTCTCCACGCGAGCATTGATCGGCGCTGCACGGTCTTTTGCCCAGTGTGGTCGCCAACCCCAGCGAACTGGATCGGCGTGTAGCAGGTCTCCCTGCAGGTGCAGCAATGCAACCGTGGTTGATGGCGCCACGTTGTACCGCTCAATCGGCTGATCGCCCACAGAGTTCGCCAGAGCATTGGGCATGCACAGCGCTGCAACGAAGTCGTGGATTCCCCGGTACTGCGAAAGCCTTCCGCACATAGGCACCTCTCCGTCTGTCGAAATCCCCTACAGAAAAATTGACCGCAAGCCGGCCGCAAAGTTAACTGTACATTCGTACAGTATGTGTAGAAGGCTGCATCATGAGCTTTACCATTTTAGGTCCTATATCCGAAGGCGGCACGAAGCTGCCTTTCTGCTCGTTTCGTGTACCTGCTGGATTCCCATCACCGGCAGCCGATCACATCGAGCAGCACATCTCATTGGATGAGGTCCTAAATATCAGGGCGCCGCATGTCTATCTCATCGCGATTACTGGTGAAAGTATGCAAGGGGCGGGAATTTTTGAGGGAGACTTGGCTGTTGTGGATCGGTCAATTGAGCCGGCCCACGGACACGTCGTTGTAGCTCTTTTGAACAATGATCCCGTCTGCAAGCGACTGTGCAAACGTGGGAAAGAGGTGATTCTTCTGTCGGAGAATCCGAAATACCCAGCGCGGTATGTCCTGGAGGGGGATGAGCTATCGATCTGGGGCGTGATCACCAGCACGGTGCGCAGTCATGTCTAACGCGCCGGTCTTCGCGCTGATTGACTGCAACAGTTTCTATGCGAGCTGCGAACGGGTCTTTCGTCCAGATCTGGCAAAGGTGCCTATCGTCGTACTGAGCAATAACGATGGCTGCGTCATTGCCCGCAGCTACGACGCCAAGCCGTTTATCAAGATGGGCGAGCCGTATTTTCTAATCAAACACAAGCTGAAGCAACACGGCATCATTCCCTTCTCGTCTAACTACGCGCTCTATGGCGACATGAGCGAGCGAGTGATGACTCTGATCGAATCGATGGTTCCTGCCGTTGAAATTTACAGTATCGATGAGGCGTTTGCTGACCTATCGGGTATTCCTGGGCTGGATGTTTTGGGTCGTCAAATCAGGGAGCGGGTGCTGCGCTGCACTGGCATTCCAGTGGGGGTTGGAATAGCAAGCACCAAGACCTTGGCCAAGCTGGCCAACCACACGGCAAAGCGATTGCAAGCTCAAACCGGTGGTGTAGTGAACATCACCGATCCGGTCAAGCGCGATTGGGTCCTGCGTAATACTGACGTCTGCGAAGTGTGGGGCGTGGGCCGCAAAATGAAACTCCACCTCGACGCCATGGGCATAAAGTCAGCGATGGACCTTGCCAAAGCAGATCCTTGGACGCTCCGTAAGAAATTCAGCGTAGTGATCGAGAAAACGGCGCGTGAACTGGCCGGCACGTCGTGCTTGGAGCTGGACGAGCCCGACCCGCCGAAGCAGGAAATCTGCTGCAGTCGGATGTTCGGCAAGCGGCTGACTGAGCTGCCGCCGATCAAGGAGGCGGTGGCCACCTACATGATGCGAGCCTCGGAAAAGCTGCGTGCGCAGAACTCGCTTTGCAAAAAGGTCCGCGTCTGCATCCGCACAGGCATGTTCAATCCGGAGGAAGCCAAGTACGCCAACGGGGTGGTGGTAGATATGCCATACCCTACCGATGACGTGCGCCTGCTCACGAAGGCGGCGGTAGACGCGCTCGATCGGATCTTCCGCCCGGGTTTCAAATACAGCAAGGCCGAGGTAATGCTGCTCAACCTGTGCCAGCCAGGCGAATACACCGATGATCTTTTTGCAATATCGCAGCCGACCGAGGCAACCCAGGTCATGACTGTCCTTGATCAGATCAATGAACGTTGGGGAAAGGGAACGCTTCGATCTGCCAGCGTACCTACCAACCCTGACTGGGGTATGCGTCGAGAGATGATGAGCCAGAGCTATACCACTAAGCTGGACCAACTCTGGACGGTGGCCTGCAAGTAGCGCTCATTCCTCCGTCATAAGGACAGCCAGAGACATTTTGATGAATTCTTCATTGTGGCCGATTGTGAAAAGGGCGCCTCGCACGTTGTCTGCTACCTCGGCGGAGCCACGCTGCTCCACCCAGTTGGACAATTCCAGGATGGACGCTTCGAGGGCGAGCTGGTTTTCGTAGAGTTTGGAAAGCAGGGAAGGGATTAGGTCTGAGTTCGGCATCGTTGTTCCTCCGTGAGCGAACAGCGTAGCAGGCAAATTATGGAGTTGGGAGATCGTTCGGCAGGACGCCGGAGGAGGGGTAAATCATTTCCGCAACCCAGTGCACGCCCCTTGATATACGCGGGCTGTAGGCTGGTTAAAAACTCTAAGTTGCGGAAACTATACATGGCTAAGCTATTGATTTTTGTAGCTAACTCGGCAGTCTTGAAAACCGGCGGACGTTAATAGCGTCTCCAGGGTTCGAATCCCTGGTTTCCCGCCAAGATTTACACAAAAGCCTCGCGAAAGCGGGGCTTTTGCGTTTCTGGGGTTTGAGTGTGCTGATAATCAAATAAACGCTGTTTTTTGCATTCATACCTTGCAAAGACGAACCACCATTCGTCTAACATCCGGCACTCTCCATCCGTTGCTACCTCTCAATCTTAAGCACGGATATCCCGAGCGATACACGGAGAGCCAGCATGGAAATCAACGAGAAAGCCCCAGGCAACATTTCCCAGCAAGCGGTTACTCGTAACACCGATAATGAGACGGGGCATGACCCACGGCGCGATGAGGACAATATCCCGCTACCCCCGGATGACGAGGCCCCGATCGAGGAGGACATGTCGGATGTAGACGCGGCGGATTCCGTGGCAAGTGAGCACCCTGCTACCTGAAGACCTCCCGATCAATAAACCCGGCCCAGCGCCGGGTTTTTATTGCGGTTTTCGGCGCATTTAATTAACCGTAATCCTTAAGTATTGGCATCGCATAATTGTGAATGGCTTCACGATGCCTCTATGATCAGCACGCACTGTATTGGATCGCTGAGCCTCAACCCTTTGAAGGACATGAGCATGGACAAGCATTTCGGTAATTCGGGCCTTTTAAAGAACCCTTTGTATCAAGGCAACGACGCTCACGACGGCTGCAGCACTGCCGACTGGGAGCTGAAAAACAGTGCGCTGAATACGAAGGAGTTTTTGATATGTCCAAAGAATTACTCGGAGTTTTTGCTCTAGGGTTGATGGTGGTCGGTGAGTTTTGTGCAATCTACAGTGAGGTGGTTACCGCCAAGTTGGCCCAGGCCGGCAGTGGTTCCTGGGAGGTCTTTGTACTTCCTGTGGTCTTGATGTGTTTTGCCGGGCTTTGCCTGCTGGGCGCCTATTGGCTGGGGTTTGTGGTTGTCGGTGATATCTGGATTGTCACGGTAGTCTCGGTCACTTCGTTATTGCTTCTGGAGCCTGTGGTGGTCTGGGCGCTGTTTCATGAAGCTCCAGGGCGCGGCGCGTTGATCGGGTTCTGCCTGGGCGCCTTGGGGATGCTTGCGACGGTAGCGCTCTAGCACGCCGGGGAATCAAGTGCCGGGTCAGATCAGCATCTGTAGTCCGATGCTTATCTGGCCTGCACCGCTGCACTTTTTTCCATTCTGCTGATCTACCCTGTCCCAGCCACCCGACTCCCACGGGTGGCCAACAGAATCAGACCCGGTGCCGATGGATCGAACGTCAACTGTTTTTACCTCCCGATGGCCGCTGCTGCTTGCTGCGGTTTTCGCGCTCTGCGCAACAGGTTGCAGCCAACAACAGGGTCGCGATATCGCCAGGCAGTTCAGCGATGGCAAGCCCGATGAATTCTTCCAGACCAGCGTCGACCGCATGGCCACCCTGGGGATGCGTGACAACCTGCAAAGCCTCTACTTGCTGATGAGCAAGCTCTACCTGCGCAACCCCAACCAGTGGCGTCAATCGGGCTATCCGGATGCAGTGACCGCCGCCCGGCAAATCCGTCAGGCCATCGAAAATCGCCGTCCCTTGCCCGCACTGGGAGATCGTAGTGACCTGGCTGCCCTGAGTTATTCCTTGAGCCCTGACTTTCGCGGCGACCGCGTCGGCGCGTTCATCTACGCGATTGGCAGCATGCTCGTGACCGCTCACGGCGGGCGTACGCAGTTTTATGTGACTGACTCGATCAATCCGCAGTTTGTCAGCAATGCGGCGCGCAATATCGAAAAGGCCACCTGGTTGCTCAGCCAGCGTCAGGATGCCAACGGCGTGCTGCTGTTGTTTTCCAACGAGATATCAGAGGAGGGCAGTAACCTCAGTTTTGCCGTTGAGTTCGGCAAGATCGTCGCGCGTTTGGACCTGCTGACCCAAATCCTTGATGAGCGCTACCGGCGCATTGGCCTCAATTACGCACAAAGTCTGTTGCTGATGAACTTCCTACCGGTGCAGTAAGGCCATCGCATCGACCAATTGGTGCGGTGTTTCCCTTTCGGCTGTAGGAAGCGGCCTATCTTGCCTCCGGCGGCTTGAAAGGCTTGCCTGCGGGCAATAGCCTCGGATTTTTCTTAAACACGAGGCCCTCCCTTGGGTAAACGAAAAACGGTTTGGCCCACGGATCGCGAAATACGCTTGCGGTTTATCCTCTATGCGGTAATTGACGCCGCGACCGCCCAGGGCGTGTCTGCCGAGTTATTGCTGCCGGCGCATAAGTTATTGCGTGACTCGCCCACGGAAGACCAGTTGCGCGACACCTTGGGGGCGATTCTCGCCACTGACGAAATGTATGGCTTTCGCTTTCCGCCGGGGTCGGATGCAGATGATCTGATGCGGACATTGACAACTGCCGATGGTTAAACTGATTCACCCCTGTTTTTGATACGCCCCTGTCCGTCATTAAGGAGTGACTCGAGGGGCGTACCTGCCTTCCCATCACTGTTCGCGTGGTGGGCTCGGCCCGGCACGTTCCCGGATTCCAAGGACCTGCTCCCAATGCTGCTGCGCCACCCCCCGTTTATTTTTGCCGCCTTGACCCTCAGTTCGCTGGTACAGGCCGAAGGCCTGCAATTGGCGCCGGTTGAAGTCACTACGGCTGAGGCCAGTGCCGCAGAAATCGCCCAGGCGCAGCTCAAAAGCGTGCCCGGCGGCACCAATTACATCGATATGGACAGCGTGCAACAGGGACGTGTCAGCACCAACGAGGATGTCTTCAAGTACCAGGCCGGTGTGTACGCCAAGGCGGCCAATAACGAAGGGGTGAAGGTGTCCATTCGTGGCTCGGGCCTGAACCGCGCCCCCGGTGCCCATGCCTCCGGCCTGTATGAAATGTTCGACGGCCTGCCGCTTACCGGCCCAGGCGGCACGCCCTATGAGCTCAAGGACCCGCTGTGGCAAAGCCGGGTAGAGGTGCTGCGTGGCGCCAACGGGTTCGATCAGGGTGCATTGGCCTTGGGCGGTGCGGTCAACTACGTCACCCGCACCGGCTTGGACGCGCCCAAGCTACAGGTGCGCTATGAGGTCGGCAGTCGCGGCTATGCCCAGCGTGAAGTCAGTTCCGGGCAAGTGCTGGGGGACGCCGACTATTACATCAGCCTCACCGATTCGGAGTCCGACGGTTATCAGCACCAAAGCGCCGGCAGCGGCAAGGGCATCGCCGCGAACTTCGGCTACCGCTTTAACCCGGACCTGGAAACGCGCTTCTACTTGCGTTACCGCGAAACCACCAACGATTCACCCGGCAGGCTCACGCGTGACCAGATCAGCCATGATCCGCGTGCCGCCAACAGTCTCAATGCCGCCCGCGATTCAAAGCGCCTGCAACCGGGCTCCACCTGGATTGCCAACAAGACCACCTTGCGGTTGGACGATAATGCGCGGGTCGAGGTCGGGCTGGCCTATCACGATTACCCCATGGACCTGCGCGAAGGCACCAACCGCCTCAAAGTTGCCTACACCGATATCAGCGGCACCCTGAATTACATCCGCCAGGACAGCCTGTTCGGCCATGCCAGCACCACCACTCTCGGCCTGCGTACTACCCAGGCGATGCCGAACAATGGCGCGTCGGAATACGTGCGCATCCCTGCGGGCAATACTGCCATTTATGCCCCCGGCACCAAGACCCGCGACTACAGCTACCTGGGCTCCGATACTGTGCTGCATGTAGGCAACGAGCTGGAACTGGTGGAGGATCTGTGGCTGACCACCGGCCTTGCCGCCATCTATACGCGCCGCGAAACCCAGGTCACTTACCCTGACGGCCAGGCACCGCTCAGTCAGCATGATTGGGATTACGCGCCGCGCATTGGCCTGCGTTACGACTTCACCCCGCAGTTGCAGGTCTACGGCAACCTGAGCCGCTCGGTAGAGCCACCGCACGCGTGGTCGATGATCTGGGGTTCGAACAAATACTTTGGCCCGGGCAGTGGGGCAGCCACGGGGTTGCAGCGCGAAGGCTTGAAGCTGCGTAATCAGACCGCCACCACCCTGGAAGTCGGCGGGCGCGGTGAAGCCTGGCTCGGCCAATGGGACCTGGCGCTCTATCGCTCGGAAGTTCGCCACGAGCTGCTTTCTGTAGAGACCCAGGCCCAGACTGCCACCAGCAACGCTATCATCGCCGAATCCAACGCTAGCCCCACCGTGCACCAGGGCGTGGAACTGAGCCTGCTCAGCCCGCTGTGGGACGGCGGCGGCAGCGGTGAGCTCCAGCTGCGCCAGGCCTACACCTTCAGCGACTTCCACTACCGCGACGACGAGCGTTTCGGCGACAACACCTTGCCCGGCATTCCCAAGCACTACTACCAGGCGCAACTGCGCTACAGCCACCCGACGGGTTTCTACACCAGCCTCAATACCGAACATGCATCACGGGTAGCGGTGGACTACGCCAATTCCTACTACGCGGCGGCCTACACCACCCTCGGCGCCACCTTCGGCTACGACGCGCCCAAGCAGGACTGGCAAGCCTGGGTCGACCTGCGCAACCTCACCAACCGCCGTTACGCCAACACCGTCACGCCGGGCTACGACGACAAAGGCATGGACGCTGCACGCTCCACCCCCGCTGATGGGCGTGGTATCTACACCGGCGTTTCCTGGAGCTGGCGTTAAATCAACCTTCGTGTTGGCGCAGGCGCTTGTACAAGGTGTTGCGACTCACCCCCAGCTCTCGCGCCAGGTGGGAAATATTCCCGCCCACGGCTTCCAGGCGCTGGCTCAGGTCGAGACTTTCATCCAGGTGTTCAGGTTTAGACAGCGGCACTGTCGCCTGCAAATCCAAAAAAAAATCATCGGGCAGGTGCTCTGCGCGGATCGGCTGCTCTTCGGCCATTGCCAGCGCCACCTGCAACACGCTGCTCACTTGGCGTAAATTCCCCGGCCACGGGTGTTGCTCGAATAGCCTCAGCACTTCGGCGCTCAGCCCGGCCCATTGCGTCGGCTCGCGGTGTTGCTGCCACAGTTGCTGGAACAGCGCCTGCTTGTCGGTACGCTCGCGCAACGGCGGCAATTCAAGGGTCAGGCCGCCGATGCGGTAGTACAAGTCCTCGCGAAAGCGCCCGGCCTGCACCAGCTCGCGCAGTGCGCGGTTGGTCGCCGAGATGATGCGCAAGTCCACCGGGAATACCTCGCTACTGCCCACCGGCTGCACACAGCGCTCCTGCAATACCCGTAACAGGCGGGCCTGGGTGGGCAGCGGCATATCGCCGATTTCGTCGAGAAACAGCGTGCCCTTGTCCGCCTTGCGGATCAGGCCGATGCTGCCTTTTTGGTTGGCGCCAGTGAAGGCGCCTTTTTCGTAGCCGAACAGTTCCGATTCCACCAGTTCTGCGGGAATCGCCGCACAGTTCACTGCGATTAACGCCTGCCGGCTGCGGGAACTGGCCTGGTGCAGGGCTTTGACGAACACCTCTTTGCCCACGCCGGTCTCGCCGTGAATCAACAACGGAATGTCCTTTTCCAGCAGGCGCTCGGCCTGGCGCACGGCTTTTTCCACGCGCACATCGCCAAAATGCAGGGTTTGGAGGTTGATCGAGGTCGGTGCTGGCGGCTGCGGTTGGCTGAACACCCGGGCCTGCACCGGCATCTGCCTGGGGCGCTTCAACAGGCACTGGAACCGATTGCGTCCCGCCGCTTGCAACGCAAAGGGCAGCCCTTCCGGCTGGTTGAGCAACTCCAGCAGCGACACCTTGAATAGACTGTCGATCATCACCCGCGAGAGGCTGATGCCCAGCAAGTTATCCGCACGCCGATTGGCCGAGAGCACCTGGCCGCTTTCATCAAAGATCAGCAGGCCGGCCCATTGGCTGTCGAGGTTGCTCAGGCCGGTGTTGAAGGTCAGTTGGAAATGTTCGCCGCGAAACAGGTTGAGGATCAGCCGGTTTTCCACGGTCTGGCTCATCATCTTGACCATGCCCAGGGTGTGGGAGGGCGGCAGGTAACTGTCGCTGGACACGTCCAGCACCGCGATGATTTCGCGCTGGGCGTCGAAAATCGGTGCCGCGGAACCGGTCATGAAGCGGTTGGCCTTGAGGAAGTGTTCATCGTGCTCAATATGCACGGCCTGGGCGCAGGCCAGTGCGGTGCCGATGGCGTTGGTGCCACTGGCGCGTTCCATCCAACTGGCGCCGGGGCTGAAGCCACGGGCCAGCGTGGGTTCGATAAACCGCTGGGTGCCCCACGAAGTCAGCACCTGGCCCTGATTGTCGGCCAGCATGATCAGGCAATTGGAGTTGCTGAGGATGTTCTCGTAGTAGGGCAATACTTCCTGGTGGGTGGTCTGCACCAGGGAATGCTGGCTTTCCAGGAGCTGGCGAATGCCTTCGGCGGGCAGTTGGTCAAAGCTGGGGGCGCTCTGGTGGTCCAGGCCGTAGGCGCGGCAACGGCGCCAGGATTCCTGGATAAGGGTGTCGTGGGTCAAGGGTTCGGCCATCGTGCGACCTTCTTTATTATTGTTGTCGGGTCTTGCGCCATCTAACGTCAGACATCGAGCAATGTGGGAGCGGGCAAGCCCGCTCCCACATTTGATCTTCGTCGCGCATAAAGTGTTGTTCACAACTGTTCATTGTCAACCCCCGCAGTGTTCAGTTGTTCAGCCGGATTGTTCACTCCTGAACATCATGATTCGCCCATCTCCTTACACATCAAACAGTTGCGGTTTTGGCACGAAACTCGCTCTGACAACGCACCAGATTCATTCCAATAATAAAAAAGGTCGTGTCATGTCATTGACCCTGGAACATGTCTCCCGCGTTGTCGACGGCCAAACCTGGATCGACGATGCCAACCTGCGGTTCGAAGCCGGTTCTTTCAACGTCCTGCTCGGTCGCACCCTGTCCGGCAAGACCAGCCTGATGCGCTTGATGGCCGGCCTGGACAAGCCCGACAGCGGTCGCATCCTGATGAACGGCGTGGATGTCACGCAAAAGCCGGTACGCCTGCGCAATGTGTCGATGGTCTACCAGCAGTTCATCAACTACCCGACCATGACCGTGTTCGAAAACATCGCCTCGCCGTTGCGCCAGGCCGGTGTGTCCCAGGAGGTGATCCAGAGCAAGGTGCTGGAAACCGCCAAGATGCTGCGCATCGAGAAATTCCTGCAGCGCCACCCCCTGGAATTGTCCGGTGGCCAGCAACAACGCACCGCCATGGCCCGCGCCCTGGTGAAAGATGCCGAACTGATTCTGTTCGATGAGCCGCTGGTCAACCTGGACTACAAACTGCGCGAAGAGCTGCGCCAGGAAATGCGCGAACTGTTCAAGGCGCGCCACACCATCGCGATATATGCCACCACCGAGCCCAACGAAGCCCTGGCCTTGGGTGGCACCACCACCATTCTTCACGAGGGGCGGGTAATCCAGAGCGGCAAGGCCGCCGAGGTCTACCACCAGCCGCAAACCGTCCTCGCCGCTGAACTGTTCTCTGAGCCGCCGATCAACCTGATGCCAGGGCGTATCAGCGGCAACGAAGTGAGCTTCGCCAATTTCGTGCATTTCCCACTCAACGTTGACCTGCGTCCTATCGGCGAAGGCGAATTCCGCTTTGGCGTGCGCCCCAGCCATATCAGCCTGGTGCCTAGCAACGATGATGACCTGGAGCTGGCGGTGACCGTGGAAGTCGCCGAAATCAGCGGCTCGGAAACCTTCCTGCATGTGCGCAGTGAGCATTTCCTGCTGGTGCTGCACCTGCCGGGGGTACATGAATACGATGTCGACGCGCCGATCCGCGTGTATATCCCCACCCATAAACTGTTTGTGTTCGATGGTCAGGGCCGCTTGGTCCAGGCCCCCGGGCGCCGTGTCGCGAGGGTTGCCTGATGGCCGAGATCCATTTGCGCAACCTGGCCCATAGCTATAGTCCTACACCCACAGGTCCAGAAGACTACGCCATTCGGGAAATGAATCATGTGTGGGAGCAGGGCGGTGCCTACGCCTTGCTCGGGCCGTCGGGCTGCGGCAAGTCCACGCTGCTCAATATCATTTCCGGCCTGCTCAGCCCGTCCGAAGGCCAGGTGCTGTTCGATACCCAAGTCGTCAACGACTTGACCCCGGAAAAGCGCAATATCGCCCAGGTGTTCCAGTTTCCGGTGGTGTACGACACCATGACGGTGTTCGACAACCTGGCGTTCCCGCTGCGCAACCAGGGCATGGCCGAAGCGAAAATTCACAGCAAGGTGCAGGAGATTGCCGAAGTCCTCGACTTGCAAAACCTGCTGAGCAAAAAAGCCCGTAACCTCACCGCCGACGAAAAACAGAAAGTCTCCATGGGCCGTGGCCTGGTACGCGATGACGTGTCGGCGATCCTGTTCGACGAGCCGCTGACGGTGATCGACCCGCACCTGAAGTGGAAACTGCGGCGCAAGCTCAAGCAGATTCACGAGCAGTTCAATATCACCATGGTCTACGTTACCCACGATCAACTGGAGGCCTCCACGTTCGCCGACAAGATCGCGGTGATGTACGGCGGGCAGATCGTGCAGTTCGGTACGCCGCGTGAATTGTTCGAGCGGCCCAGCCACACCTTTGTCGGTTACTTCATCGGTAGCCCTGGGATGAATCTGATCGAGGTGCAGGCCAAGGCTGGCGGTGTAGGGTTCGCCAATACCCTGTTGCCGCTGTCCGAAGCGATGCAGCAACGTCTCAACACCACCGACTACAAAAAGCTCCAGGTCGGCATTCGTCCGGAATTTATCCACGTATGGGACGAGTACAACCCTGACGCCCTGCAAGCCGACGTCGTACATGTGGAGGACCTGGGCACCTACAAGATCATGACCCTCAACCTCGACGGCGCCACCCTCAAGGTGCGCCTGGCCGAGGACAAGCCGGTGCCGGAAGGCAAGGCCTCCATCAGCTTCCCGACGCAATGGCTGATGCTCTACGCCGACGATTACCTGCTGGAGGTGGCGCCATGAACAAAGTGCAGAACAACAAGGCCTGGTGGCTGGTGTTGCCGGTGTTCCTGCTGGTGGCGTTCAGTGCGGTGATCCCGATGATGACCGTGGTCAACTATTCGGTGCAGGACATTTTCGACCAATCCAGCCGCTATTTCGTCGGGGCCGACTGGTACAAGCAGGTGCTGCTCGACCCACGCCTGCACGACTCGCTGCTGCGCCAGTTCATCTACTCGGCCTGCGTGCTGTTGATCGAGATCCCGCTGGGCATCGCCATCGCCCTGACCATGCCCACCAAGGGCCGCTGGTCCTCGCTGGTGCTGATCATCCTTGCCATTCCCTTGCTGATTCCGTGGAACGTGGTCGGCACTATCTGGCAGATTTTTGGCCGTGCCGACATCGGCCTGCTGGGCTCGACCCTCAACGCCCTGGGCATCAGCTACAACTATGCGGCCAACACCATGGACGCCTGGGTCACCGTACTGGTCATGGACGTGTGGCACTGGACCTCACTGGTGGCGCTGCTGTGCTACTCAGGTTTAAGGGCCATTCCGGACGTGTACTACCAGGCTGCGCGGATTGATCGTGCATCGGCCTGGGCGGTGTTCCGACATATCCAGTTGCCGAAGATGAAAAGCGTGCTGCTGATCGCGGTGATGCTGCGCTTCATGGACAGCTTCATGATCTACACCGAACCCTTCGTGCTCACCGGCGGCGGGCCGGGTAATGCCACCACTTTCCTGAGCCAGACGCTTACTCAAATGGCCGTCGGCCAATTCGACCTGGGCCCGGCGGCGGCGTTTTCCCTGGTGTACTTCCTGATCATCCTGTTGGTGTCCTGGCTGTTCTACACCGCCATGACCCATTCCGACGCCAACCGCTGAGGCCGCCAACATGAGCAAGCGCAAGCTGATTCCACTACTCGTTTACATCCTGTTCCTGCTGGTGCCGATTTACTGGCTGCTGAACATGTCCTTCAAGAGCAACACCGAAATCCTCGGCGGCCTGACCCTGTTTCCGCAGGATTTCACCCTGGGCAACTACAAGGTGATCTTCACCGACCCGAGCTGGTACACCGGCTACCTCAACTCGCTGTACTACGTGAGCCTGAACACGGTGATCTCCCTGAGCGTGGCGCTACCGGCGGCGTATGCGTTCTCGCGCTATCGCTTCCTGGGTGACAAGCACCTGTTCTTCTGGCTGCTGACCAACCGCATGGCGCCGCCGGCGGTGTTTTTGCTGCCGTTTTTCCAGCTGTATTCCTCCATCGGGTTGTTCGACACGCACATTGCCGTGGCCCTGGCCCATTGCCTGTTCAACGTGCCGTTGGCGGTATGGATCCTTGAAGGCTTCATGTCCGGCGTACCCAAGGAAATCGACGAAACCGCCTACATCGACGGCTATAGTTTTCCCAAGTTCTTCGTGAAGATTTTTATCCCGCTGATTGGCTCCGGTATCGGCGTCACGGCGTTTTTCTGTTTCATGTTTTCCTGGGTAGAACTGCTGCTGGCGCGCACGCTCACCTCGGTCAACGCCAAACCCATCGCAGCGGTAATGACCCGTACGGTGTCGGCTTCCGGCATTGATTGGGGCGTGCTGGCAGCGGCGGGGGTGTTGACCATCCTGCCGGGCATGCTGGTGATCTGGTTTGTTCGCAACCACGTGGCCAAGGGCTTTGCCCTGGGCCGGGTCTAGAGGAGTCGATGATGGAATGGATGGCCTGGACCACCCCCACTGCGCTGTTCTTTGGCGGCATTGCCCTGATTCTGGCGGGCATGACCACTTGGGAATTACGTTCGCCGAGTATCCCGCGGCGCGGTTTGCTGCCGATCAGCACCACCCGTGGCGATCGCTTGTTTATCGGTCTTCTCGGTAGCGCCTACCTGCATTTGCTGGTCATTGGCGTTACCGACTGGAGCATCTGGGTGGCGTCCGCGCTCTCCCTTGTTTGGCTGTTGAGTGTGATGCGTTGGGGCTAGCTGTGCACGGGCTTGTGTGGCGAGGGAGCTTGCTCCCGCTGGAGTGCGCAGCACTCCCAAACCGATAACCGACTCGGATATCTATTTTGGGGCCGCTTCGCAGCCCAGCGGGAGCAAGCTCCCTCGCCACAGCAAGCTCGCTCCTGCAAGCCCCGTTTGAAATTAACCTGGAGGTCTCTATGTTGAATAAAAACAATAAGCTGCGACATAGCATTTCATTGGCCGCCGTACTGGCCCTCAGTGGTTTGAGCGCTTCGGCCTGGGCCGATGCGTATGAAGATGCCGCGAAAAAATGGATCGGCAGCGAGTTCAAACCCTCGACCCTTACCGAAGCCCAGCAGTTGGAGGAGTTGAAGTGGTTTATCAAGGCGTCGGAGCCGTTCCGTGGGATGAAGATCAACGTGGTGTCGGAAACCCTCACCACCCACGAATACGAATCCAAGGTGCTGGCCAAGGCCTTCAGTGAAATCACCGGCATCAAGCTGACCCACGACCTGCTGCAGGAAGGCGATGTGGTGGAGAAGCTGCAAACCCAGATGCAGTCCGACAAGAACATCTATGACGGCTGGGTCAACGATTCCGACTTGATCGGTACGCACTTTCGCTACGGCAAGACCGAATCCATCACCGACCTGATGGCCAACGAAGGCAAGGATTTCACCTCGCCCACCCTGGACCTCAAGGACTTTATCGGCCTGTCTTTCACCACCGCGCCGGACGGCAAGATCTACCAGTTGCCCGACCAGCAGTTCGCCAACCTCTATTGGTTCCGCGCCGACTGGTTCGAGCGGCCGGAGCTGAAGGCCAAGTTCAAGGAGAAATACGGCTACGACCTGGGCGTGCCGGTGAACTGGTCGGCTTATGAAGACATCGCCAAGTTCTTCAGCGAAGACGTCAAGGAAATCGACGGCAAGCGCATTTATGGGCACATGGACTACGGCAAGAAAGACCCGTCCCTGGGTTGGCGTTTCACCGATGCCTGGTTCTCCATGGCCGGCGGCGGCGACAAAGGCTTGCCCAACGGCTTGCCGGTGGACGAGTGGGGCATCCGTGTAGAGGATTGCCACCCGGTGGGCTCCAGCGTCACCCGTGGCGGCGACACCAACGGCCCGGCAGCGGTATTCGCCACGCAGAAATACGTGGACTGGATGAAAGCCTACGCGCCACCGGAAGCGGCGGGCATGACCTTCTCCGAATCCGGCCCGGTGCCGTCCCAGGGCAACATCGCCCAGCAGATCTTCTGGTACACCGCGTTTACCGCCGACATGGTCAAACCGGGCCTGCCGGTGGTGAATGCCGACGGTACGCCGAAATGGCGCATGGCACCGTCCCCAGTCGGGCCGTATTGGGAAAAGGGCATGAAGAAGGGCTATCAGGACGTAGGTTCCTGGACCTTCCTCAAGTCCACGCCCGAAAAGCAGAAACTCGCGGCCTGGCTCTACGCGCAGTTCGTGACCTCAAAAACGGTGTCGCTGAAGAAAACCATCGTTGGCCTGACGCCGATTCGTGAGTCCGATATCAACTCCCAGGCCATGACCGACATGGCGCCCAAACTCGGGGGGCTGGTGGAGTTCTACCGCAGCCCGGCCCGTACCGAGTGGTCCCCGACGGGCACCAACGTGCCGGACTACCCGCGCCTGGCGCAACTGTGGTGGAGCAATATCGCCGCAGCGGCCAGCGGCGAGAAAACCCCACAACAGGCGCTGGACAACCTGGCCAAGGAGCAGGATGCGATCATGACGCGCCTGGAACGCTCCAAGGTGCAACCGGTGTGCGGCCCGAAAATGAACCCCGAGCGTGACGCGCAATACTGGTTCGACCAGCCGGGTGCACCGAAGCCGAAACTGGCCAACGAAAAGCCCAAGGGCGAAACCGTGAACTACAACGACCTGCTCAAGCAGTGGGAGGCGGCGCGTAAGTAACAGCGCCATCTTAACCCCTGTAGGAGCGAGCTTGCTCGCGAAGAACTCACCGACGCCGCGTTTATTCAGGAAGCACGCGTTATCGTTGACGGTTTTCGCGAGCAAGCTCGCTCCTACAGGCATTTTTTGGTTTTGTGAGCCCTGACAAACGACCGCTTATCCCTCCCAACCCAACCTCATTTGAATTTTCCGCACGCCCCGAGGCTCTGCATTTTAGAAGCGCGTGATGTTGAGCGCTCTTGCGGGGCCACCTTGTGGGAGGCCCGTTGTAACGGACTTTGCGGAAACTGCCATCATGACACTCCTTACAGCGCTGTCTGGCCAGCCGGCCTCGCTCACCGACTCGGCCCAGGGCCGCCATCAACGGGTCTACCAACAGCTGCATGGCGAAACCCAAGACGCCACCGAACTGGCGCGTGAATACCTGCACGATCAATTGGCCCTGGTAGAGGCCACCGACTGCGACTTGCCAGAGGCCCCCGAACAGCTGCTGGCCTGGGTCGAGCAGCGCTGCGCCGAGGTGGCCCAGGCCTATGCCGACTATCTGGAACAGCGTCGAAACGGTGGGCCACGGCGGTATTTCCAGAACAAGGCCCATGCGTTGTATTTCCTGCAGTGTGTGGCGCCGACCAAACAGGTCGACGGCGCCTGGCTATACGGCTTGCTGCGCTATTGGCAAGACCAGCGCTTCGACGGCCTGCTCACCACTTACCTGGAAGAATTGGGCGACGGTGAAGCTGCGCAGAACCATGTGGTGATCTACCGCAAGTTGCTCAGCGAGCACGATGCCGACAGCGACGCCGGCCTTGAGGATGACCATTACCTGCAAGGCGCGCTGCAACTGGCGCTGGGCGTTTGCGCCGACGAGTTCCTGCCGGAGGTCATTGGCTTCAACCTGGGTTACGAGCAACTGCCGCTGCACCTGTTGATCACCGCCTATGAACTCAGTGAGCTGGGTATCGATCCTTATTACTTCACGCTGCATGTCACCATCGACAACGCCAGCAGCGGCCACGCGAGCAAGGCGGCGCAATCGGTGCTGAACCTGTTGCCGCTGGGCGAGGGCAGGGCAGACTTCTATCGCCGGGTGGCCGCAGGCTACCGCCTGAACGATCTGGGGCCGGGTACTACGTCTGTGATCAAACGGTTCAACCTGCAGGACGAGGTGGTGGCGATGCTCGAACGCAAGCGCGCCTTCGGCCAGCACATGCATTCGGACTATTGCCGCTTCGAAGGGCAGACCGTCAACCAATGGCTGGCTCAGCCTGGGCAGATCGGCGCGTTTCTCAAGGCCCTCGGAGACAAAGGCTGGATCAAACACAACCAGGACCCCGCCAACAGCCGCTTCTGGCAATTGATCGAGGGCGCTGGCGCCGCGATGTTCGGGGTGTTCAGCGGTTATGAAAAACAACTGATCCATGACTGGATTGCGGGTGAATGGGTTACCAGCGAACGCGTGCCGCCCGTGCGGCCGGGACGCGGCAGCCGGTTTTCCCGCGAGCAGCATCGTCCCGCGGATCCTGATACCCAGGCCCTGGCGGAGTCATTGTGCAACTTGCCCGATGAGCAACAGCTCAATGCGCTGATCCCGTGGCTGTCGGCCCGCCGTCACTGCACGCCTGCCGGGCTGTATGCCACTCGCCGCTTTATCCAACTGCGTGCGCGCCTGCGCTAAGGAATGTGCCTATGTCTGCGCAACAACTGGCTGATCGTGCCTTGTTGAATTTGGGCCGCGGGTTGAAGGAGGGTGGTTATCGCTTTATCACGCCAACGCCCTTGACCCATGAACGTGTCTATCGGCGGCTGGCGACGCCCCTGGCAATGACGCTGCGCGATGTGTTCGGTTGGTCGATGCCGTTCGATCAAGGCCTGCTGCCCGAGGCCCTGCGTGAAGAATTGCAGCAAGCGGATGTGATCGAAAAGCACGGCGCGCTATGGCGCAGCGCAGTGCGATGGTCGAGCCTCGACGAGCTGCTGTTCGCCCATTCGCCTTATCCCACCGACCAGGCGGACGCGGTGTTTTTCGGCCCCGATAGCTATCGCTTTGCCCAGGTAATCGAAGCTTACCTGCAACAACGTTTCGAGCCGCTCAAGCGCGCCGTGGACATCGGCTGTGGCGCCGGTGTCGGCGCGCTGGTGATTGCTCAAGCCCGGCATGACGCCCAGGTGCTGGCGGTGGATATCAACCCCCGTGCCCTGCGCATGACCGCGGTGAATGCCGAGCTGGCCGCGCTGAATAACGTCAGCGTGTACCACAGTGACGTGCTGGCCAGTGTGGAGGGCGAATTCGACCTGATCGTCGCCAACCCGCCGTACATGAAAGATGACCGCCAGCGCGCCTATCGCCATGGCGGCGGCGCCTTGGGGGAGCAGTTGTCGCTGCGCATCGTCAGTGAGTCCATCGGGCGCCTGGCCCTGGGCGGTAGCCTGTTGCTGTATACCGGGGTGGCGATGGTGGCCGGCAGCGACCCTTTCCTGGAGGCAGTCAAGCCATTGCTGGGCAGCGACGCCTACGGCTGGACCTATCGCGAACTGGACCCGGACGTTTTCGGTGAAGAACTGGAAAAACCAGGCTATGAGCAGGTGGAGCGCATCGCCGTGGTTGCGCTGACTGTCACCCGATTGCGCTGAATACCCGATGCTCACCTTTGGCATTGAAGAGGAATACTTCATCACCGACCTGCACAGCCGCCAGATGGTCGGCGAGCCCTCGGCGGCGGTGCTGGCGGCCTGCCGCGAAGCGATTGGCGCAGGCTTCTCGTTTGAGATGTTCCAGGGCCAGATCGAGGCGGCCTCTCCGGTGTTCACCTCCAGCGCCGAAGCGGCGGACTACTTCCGAGCAGTACGCGGCAACCTGGCGCAATCCCTGGCTGAGTTCGGCCTCGGTGTGGTGTGCGCCGGCAGCCACCCCCTGGCCGATTGGCGTGGGCAGCGGCCAACCGATCAGGCGCATTTCCGGCAACTGTTCGACGATATTCAATATGTAGCGCGGCGCAGTGTGTTGTGCGGGCTGCATGTGCATGTGCAGGTGCCGCAAACGCTGGACCGTATCGCGGTGATGAACCAGGTGTCGCCGTGGCTGCCGTTGTTGTTGCTGCTCAGTTGCTCGTCCCCCTTCTGGGACGGCGCGCCCAGCGGCTTCATGAGCTACCGCCAGGCCGCTTGCGACGAGTGGCCCCGCATGGGCGTGCCGGAACACTTCAGCGATTGGGCCGAGTACCAGCGCTACCTGGCCATGTTACAGCGCATCGGCGCGATCAAGGCCGATGGCAATGGCTGGTGGGGCATTCGCCCGGCGGCGCGTTACCCCACCCTGGAACTGCGCATGACCGACGCCTGCCCACGGCTGGCGGACGCCTTGGCCCTCGCCACGCTGTTTCGGGTGATGGTTACCCATGCCTGCGCGATGCAGCGCCCTGGCGCCAGGTTCAGTGCCGAGGCGCGCTGGCTGCTCAAGGAGAATCGCTGGCAGGCCAAGCGTTATGGGGCCGCTGGTACCTTTGCGTTGGACGACACCGGCACCCTGGGCAGCGCTGAGCAATGGCTGCAATACGCCCGACAGACCTTTGCCGCCACCGCAGAGGCCATGGGCGAGCCGCTGTTGTTCGATACCTTGGATGCCTTGCTGCAACGCGGCAACAGCGCGGCCGAGCAGTTGCGCTGGCAGGCCCAGGCCCAGGCGAGCGGCGCCGATACGCGTGCCAGCGTGCGCCAGGTGGTCGACCTGCTGTTGGCCCAGACTCGCGGCGACCATTGATCGGGTCTTGATCGAGGTTGATGGAACACTGATGGGGTTGCTCCGCCCTTAATCAGTAACCCCTCAACGGCAGGAGCGCAGAGCATGCGAGCGATGACTTACCAGGGCGCACACAAGGTGCAGGTGGATACCGTGCCCGATCCGATCATTGAACAACCCGACGACATCATTTTGCGGGTCACCGCAACCGCGATTTGTGGTTCGGACCTGCACCTGTACCGGGGCAAGATCCCGACCGTGGAGCATGGCGATATCTTCGGCCATGAGTTCATGGGCATCGTCGAAGAAACCGGCCCGGCCGTCACCGCGGTGCAGCGCGGCGACCGTGTGGTAATTCCGTTCGTGATTGCCTGTGGCGATTGCTTTTTCTGCCAGCTCCAGCAATTCGCCGCCTGCGAAACCACCAACGATGGGCGCGGCGCGATCCTGAATAAAAAAGCTATCCCACCGGGTGCCGCGCTGTTTGGCTACAGCCGCCTGTATGGTGGTATTCCCGGCGGCCAGGCGGAGTGGGTGAGGGTGCCCAAGGCCAATACCGGGCCGTTCAAGGTGCCCGGCACCCTGGCGGATGAGAAGGTGCTGTTCCTCTCCGATATCCTGCCCACTGCTTGGCAGGCAGTGACCAACGCCGGCATCGGCAAAGGCTCCAGCGTGGCGATTTATGGTGCCGGGCCCGTGGGCCTGCTCAGTGCGGCCTGCGCGCAAATGCTGGGCGCCGAGCAGATCTTCATGGTCGACGACCATCCGTATCGTTTGGCCTATGCGCAGAAAATGTACGGCGTGATCCCGATCAACTTCGAAGAAGACGAAGACCCGGCGGACACCATTATCCGCCAGACCGCCGGTATGCGCGGCGTCGATGGTGTGGTGGACGCGGTGGGTTTCGAGGCCAAGGGCAGCACCACGGAAACCCTGCTCACCGCGCTCAAGATCGAGGGCAGCAGCGGCAAGGCGCTGCGCCAGTGCATCGCCGCCGTGCGTCGCGGTGGTGTGGTCAGCGTCGCCGGGGTGTATGCCGGGTTTATCCATGGCTTCATGTTTGGCGATGCCTTCGACAAAGGCCTGACCTTCAAGATGGGCCAGACCCATGTGCAGCGGTTCTTACCGGAGTTGTTGGAGCACATCGAGCTGGGGCATCTGCATCCGGAGGCGATCATCACTCACCGGCTGCCCCTGGAGCAGGCGGCGCGGGGGTATGAGCTGTTTGATAAAGCCGAAGAGGAATGCCGCAAGGTGATCCTGCTACCGGGTGGGAGCGACCGGCCGCTGACCGAGCCAGTGGACGAACTGACCCCTGAGTTGCGCGTACAAAGCGTTCCCGGTTTCTAGGCCAATAACCGGAAAAATGTGGGAGCTGGTTTGCCTGCTATAGCGGTGGTTCAGTTGAATATTCAGTGACTGACGCGCCGCCTTCGCGGGCAAGCCCGCTCCCACAGGGGATCTGTGCCGGACGCTGATTTTGTGGGCGATGCATGACCAATGTGGGAGCTGGTTTGCCTGCGAAGGCGGTGTGACAGTCACTGCATCTGTGACTGCACTACCGCTTTCGCAGGCAAACCAGCTCTCACATGGATTTTCTTTGCTTTGACAGTGGTGTTTCCCACATTAACCGGTGTCAGGCTGCGGCTTGCGGCTGGATGCGCAATTCCCCTTCGACATCTTTGACCAACCCACTGGCGACAAACAGCGGCGCCAGGCGTTTGTGCAACTGTGGCTCGACAAACTCCTTCACCGTATCCAGCGCCAACGCACCACTGAGCGGCAGCTCGGCCTTGGTGTACGACAACCATGCCTTCTTCAACGCCATCAACACATCACTGCCCGCCGTCGAAGCGAAGCGACGGTGCACCGGCTTACCCTCGAAGGTGAAGGTGTGTTGGAACTCATAGCTGCTTTCATCGCCGCCGTTGGCCGTGCAGCGCACGCAGGTGCAAGGGCCGTCGCCGAAGGCGCTGCGCAGGTAGGCGTTGAAGTCCACCACGGGCTTGAGTGACAGGCGCTTATCAACCTCGAACAGGTCCCCGGTCATTTTTTCGTCAGTGTTCAACGTCCATTTCCTCGCAGTCGGTTGCTGTGTTTCAAAGCGCGGCACAATACCAGCCGAGCGTGAGTTTGGGGATTATTTGCGTCGTGGGAGGGTCAGCGGAAGAACTCACCGGGGGTGGAATCGAACTGCTGACGAAATGCATTGATAAAGGCTGAGGTCGATTCATAGCCACACCCCAATGCCACATCCGTCACCCGCTCGCCTTGTTCCAGGGCGGGCAGGGCGCTCAACAGGCGCAGGCGCTGGCGCCATGCGCGAAACGTCAGCCCGGTGTCACTCAGGAACACCCGACTCAGGGTCTTTTCACTCACCTCCAGCTTGCGGCTCCACTCGCCCAACGTCGTCTGCTGCTCGGGATGCAGGTTGAGGCTGCGGTAGATCTGTCGCAGCCGTGGGTCGTGAGGCAGTGGCAACATCAAGTCCACCTGGGGCGCGGCGGCGAGCTGATCGAGCAGTACCTGAGCCAGGCGCCCGTCCGGCCCGTCCTCGGTATATTCCACCGGCAATTGGCTGAAGTTGCGGATCAGCTCGCGTAGCAAACTGCTCACCTCCAGCACTTGGCAACGCTCGGCGGCCCAGGCGGTGACGCTGCAATCGAGGTACAAGCTGCGCATTTCCGTATGGGGCGAACTGAACACCCGATGGGGCATGCCGGCCGGAATCCATACGGCGCGCTGCGGTGGCGCGACGAAACGACCGACGCTGGTCTGGATCTCCAGCACCCCGGAAATCGCGTAGGACAGCTGCACCCACGGGTGGCTGTGGCGTCGCGTCAGCGCACGGTTGGGCAAGGATTCAGTACGCCCGTACACCGGCCTCGGCAGGCTGGAAAGCCCTGGGACACTGCGGCGAACGGCTTTTTCATGTCCTTTAGGCGGCATTTACTGGCTCATTGGCGTTAGTCGGTAACAGGTGGTTACGTTAGAGTCGTCGCGACGCTCTTGGCAACCCCTGGAAGAATTGCTTATGACCCGGCCCCGGTTTCTCCCCGACAACTTCACCCTCACCCTGATCGCCACCGTGATCCTCGCCTCACTGCTGCCCGCCAGCGGCCAGACCGCCGTGGCGTTCGGCTGGGTCACCAACCTGGCCATCGCGCTGCTGTTTTTCCTGCACGGCGCCAAGCTGTCGCGCAAGGCTATCGTCGCCGGTGCCGGCCACTGGCGTTTGCATTTGCTGGTGTTCAGCCTGACCTTCGTACTGTTTCCGTTGCTGGGCCTGGCGCTCAAGCCAGTGCTGTCGCCGTTGATCGGCAACGAGCTGTACATGGGCATGCTCTACCTCTGCGCCTTGCCGGCCACTGTGCAATCGGCGATTGCCTTTACCTCCCTGGCCCGCGGCAATATCCCGGCGGCCATCTGCAGCGCGGCGGCGTCCAGCCTGTTCGGCATCTTCCTGACGCCGCTGCTGGTAGCGCTGCTGCTCAACGTGCATGGGGATGGCGGGTCCACAGTCGATGCGATTGTCAAAATCAGCGTGCAGTTGTTGCTGCCGTTCATTGCCGGGCAAGTCGCCAGCCGCTGGATTGGGGGCTGGGTCGGGCGTAACAAAGCCTGGCTCAAGTTCGTCGATCAAGGTTCGATTCTGCTGGTGGTCTACGGGGCTTTCAGCGAGGCGGTCAACGAAGGCATCTGGCACCAGATCCCGCTGTGGGAATTGGGCGGCTTGGTGGTGGCTTGCTGCGTGCTGCTGGCCCTGGTATTGGTGGCGTCTACGCTGCTGGGCAAGGCGTTTGGCTTTAACCAGGAAGACCGCATCACCATCCTGTTCTGCGGCTCGAAGAAAAGCCTGGCGACCGGCGTGCCGATGGCCCAGGTGCTGTTTGCCGGGGCGAGCATGGGCGTGTTGATTTTGCCGTTGATGCTGTTTCACCAGATCCAGTTGATGGTCTGCGCGGCGTTGGCCCAACGCTATGCCCAGCGGCCGGAGAGCATTCCTGAATTGATGGGACAGGTGGATCCGTGAGTCAGCGCTGAGTATTGGGCTGGGAAATTTCCTACAAACCGCAAGGACGCTTCCATTACTGATTCAGACAGTTCAACGCCACTATGACCGCCTTCGCTTCTGCCAGGTGGTTGATTAAAAATGCCTCATCCCCGCGTGCTGGTTCTGGAAAACCAACGGTTTCAACGCAGCGTATTGATCAAGATACTTGATCGGCTGGGATTGCAGGAAGTACGCCAGGCCAGTAGCACCAAACAAGCCATGGCGCAGCTGCACGCCTGCGGGGGCGTGGACATTGTGCTCTGTGACCTGGCCGACAGGAGTCTGGACTGTCTGGAGTTCCTGCGTGGTGCCAGCCAGGCTGGGCTCGTGCAGGCGGTCGCCCTGTGCAGCGAGCTGCGTCCTGAATTACGACGGGCGCTGGCTCAGATGCGCTCGCTCTCTGGGCTGCAAATGCTCGGCGTGTTGAGCCAACCCCTTCAATTGCGTGCCATGCGGCATTTACTGCATAGCTATTGGCGGCGGCGCCTGCCGTCGGCACGGGCCCAAACACCCGCAGCCTTGCCCCATGAGCACGAGATTCATCAGGGCCTGGCATTAGGGGAGTTTCGTGCCTGGTACCAGCCCAAATTCATGTTAGGCACCGGGCGCCTGGCCGGCGTGGAAGCTTTGGTGCGCTGGGAGCATCCTACAAGGGGCGTGCTGTTACCGGCGCAATTTCTGGCTGCGGTATTGGCGTACGATCTGATTGACCCGATATTCAAGCAGCTCTTGGAGCAAGGTCTTAATCTTCTCGGCATGTTACGGCGTCAGCACATCCAGCTCGAATTGGCGTTCAACCTGCATGCATCGCAATTGCTCGACGACGAATTGCTGTTACATATTCAGCAAGCCTTGCTGCGCCATGGGTTACCCGGCACCACCTTGTTGTTCGAGCTGGCGGAAAACGGCTTGCTGGATCTCTCACCGCGCACACAGGAGAACTTGCTGCGTCTGCGCTTGCTGGGCTGCGGTTTGTCTATCGATGATTTTGGTACGGGGTTTTCATCACTCAAATTGCTGTGTCAGCTGCCTTTCAACCAGCTCAAGCTTGACGGAGCGTTCGTACGCCATGTCGACGACCCGCAGAATCAGGCCATGGTTGCCAGCACCTTGGCGCTCGCTCGTTCATTGGATATGAGCCTTGTGATCGAAGGTATCGGCACCCAGCGCAGCCATGAAGGGGTGCTGGCGTTAGGGTGCGAGATCGGGCAAGGGTTTTACCTGGCACGACCGATGGCAGGGTATCGGCTGATACCGTGGCTTGAAGCACATTTCGCCGGGCAGAAAAATAGCCACGAATTGCCCTGATATTCCGCAGATACTTCCTACACTTGTGTCACGCTCGTGTATTTTGAGCAGCGTATTCCCGAACTGTGTCTCCCACAGCCTTACGCGACTGACATATGAGTCATCGGCTTCGCCGGTGTGTCTTCCAGAGGTGGATATGTTTAAAGCGTTAGTTGTGGACGATCATCCGTTCATTCGCTCATCGGTCAAAATGTTGCTGCAGCAAGAACATTTCGACGTCGTAGCAGAGGCGGACAATGGGGCGGATGCGGTACAGATGGCGCGTGAGTTTGAGCCGGATCTGATTGTGCTGGATATTGCCATGCCTAAGCTGGATGGGTTGGAAGTCATCACCCGGCTCTGTGCGCTGGGGCTCAAGTGCAAAATCCTGGTGTTGACCTCACAGTCGCCGCTGTTCTACTCGATGCGGTGCATGAAAGCCGGCGCCGCGGGCTACATTTCCAAGACCAATGACCTGGATGAATTGATCAAAGCGATCAAGGCAGTGATGGGCGGGTACACGTTCTTTCCGAACCTGGCAGGCAGCTCAGTGCGGCGCAGTGACGTCGAAGCCACCGATCTGGAGCTGATCCAAAGCCTGTCTGACCGCG
The DNA here is from genome assembly GCF_059419065.1 of Pseudomonas sp. GW821-FHT07B01. Lineage (NCBI taxonomy): Bacteria > Pseudomonadati > Pseudomonadota > Gammaproteobacteria > Pseudomonadales > Pseudomonadaceae > Pseudomonas > Pseudomonas sp. GW821-FHT07B01. The sequence continues at coordinate 61,375 of NZ_JBWKRA010000003.1, read as the reverse complement.
AGTTGGCCATTCTGCAGCGCCTGTCCCAGGGGTTGAGCAACAAGGAAATCGGCGATTCGATGCTGCTCAGTAACAAGACTGTCAGCACTTACAAAACACGCTTGATCGAAAAGCTCAACGTGAAATCGGTGGTGTACCTCGCCGATTTTGCCAAACGTAATAACTTGGTTTGATGAGCACTGACTTGCGTACATGGATCGCGGCATTGGCTTTTGGCATGACCCTCAACGGTAGTGCGCTGGCGGACTCGCAGGCAACTACTTTCCAGGTATTGGGGCGCTCCCATGTCGATGGTTATAGCGCCGTGCTTACCGAAGCTGAGTGGAGTTGGCTGCGTAGCAAGGATGTGCTGGTACTGGGTGACTCCGCGCCCGACTATGCGCCTTTGGGCATGGCCAACAATGATCGCGATTATGAAGGCATGACAGCCGACTACGCGCAGTTGTTAAGCGAACTGTTGCGCGTTCGGGTGCAGGTGCGCCGGTTTTCCTCGCGCGTTGAGGTGATCGACGCGCTCAAGCGTGGCGAAGTGGATTTCCTGGGGGTGGCCAACGGTTATGAAGCCGCCGATGCCGGGCTGTTGTTGTCGATCGCCTATGCCGAGGATATGCCGGCATTGGTCACGCGGCTGGGGGACAGCAGCACGCTGGCCCCAGACCTTGCGGGCAAGAAGATCGCCATGTTGTATCACTACCTGTCGCCCGAGGCGGTCAAAGCGTTTTATCCCAAGGCCACCTTGCAGTTGTTTCCTTCCACCTTGAGCGCTATTGGTGCAGTGGCCTTCGGAAACGCCGACGTGTATCTGGGCGATGCCATCAGTGCTGATTTCCTGATCAACAAGAACTATCTGAACAATGTGCAGTTGGCGGACTTTTCCCAGATAGAGGCCAGCAACTTTGCGTTTGCCGTGCCCGAGGGAGGCACGCGCTTGCTGCACATCCTCAATCGTGCGCTGGCGGCGATCCCGATCAGTGAGCGCATGAATATTCTGCGCCGCTGGAGCGCCGGTGGCGCCAGTATGCCAGGGCGTACGGCACTGCATTTCAGTGCCAGCGAGCAGCGTTGGATGGGCGCGCACCCAGTGTTGCGTGTGGTGGTGGATGACAGCTATTTACCGCTGTCGTTCTTCAATGAAGAGGGCGAGTTTCGCGGAATCAGTGCAGATGTACTGGCCAAAGTCTCGCTGCGCACCGGTTTGAAGTTTGAAGTACAACGGGCGTACTCGGTGGAGAACATGCTCAACAGCATCCGCGACCGTGACGCGGACCTGCTGATCACCCTGACGCCGAGTACCGAGCGTGAGGGCCTGCTGCGTTTTACCCGACCGTATCTGAATACACCGTACGTGCTGGTCAGTGCCGATCACCCCTCAAGCCCCGGTACCCTGGATGACATGGCGGGCAAGCGGCTGGCGGTGATCCACGGCAACCCTGTTCGCGACATGCTTATCGAGCAATACCCCAAGGTGGTGCTGGTGGAGGCGCGCAATGCCCAGGATGCCATGGCACTGGTGGCCGAAGGAAAAGCCGAGGCTGCGATCAATTCGCTGATCATTTCCCGCTACATGATTTCCCGCCAATATCGCGACCAACTGCGCATCACCAGTACCGTGGGTACGCAACTGGCACGTACCGCGTTCGCCACCCCTCGCGATGCGCTGGAGCTGTACTCGATACTGGAAAAGGCCATGCTCAGTATCCCGCCTGAGGAAATGGATGAAATTACCAACCGCTGGCGCAGCGAAATTGCCGTGGATGACAGTTATTGGTTGCGTAACCGCACCGTGATACTGCAGGCGTTCGCCGTGGCCACTCTGTTGTTGCTGGTAGCGGTGGGTTGGATCGTTTATCTACGCTGGCTGATGCGCAAGCGCAGGCAGGCGGAGATAGCGCTCAACGACCAGATGGAATTCATGCGCGTGCTGATTGATGGCACCCCCCATGCTATTTATGTGCGTGATCGCCAGGGACGCTTGATAGCGTGTAACAGCGGCTATCTGAGTGCGTTTGATGTGGAACGCGACGCCGTCATCGGCAAGACCGTAGAAGAAGGTGTCCTCAGCGACCCCAATGAAGCGGCGGCTTATCAGGCAGAGTATTTGCAGGTGATGGAAGAGGGCACGCCGCGGGTACAGGACCGAAGCCTGACCATGAGCACCGATCAAGTGCTGACTATCTACCATTGGATGCTGCCCTACCGCGGTAGCGATGGCGCGGTCAGCGGCATGATCGGTGGCTGGATCGATATCAGCGAGCGCCAGCAGTTGTTGCAAGCCCTGCGCGAAGCCAAGGAGCACGCGGACGATGCAAGTCGCGCCAAGACGACGTTCCTTGCGACCATGAGCCATGAGATCCGCACGCCGATGAACGCTATCATCGGCATGTTGGAACTGGCACAGAAAAAAGCCGATCAAGGCTATATGGACCGTGTCTCCATCGATGTCGCCTCCGGCGCCGCGCGTGGGTTGCTGGACCTGATTGGCGATATCCTCGACATTGCCCGTATCGAGTCAGGGCGTCTGTCGCTGGCACCGGAGCGCGCCAACCTGCTGGAGTTGGTGGAGTCGGTAGCACGCATATTTGAGGGGGTGGCGCGGCAAAAGCAACTGCGCCTGATCCTCGACCTGGACGCCACACTTAACCGTCAGGTACTGATAGACCCGCTGCGGTTCAAGCAAATCGTCTCGAACCTGTTGAGCAATGCAATCAAGTTTACTGCACAGGGGTATGTGCGTTTACAGGTCAGTGCCGAACCCGGGCCCAATGCTGAGCGTGTCTCGTTGTGCCTGCGGGTGGAGGACACGGGCAGCGGTATTTCCATCGAAGACCAGCAGCGCTTGTTCAATCCGTTCAGCCAGGCTTCGAACGAGGGGCAGTCAGCCCGCAGTGGCTCGGGCCTGGGCCTGGTGATCAGCCGTACACTCTGCGAGATGATGGGCGGTAGCCTGACCTTGAGCAGTGAGCTGACCGAAGGTACCCAGGTGGAGATGCGTGTCGGTCTGCCGACCCTGGAGCCCGTGCAAGAGCCTGCATCCTCCGTCGCGTTGTTATCCCAGCCCACCCAGGTGTTGAACGTATTGGTGGTTGATGATTACCCGGCTAATCGGTTGCTGCTGTCCCAACAGTTGAACTACCTGGGGCATCGCGTCAGTGATGCGCAAGACGGTGCCCATGGCCTCAGGGCCTGGCGTCACCAGCATTTTGATGTGGTGATTACCGATTGCAGCATGCCGATCATGAATGGCTATGAACTGGCCCGGGCGATTCGTGATGAGGAGCGTAGCAGGGGGATTGCCCCGGCGATGATTCTCGGGTTGACCGCCAACGCTCAACCTGAAGAAAAGGATCGCTGCCTGGCCGCCGGCATGGATGATTGCCTGTTCAAACCGATCAGCCTGGATGACCTTAACGCACGATTGATGTCGCTGGTGCCTGTCGCAGGGGTGCTGCCAGTGCAGGATTTTTCCACGGTTATCGAGGGCGTTGACTTGACCAGCCTCGAACAACTGAGCCGTGGCGACGCTGGCGCCGTGCGCAGCCTGCTTCAGGATCTGGCAACCAGTAACGCTCAGGATATGGCGCGATTGCTTCAGCTGTTCACTCAGCATGACGTGACCGGCCTGAGCGACTTGGCCCATCGGGTCAAGGGGGGCGCAAGGATTATCCAGGCGCAATGGTTGGTCGACTGCTGCGAGGAACTGGAGGTGGCGTGCAAGGGCTTGAATTCTGCCGTGCTGACGGAGGCGGTGGATGCCTTGCAGCAGGCCATGGAGCAGTTGGAACAACGCCTGGATAACTACCTTGGCCGATAGCACCGGCACGGACGAAAAAACCGCATCTACGATGCGGTTTTTTTATGGGGCGGCAGGCGCCGAGCACGAAATTTTCGTGGGAAATTTCCTACATTTTGGAGGGATGGGTACTACAGGTTAGGCGTGCTGATAGGCGGAAGATGCGTCCTGTCGAACAAGACAACCGTTGAGTTTGTTGCACAGCCGCTGCGGCGTCTGGCAGTCCAACGAGGCTTGGCGACAGTGTTCATCACCTATCCTTTGGAGCAGCACCATGAAAGTTCAAGCACTCACCCTCATCGCCCTGTTCAGCACAACCGCTGCCCAGTTTGCCAGCGCCGCCGACGGCACCATCAACTTCAACGGTGAACTGGTCAACCAGACCTGCACCATCGCTGTGGACGGCGTGGTTACCCCGGCCGTGGACACCGTGACACTGCCGACTATTTCTACCGGTCTGCTGACCGCGGCGGGCCAGGCTGAAGGCCGCACGGGCTTCAATATCCAGCTGAGCAACTGCGTGGGCACCGCCGCCACCGCCGCCGCGTTCTTCAACTCCGGCGCCACCGTAGACCCAGTGACCGGCAACCTGAACAACATGACCGGCACTGCCACCAACGTGCAGTTGCAATTGGTGGATGCACAGGGCGGCGCGGTGATTCAGGCTGGCAACACCAACCAGCGTACCCAGACTACCCGCAACACCATTGACGGTACGGGCGCAGCCAACATGCCGTATGCCGTTCAGTACCTGGCCACCGGCGCTACCACACCAGGCACCGTGATCAGTTCCGTGACCTACAACGTCGACTATCAGTAAGCCGTTCGCCTATCTGCGCGCCGCGTTCAGGCGCGCCGATATTCGGCTGATGAGGTGAATTATGTTTCGTTTGAAAAACCTTCGTCGCGGTGTCTGCCTGGGGCTGGCTGCATTGGCTTGTTCCCAGGCAATGGCCGGGGTGGTGATCACCGGCACCCGCTTGGTGTACCCGGCGAGCCAGAAAGAAATCACCGTCAAGCTCAATAACAACGGCATGAAGCCCGCACTCGTACAAGCCTGGGTCGATACCGGTGACCTGAAATCCAGCCCGACGAGCTCCAAAGCGCCGTTCGTGCTTTCGCCGCCGGTGTCGCGGATCGATCCGAGCAAAGGCCAGAGCCTGCGCCTGATGTTTACCGGGGCACCGCTGCCGGGTACCAAAGAGTCAGTGTACTGGCTCAACGTGCTGGAGATCCCGCCCAAGGCTGAAGGCGCGTCGGACCTCAATGTGTTGCAGATGGCGTTTCGTTCGCGCATCAAGATTTTTTACCGTCCCGACGGCTTGCCCGGTGCGCCGATTGACGCACCGGCCCTGGTGCAGTGGACGGTGATCAAGCAAGGCCAGGGCTACGCGTTGCAAGCGTTCAACCCGACGGCCTACCACGTTTCCCAGGTTGAGCTGGCACTGGCGAGCGGCAACCAGCGTTACGACAGTGAAAACGGCATGGTCGGTCCGGGTCAAACCAAAGTGTTTGCTCTGCCAACACTCCAGTCGCCGCCAGCTGCTTCTGCTCAGGTGGAATTCAACGCCATCAATGATTACGGCGCTTTGATGCCGATCAAGCAACCGCTCAAGCCCTGACCTTCACGCGAACGCGCCTGCGCACGAGTAACTTATGACGACTTTCCATCGCCTGGGCCACGGCTGCCAGGCTAGCCCTCGCTTTGCCTTGAATTCTGTAACGGCGCTGATGCTCAAGGCCCTGGCTTTGCTGCCCACGGTATTGGCAGCGCCCTCGGCATGGGCCGAAGACGTGCAGTTTAACGACGCCTTCCTGCCAGAGGACTCGCGCAGCCTTGATTTGACCCAATACGAGAAGGGCAACCCGGTGTTGCCGGGCCAGTATCGTGCGGACGTGGCGGTTAATGGCACGCTGGTCAGTCGTCAGGACATTCGCATCAACGCCGAGTCGGACGGTAGCCATCCTGTGGTGTGTATCACCCGTGGCTTGCTTGAGTTGATCGGTGTGGACATGCACAAACTCTCGCCTCAAGCCACGTCGGCATTGGAAAGCGACACTAGCTGCCTGGCGCTTGACCAACTGATCGAAGGGGCTACGGCGACATTTTCTCCGGCCAACCAACAGTTGGACATCAGCCTCCCGCAGATCGCCTTGCGTCGTGACGCCAGGGGCTATGTCAGTCCCGAGCTTTGGGACCGAGGCGTGACTGCCGCAACGCTGAGCTACACGTTCAATGCCAACCACAACAAAACCGATTTCGGCAATTACGACTCCGCCTACCTGGGCCTCAACGCCGGCTTGAACCTGGGCGACTGGCGCTTGCGCCATAACGGTTCGCTGAACTGGCAGAAAGACACGGGCCAGGCTTACCAGACGCTCAATACGTATGCGCAGCGCGATGTGACCAGCCTGAAAAGTCAACTGACCGTGGGCGAAGCGAACACCAGCGGTGAAATCTTTGACACCTTGGCCTACCGGGGTGTGCAACTGGGTACCGACGACCGCATGTTGCCGCAATCCCAGCGTGGTTACGCGCCGGTGATCCGCGGCATCGCCCGGACCGGGGCCAGGGTTGCGGTGCGCCAGGCCGGTAATTTGTTGTATGAAACCACGGTGGCGCCGGGCGCTTTCGTGATCGACGACCTGTATTCCACCGGTTATGGCGGTGATCTTGAGATCACTGTGTATGAAGCAGACGGCAGCGAGCAGCGTTTTATTGTGCCCTACGCGGCGGCTGCGCAGCTCTTGCGGCCGGGGACTTCACGTTTCAGCGTGACGGTGGGCGAAACCCGCAATAACTACATCGACCGTCAGGCCAGGCTTGTGCAAGGCACCTACCAGTTGGGCCTGACCAATATTTTTACCGGTTACGGCGGTGTCCAGGGCAGCGACGATTACCGTTCTTTGCTCGGTGGCCTGGCTTTCAGCACCCCGTTGGGTGCGGTGGCCGTTGACCTGACTCAGGCCCAGACCCAGCTCAAGAGTGGCCAGGCCAACGGTCAGAGCGCCCGGGTCACCTACAGCAAAAACATCCTCAGCACCGGCAGCAACTTTGCCGTGGCCGCTACTCGCTTTTCCACCCAGGACTACCTGGATTTCAGCAATGCCATGCAATTGCTCGATGCCGAACGCAATGGGCTCGATACCGCCTTGTATGGACGACCGCGCAGTCGCTTGTCGCTGACGGCTAACCAGAGCCTTGGCGATTGGGGGCAGGTGGCGTTCAGCGGCTTTACCCAAAACTACTGGAACCAACCCGGGCGGGATGTGCAGTACCAGTTCAGCTACAACAAACAAGTGCGCCAGGTCAGTTACGGCGTCAGCGCCAATCGCAGCCGCGTGGGTCTGGGCGAAATGGACAACAGCTTGTTGTTCACGGTGAGTATGCCGCTGGCGTTCGGTAAGTCGTCCAACCAGCCACAGTTGTCGGCGCGTGTCATGCGCGATACCCAAGGGCAATACAGCGAGCAAGCCACCCTCAGCGGTACCGCCGGCGAAGACCGTCAGTATCAATACAGCCTGACCGGTGGCCACGAGGGCGCCAGTGGGTCCAACAGCAGCTCGGTCAATGGCCAGTACATCGGGCCCAAGGCCGTCGTCGGCGCCACGCTCAGTCGCGGAGAAGGCTATGACAGCCTGTCCGTGAATGCCAGCGGTAGTGTGGTTGCCCATCCGGCGGGCGTGACCCTTACGCCTTATCGCGGTGAAACCCTGGCGGTTGTCAGTGCGCCGGGCGCCGAGGGAGCCCAGGTGGTCGGGTTTCCCGGCCTCAAACTCGACGGTCGCGGTAATGCCGTCGTGCCTTATTTGCGCCCTTATGAGTTGAACGAGGTGGCGATCGATCCACTGGGCACCTCGTTGGATATTGAACTGACTGAAACCAGCCAGCAGGTCGCACCACGCGCCGGGGCAGTGGTGGCGCTCAAGTACGGCACCAGCAACGGCCAGGCCGTGTTGCTCAACGTGACCCTGGCCGATGGCGGTGCACTGCCGTTCGGGGCCACGGTCGATGATGATCGTGGCGTATCGGTCGGTGTGGTCGGGCAGGGCGGCCAGCTCTATGCGCGGGTCAAGGACGACGCACGTCGGCTGTTGATCAGTTGGGGTACCCAGGTTGGGCAGCAATGTGCATTAGCGTTGCCGCCTGGCAAAAGCGACGGCAAACAGCTGCGACAGGTGGATGTGGTGTGCTCGAAGGTTCCATTCGATAGACGCGTTGCTTCTGTGAACAGCGCACAGGAGACATTGTGATGAAAGCCATACAGCGGTTGAAAGCGGGTGCGGTAATAGCAGGGCTGTGGCTGGCGGCGGGGGCAGCATTTGCTGACTGTAATATCAATGCGGGCTCGATGAAAATGGTGCGCACCCAACCGCTGCTGGGCGGCAATCTGACCGTTGGGCGCGATGTGCCGCTGGGGGCGGAGATCTACCGGCAAACCTTCACCCCTGTCAGTGGGCTGATAGTGGGATGCACAGGGGGCAACTACAACATTGAGGCCAGGCGTTCGCTGTCGTCCACGCCGTTGCCCCTGGCCAATTGGACGGGCACGCCCTATGGCGGAAAAGTCTATGAAACAGGGGTCAAGGGCATTGGCGTTGTACTCTGGTACGCCGGTACTGCCTTGCCGTACTCGCGCTTTTTAACAAACTGCAGCGGCGGCCCCGGCCCATGTAACTGGAACCTCACCAACACATCATTGTTGTTTGACCTTTCATTCATCAAGATCGGTGAGGTGAGTGCGGGCACGATCCAAGGCGCTTCATTACCCACAATGGTGCAGAGCTTCATCACCACCAACACCGTTGAGTTTCAGCAGGTCAACTATTCCGGCAACATCAACATTGTGTCGCGCACCTGTTCGACGCCGGACGTCACTGTGCCCATGGGAACGCATCTGACGAACGCGTTCAGCGGCAAGAACACCTTTACGCCCTGGAAGGATTTTTCCATCGCGTTGAACAACTGCCCGGCTTTCAACGGCTATTACCAAGACACGGGGCCGCGCTGGCTGAGTGATGGTACTTCGAACAACCTGGAGTCGCGCAAGAACAATACCTTGCGCGTGCGCGTAGACCCGACCGTGGCGGCCATCAATCCGGCACAAGGCATTTTCAAACTCAATGCCAGTGCAGTGGGCGATGCACCGTCTGCGACCGGCGTGGGCGTACAAATTGCCGACAGTCATGGCACCCCTTTGCCATTGGCCACCCTGCGCGCCAGCGGCATTAGCCCGCGAGCCGAGGAGGGCGCCAGCTATGCCATCCCGCTCAAGGCGCGTTATATCCAGACCGAAGACAGCGTCAGCGCCGGCCCGGCAAACGCCACGGCCACGTTCACCATTGATTATTACTGAGAGCCTGCCATGACCGTTTTGCCGCTTCGGGTACTGGTGCTTGAAGACCATCTTTTTCAACGCGCCATGGCCGTCAGCCTGCTCAGGCAGTTGGGGTGTCGGGAGGTGCTGGAAGCTTGCAACGGAAGCGAGGCCCTGGCCGTCCTTCAACGTGTGGGTTATATGGACGTCGTGGTATGCGATCTGCAGATGGAGGGCATGGACGGGTTGGCGTTCATCCAGCGCATCAGTGCCGCCGGGCAGGTGGGCGCGATTATCATCAGCAGTGGCTTGCCTGGCGACGTGCGCCTTGCTGTGCGACAGATGGGGGAGTTGCTGGGCGTGAACATGCTTGGAGATGTTGGTAAACCGTTGCTCAAGGAGACGCTTCAACCGTTGCTTGAGCTCGCGTTGAGAGACGGGCCCGGGCCAGGCGAACCCGCGACGGGCCAGGATATCGCCACCGAACGACAGATGCGCAGCGCCATCACTGACCAGCAACTGGAGGCGTATTACCAGCCCAAATTCGACTTGCAAACCGGCGCTCTTCAAGGCGTGGAAGTGCTTGCGCGGTGGAACCATCCCTTCAAAGGGGTTCTATCGCCTGGGGTATTTCTGCCGGCGATCGAGCGTGCCGGCCTGATGGACGCGTTACTGCTGGCCCTGATGCAGCAGGCGTTGACACTGCAGCGGCAGGTCAAAGGGATGGGGGTGAGTCTGGACCTGGCGTTCAACCTGCAAGCGGGCCAATTAGCCGATGCGGGTTTAACCGTTCTGATCAAAGATATCTTGTCGGCTTATCAGGCTTTGGGTTTTGGCATCACTTTCGAACTCACTGAAAGCGGCTTGCTGGAGGTGCCTGCCGTGTCCCTGGAAAACCTGGTGCGTCTGCGCATGATGGGATGTCGTCTGTCCATTGATGACTTCGGTGCTGGATTCTCCTCGTTGCAGCGCCTGTGCCAACTGCCTTTCAACGAGATCAAGCTTGACGGCGAATTTGTCCGTGGCTTGCTGCACGAGCCGCGCTGCCGGGCGGTCATCGGCAGCACCCTGGCCCTGGGAAAGACGTTGGGCATGTCCGTGGTGGTTGAAGGTATCGAAACGCATGAGCAATACCGGGCGCTGCTGGACTTGGGATGTAGCCAAGGCCAGGGTTATTGGTATGCGCGACCGATGAAAGGGGCTGATTTACTGCACTGGCTGCAGCGCGGCGCACCTTGGGGGCAATCCAATGGTGACCACCTGTGATCAATAAAGCGCTGCGCATCATGATCGCCGACGCCCAGCATGTTTGCCGGCTGCGTCTGGAGCGGGATTTCAATCATCAAGGTTATTACGCCATTGCGCCAGTACCGAGCCTGGAACAGACGCTGGACCTGATCAGGTATGGCGAGCGTGGTTTCGATCTGCTGTTGATCAACGCTCGGTTGTTGATTGAGGCGTCTTTCGATGCGCGCAACTTTTTGCAGCACCTTCCCTCAAGCGTGCACGTATTGATCTATGACGTGCCTGCGTGTCGCCTGGCGATGTGGCGTGCCGAGGCCCGGGGGCGCATCGTTTGCTGCCCATTACGGGGGCCTGAAGGCGGGCGGGCCAGAGCATTGCTGAGCATGTTTAATCAGTCGCGCCTATCAGAAGTTTCTTAAAAAAACGCAGAAATATCTCAAGTTCCAAGTGCAGATGACGATTTCCTTCTAACTAACCCAGAAGGAGCGTCGACATGAACGTAAAACGTTTATCACTGGTGACAGGATTCGTTGCGCTTTGGACGGGGGCGTGCATGGCGGCATCCCAGGGTGTGATCCAGTTCAGTGGCAGCATTGTCGAGGCACCCTGTGCGACAAATGCGCGCAGTAGTTCGGCGATGGCCTTGACCGGATGTACGACCGCCGCGCGCGACACATCCATCCATGTGCGCAACGTCGCCACGGCGGCGGGTGTCGATGCAGCCAGCGCACGTCTGGTGTCGCAGGTCCGCAACGGGCGTTATTACGACCAGCAGTATGTGCTCATCGATAACCTGGGCAAGCCGATCCAATCGGGAGCCTATGTGATTACCCTGACCTCGCCCTGAACCGTCGGGCGATAACTGGGCCTGATCGGCGCAAACGGCGCAGCGAGAAACCTATAGAATGCTCAACGGCTTCGCGTGTTCTGCGTGGCCGTTTGATCACTGTCAGAGTACCCCGCCCGTCAATGAGCCTTTCAGCCGCAACCCCCCAAGCCAACTGGCAACCGGTCATCGCACTCGCGCTGGCCGCGTTTGTGTTCAATACCACCGAATTTGTCCCCGTCGGGCTGCTCAGCGCCATTGGTGCCAGCTTCGACATGCCCGTGGCCAGCGTCGGCCTGATGCTCACCATCTACGCCTGGATCGTGTCGCTGACCTCGCTGCCGGTGATGCTGCTGACCCGCAACGTCGAGCGGCGCAAGCTGCTGATCGTATTGTTCGGTCTGTTTATCGCCAGCCATATTCTCTCTAGCGTGGCCACCAGCTTCGGCTTGCTGATGGTCAGTCGGGTCGGCATTGCCCTGGCCCATGCGTTGTTCTGGTCGATCACGGCTTCGCTGGCTGTACGCCTGGCGCCAGAGGGCAAGCAGGTGCAGGCCCTTGGCTTGCTGGCCACCGGCACATCCCTGGCGATGGTGTTGGGCATTCCCTTGGGCCGTCTGTTGGGCGAGGCCATGGGCTGGCGTACCACCTTTCTGGTGATCGCCGCCTTCGCCGCCGCCCTGGTGTTCTGGCTGGCGCGCACCTTGCCGCTGCTGCCCAGCCAGAACTCCGGCTCCCTGCGCAGCCTGCCGCTGCTGTTCAAGCGCCCGGCGCTGGTGGCGCTCTACGTGCTGACCGCAATGACCGTCACCGCGCAATTCACCGCCTACAGCTACATCGAACCCTTCGTCGAAGGCGTCGCCGGCCTGGGCGGCAGTGCCGTGACCCTGATCCTGTTGGTGTTCGGTGGTGCTGGCATCATCGGCTCGTTGTTGTTCAGCCTGGTGCATCGCTTCAACCCCCACCTGTTCGTGATCGGCGCAGTGTCTATCCTCGCCGCGTGCCTGGCGCTGATGCTGCCGTTGAGCGGCGCCGAGTCTTACCTGGTGGTGCTGAGTATTTTCTGGGGCATGGCGATCATGGGCTTTGGCCTGGCCATGCAGTCCAAGGTGCTGGTGCTGGCACCGGATGCCACGGATGTGGCCATGGCGATGTTTTCCGGGATCTACAACATTGGCATCGGCGGCGGCGCGTTGATGGGCAGTTGGGTGGGCAGCCACTTCGGCTTCGCCTGGATCGGCGCGGCGGGCGGTTTGCTGGCGGGGCTGGCGTTGGTGGGGTATTGCCTGGCGATTCGGCGGTTTGGGCAGGGTGTGCCGCTTAATAAATGAATTTCACAGGGATTGGTGATTGATGAAGTACTTGATCGTTGCATGTGTTCTGTTAGGGCTCAGTGGTTGCGTTACCAACCAGTTGCACTTCGCGGCGTACTCGACGGAGGCCGAGTTGGCGGCAATCAAAAGTAGTGTTGTACAGGCCGACATCGTGCAAGTGACTGGCGCTGAAAAGTGTACGCGCTGCAAGGAGTCGAGCAAGCTTGTTTGGCATGCTGCTAATTACAATGTCGGCCTTTACGAGGGGTTCGCCAACGTTCCTGTTGACGACTGGACCGACTTCACCAAGCGTGCGGTGGGCGTTTCTCCCTCTTCGACACTCAAAACCAGCGTCGAGATCGACAGAGTCTTCGTCAAGACTTGGAACTCTCCTGACTATTACGCCTGTGAGGTTAGCCTGACGGTGGATATCGCCGGCACGAAATATGCCGGGCATTCCCGGCTCAAGTTGAAGCAGGCGGGGCAAAGCTTGATAGGTGACAAGCTTGCTGCCCTTAACGCGAAGGTATTGGATACTGTAGGCCTGACAGTTAAAGCAGCATATATGAATGCTTTGGCCAACTATCACAAGGTACGCTGAATAAATGCGGCTTTGCTGATTTGCTGAGTTTATAGAGGGCGACCGTAAGGTCGCCTGTTTTCGGTTACGACATCCTTGCCCTTAGCCTACGCCCGATCACATCCAGTAAATCGCAGCCGTCCCGCAATGGAATACTCAACAGCGACGCGAAGTCCTGCAGCACCACGGTATCGCTGCTGATTTCATCGCGAAGTGCCAGGTTTTCCAGAACTTGAGTGACTGCCCGAATACGAAAAACTGCTGCGTGATGCAAAGCATCAAGCGGCGCCTGAGTATCGATTAGCAGTGTAGGTATGGTGCAATCGGGGCCCGTTATGGGCATATACCGATCAGATGAGGTCATGGTTCTTGCTCCTATATCTAAGTGAGCCGTCACCTTCTGCCGCCAAGCAGAATTAGGGTGGCGGATTACGCAAGGTTGGCGGACCGGGGATATAGGACCCGGCACTTCCGAAGAAGTCCCTGCGCAACCCGCCATTGCACGAAATCACGGGCGCAAAAAAAGCGCCTGCAATCGTGTTGGGGGCGCCGTTGCGCCTATATCTGGTCGGACCGCCAAGTCCAATCGCAGCACTTGCTGCGAGTTGAAAGAGTAGCCTGCGCGATGCTCCATCGCAACCGGGAAGTGGATGACATCAAAAAAATGGATCGTTCACATCCTGTCATTGTAGTGAGCAACGCGAAGTTCTACGCCACCGGGATCAACGGATCCGCCGCCGCCAACGCCACCTTTTTATCCGCTGCCGGTGGATAGATCCACACGCTATTGATCTGCTGTTTGAGTTCCTTGGCTTCCTGGCCCACCAGCTTGAGCTGACGGTCCCAGCCTTCGGTGTACACCGCGCCCCAGGCGCCGAGGTCGAGGCAGGTCACGTATTTGGGTTGGCTGTAGGCCATGGGGGCCACGCCGATCAGATCGGCGGCGACGTTGTTGCCGGCGTAGCGGCCCAGCGCGATGGCGTGCTGGCAGGACATGGCAGCGAAGTTGCCCAGCGCGTCTGTGGCGGCGTAGGCCACGTCGCCAGCGGCGAAGATGGCAGCCTGGCCCTTGACCTTGAGGTGGGCGTCCACGTGCAGGCGGCCCTGGGCATCGCGGGTGCCCTCAATCTGTTCGGTCAGCGGGTTGGCGCGAAAGCCGATGGTCCAGATCACGGTGCTCGATTCAATCCGCTGCCCATCTGCCAGGGTCACGCCACCGGCATCCACCGAGGCGACCGAGGTGTTCAGTACCCATTCAATCCCCAGCTCGCGGCTGGCTTCGATGATCGAGGGGCGTATGCCATCGCCCATCGACGCGGCAATCTGCGGCCCGCGGTCGACCACGATCACACGGATGCTGGCCGTCTCACCCAGTGCCGCACGCAGGCGCGCCGGCATTTCGGTGGCGGTCTCGATACCGGTAAAGCCGCCGCCGGCCACCACAACGGTATTGCGGGCCGGGCTGTCGGGCAGGTTTTTCAGGGCGTTGATATGGGCTTCAAGGTGCGCCGCGTCTTCGATCTGATCCACATCGAACACATGCTCGATGCCGTCCATGCCGGGGCGGTTCAAGCGGCTGCCGGCGGCCACTACCAGGCGATCGTAGGCGAGGGTGGCCGGGATGCCGGCCGCGTTGCGGTAGGTCACCTGCTTATTAGTGGCGTCGATGCTGTCGGCGGCGCCTTGCACAAAGGTCACGCCTACGGCGTCGAACAGCGCATCAAGCGGGGCCAGCATGGTATGTACATCGGGCTCGTAGAACCGCGGGCGGATACGCAGCTCCGCTTGGGGTGCGAGCAGGCTGATGCGCACATCGTTGCGGTCGTGTTTATCCAGTAGCCGAGCCGCGCTCAAGGCGCTCCACACGCCACCGAACCCGGCGCCAATGATCAGAATGTGTTGTTTCATGGGGTTGCTCCAGAGACCAGATAAGCCGCAAGGCATTGCCGGATCACTGTAAAAGCAGCAAGGCCTGTCCGAAAGGACATATAACCCTGGATGACTGCCACCTCTGCCGGCCTAGCGGGAAAAGCGCTCGCGGTAGTCGCGGGGTGAGATGGCCAGGTGGCGGTGGAAGGTGCAGCGCATGCGTTCCTCATCGCCAAACCCGCAAAGCCCGGCGATCTGGTCGATGCTGCGCTGGGAGTCTTCGAGCATGCGGCGCGCCGCTTCCATGCGAAACAGTTCGATGGCCTTGGCCGGGGTGCGACCGGTTTTTTGCTTATAGACCCGGGCAAAGTTGCGCGGGCTCATATGGCTCTGCGCGGCCAGGCGCTCGACGCTGAGGTCGCTGTCGCGCAGGTTGTCGCTGATCCACGCATGCAGCGCATCAAAGCTGGCGCTGTCGGCGGTTTGCGCTTGCAGCACCTGGCTGAACTGCGCCTGGCCACCGGGGCGCTTGAGGAACACCACCAATTCGCGTGCCACTTGCAGCGCCACTTCGCGCCCGCAGTCAGCCTCCACCAGCGCGAGCGCCAGGTCGATCCCGGCGCTGACGCCCGCCGAGGTCCACACCTGGCCTTGCTGCACGAAGATCGCGTCCACGTCCACCTCGATGCTCGGGAAGCGTTGCTTGAGCAGCTCGCACATGGCCCAATGCGTTGCCGCGCGGCGCCCCTCCAGCAAGCCCGCCAGCGCCAGCAAAAACGTGCCGCTGCACACCGAGGCGGTCCGTCGCGCCTGGCCGGAGGCGTTGCGCAACCAGTCCACCAGCGCGGTATTTTCCAGCATGGCTTGCTCAATGGCCGGCGCGCCGGGTACCACCAGGGTGTCGATGGCAGCGGGGTCAAACTGTGCCAAGGCGACTGTGTCGACGCTCAAGCCCTCGGCGGTCGGCATCAGCCCGCCCGCCAGGCTGGCGTTGTGCAACACATAACCTTGCAAACCGCGCTCGGCCATGGCCTTGGTCGCGGCCCAGAACACCGTCTGGGCGCCAGTCAGGTCGAGCAAGCCCATGTGCGGGTAGGTCAGGAACACCAACGTGCGTGGTTGGGCCAAAGCAGAGAGTGCAGTCATGCGCTGGCCAGCAGCTTTTCCAGTTTTTCCTGATCCCGCGCAAACGGCCGGATCCCTTCGGCACGCAATCGCTCGGCGTATTCCGGGATGGCGCAGGCCTTGAGCAGCAGCGACGGGTTGGTGGTGGCGCCCACGGGCCGCAGGCGGCTGACGGCTTCCAGATTACCGGTGTCGCAGACCACAGTGGTGAATGGCTTGAGTTGTTCAAGTTTGGACGTCATCGCCGCGTTCTCCGGAAAAGGGCACGGCGCTGTTTTACCATGTCCCGCGCACCTTGTTTACCCTGAGGCTGTCAGGTCCGGGCCGCCCTGGCATCCACAGAGAGGGGTAACCGCCAGAGTCCGGCGGAACCCTTCAGCCGGGCACTTGTCCCCGCTTCCCATGTCACCCCCCAGCCCACAGATACCTTAATTTTCCAAGCCTGCCGGAAGCCACTCCAGGCCCTCGGCTGCGCCCGCTATTTTTTCCTGGGCGCCCGGCACTGCCGATCCAAGCGGCAAAACTGAATACGGACATTCTCGTCAACCGTGAATTATCAGGCAGGTTACCCATGCAGTTCAGCGACTTACTGGCAGCGATCTCCACCCATGCGATCCGTCTGCAGACCGAAGAGGGCGACCTGATCGTCCTGGGCGATGACGAAGCGTTGGACGACGCGCTCTGGGATCAATTGATCGCGCACAAACCCCAACTGTTGCAGTTGGTCGCCGAACATGGCGGTGACTGGCTGAGCCCGGCCTACCGCATCACACCGGACATGCTGGCCCTGGTCAACCTCGACCAGCCGGCCATCGACCGCATCGTCGCGGCGGTCCCAGGCGGCGCGGCGAATGTGCAGGATATCTACCCCCTGGCGCCGCTCCAGGAAGGCATGCTTTATCACCATCTTTCGGCGCAGAAGGGTGACCCTTACGTGCTGCACGCGCAGTTCGTGTTCGACAGCCGCGCACGCCTTGAGGCCTTTGCCGAGGCGTTGCAATGGGTCATCGACCGTCACGACATCCTGCGTACCTCGATGGTCTGGGAGCGCCTGGACGAGCCGCTGCAAGTGGTGTGGCGCAAGGCTGTGCTGGCCTGCGAAGAGGTGCCTCTGGACGGTGCTGACCGCCTCGCTCAATTGCTCGCTCGCTATGATGCCCGCGCTTATCGCATGGACCTGGGCCAGGCGCCGCTGCTGCGCCTGGTATTCGCTGACGACCCGGCCAACCAGCGGGTGGTGGCGATGCTGCTGTTCCACCACACCATCCTTGATCACACGGCCCTGGATGGCGTTCGGCATGAAATCCAGCTGTACCTGGCCGGGCAGCAAGCCCTGGCCCGTGCACCGATAGCGTTTCGCAGCTATATCGCCCAGGTGCGCCATGGCGTCAGCGAGCAGGCCCATGAGGCGTTCTTCCGCGACATGCTGGCGGATATCGATGAACCGACGCTGCCGTTCGGTCTGCAAGATGTGCAGGGCGGCGGCCAGGGGATCGACGAAGTGCGCATTCCCGTCGACAGCGCTCTGAGTCGCCGCCTGCGCAGCATGGCGCGCCCGCTGGGGGTGAGTGTGGCGAGCCTGATGCACCTGGCTTTGGCGCGAGTGCTGGGTGCAGTCTCCGGTCAGGAGGCGGTGGTATTTGGTACTGTGATGCTCGGGCGCATGGGCGCAGGTGAGGGCGGTGAGCGGGCCTTGGGCATGTTCATCAACACCTTGCCACTGCGGGTGGATGTGGGTGAGCAGGGCGTGCGCGCTGCGGTCAAGATCACCCATGAGCGCCTCACGCGCTTGCTCGATCACGAACATGCGTCCCTGGCGCTGGCACAACGGTGCAGCGGCGTGGCGGCGCCTACGCCGCTGTTCAGCGCGATACTCAACTACCGTCACAGTGCCGCCACCGACATGGCGGCGGTGATCGAAGTCGCCGACGGCATCCGGGTGTTGGGCGCCGAGGAGCGCACCAATTACCCGCTGACGCTGAACGTCGATGACCTGGGTGAAGACTTCGCCCTGACCGTGATGGTCGATGCGTCTATTGGCGCGCAGCGGGTTGCGGGTTATCTGCATACGGCCTTGCAAAGCCTGGCCGACGCCCTTGAACAACGACCGGATATGCCGCTCTGCGGCCTGAACATCCTGCCTGACGCTGAACGCCACTATTTGCTGCACACTTTGAATCATTGCTCCACGCATTACGCCGACACCCAACTGATCCACCAGCAAGTCGAAACCCACGCCGCTGCCCAGCCCGATGCCATTGCGTTGCGCTTCGAGCAGCACGCCCTGACCTACCGCCAACTCAACGAACGCGCCAACCAGGTCGCCCACGCGCTCCTGGCCCACGGTGTGTGCCCCGACGCGCGCGTGGCGATTTGCGTGGAGCGTGGCCCGCAGATGATCATCGGCATGCTTGGCATTCTCAAGGCCGGTGCGGGCTATGTGCCCATCGACCCGGCCTATCCCCAGGAACGCATCGCCTACACCCTGGCCGACAGCCAGCCGGTGGCGGTGCTGGTGCAGGCCAACACGGCGCAGCGGGCCGGCGCACTGGCCCGGATCGACCTGGACCACCTGGGCCCGTTGCCCATCACCAACCCTGGGCTGCACCTGAGCCCGGCCAACCTGGCCTACGTCATCTACACCTCCGGCTCCACTGGCCAGCCCAAGGGCGTGATGATCGAGCATCGCCAGGTCGCACGCCTGTTCAGCGCCACCCACCACTGGTTCGGGTTCAACCCGCACGATGTGTGGGCGCTGTTCCATTCCTTCGCGTTCGACTTTTCCGTGTGGGAAATCTGGGGCGCGCTGATGCACGGCGGCCAGTTGCTGATCGTGCCGCAACTGGTCAGCCGCTCGCCGGATGAGTGCTACGCGCTGTTGTGCGACGCCCAGGTGAGCATCCTCAACCAGACGCCGAGCGCGTTCCGCCAGTTGATCGCGGCCCAGGGCAACAGTGCCCAGTCCCATTCCTTGCGCCAAGTGATTTTCGGCGGCGAAGCCCTGGAACCGGGCATGCTCAAGCCGTGGTACGCACGGGCAGTGAATGCCGGTACGCAACTGGTGAACATGTACGGCATCACTGAAACCACCGTGCATGTGACCTACCGTGCGCTGGAAGCGGCCGACGCGCACTTGGTCGGCGTGAGCCCGATTGGCGTGCGTATTCCCGATTTGCAGTTGTACGTGCTGGATGAGCGCCATGAGCCCTTGCCCCTGGGTGTGGTGGGCGAGTTGTACGTGGGCGGTGCCGGGGTGGCGCGTGGTTACCTCAACCGCCAGGCGCTGAATGCCGAACGCTTCCTTGCCGACCCGGCCACCGGCTTGCGCATGTACAAGACCGGCGACCTTGGCCGCCTGCTGGCCGACGGCAGTGTCGAGTACCTGGGGCGTAACGATGACCAGGTCAAGATCCGTGGTTTCCGTATCGAACTGGGTGAAATCCAGGCGCACCTGGCCACTGCCAGCGGCGTGCGCGATGCGGTGGTGATCGCCCGTGAAGATCAGCCGGGCGACAAACGCCTGGTGGCCTATGTGATCAGCGATGGCGAACTCAACGTGGCCGCCCTGCGTGACCATCTACTGCTGAGCCTGGCCGAACACATGGTGCCCAGCGCCTTCGTGCGCCTGGATACGCTGCCGTTGACCACCAACGGCAAACTCGACCGCAAGGCCTTGCCCGCACCCGATGCCGACGCCCTGGCCCGGCGCGAGTATGCGGCGCCCCAGGGGGCGGTGGAAACCACCCTCGCCATGCTCTGGCAAGACCTGCTCAACGTCGACCGTGTCGGTCGTGAGGACAATTTCTTCGAGCTCGGCGGCCATTCGCTGCTGGCGGTCAAGCTGATCGAACGCATGCGCCAGGTCGACCTCAGCGCCGATGTGCGCGTGCTGTTCGGTCAACCGACCTTGGCGGCGCTCGCTGCGGCGGTGGGCGGCCAGCAGACCGTGCAGGTGCCGGCCAACCTTATTCAAGCAGACACGCAGGCCATCACCCCGGACATGCTGCCCCTGGTCGAGCTGGATCAGGCCGCTATCGACCATATCCTTGAGGCCGTACCCGGTGGCGTTGCCAACGTGCAGGACATCTATGGCCTGGCGCCTTTGCAGGCCGGCATTCTCTACCACCACCTGGCGACCACCGAGGGCGACCCCTACGTGTTGCAGGTGCAGTTGCGGTTTCACGACCAGGGCGCCGTCGACGGGTTTGTCAACGCGCTGCACACGGTGATCGAGCGCAACGATATCCTGCGCACCGCCATCCTCTGGGAGGGCCTGGAAGAGCCGGTGCAAGTGGTGTTACGCCAGGCACCCTTGGTGATCGAACGCCTGGATGCGCTAGGCAGTGATGCACTGGAGCATCTGCAACAGCGTTTCGACCCACGCCACTATCGCCTGGACCTGTCACGCGCCTCGCTGATGCGCCTGGCGTATGCGCAGGACAGCCACGGCTTGGTCGGCATTTTGCTGCTGCACCATATCCTCCTCGACCACACGGCCCTGCACGTGCTGGTCAAAGAGATGAGTGCCAGCCTGCATGGCCACAGCGCGCAACTGCCTGACGCGGTGCAGTATCGCAACTACGTGGCCCAGGCCCGCCTCGGTGTCACCCAGGCCCAGCATGAAGCCTTCTTCAGCCAGATGCTTGGCGACATCGACGAGCCGACCCTGGCCTTCGGTTTGCAGGACGTGAATGGTGACGGCAGCGGCATCCATGAAGCGCGCCTGCCGCTGGAACCGGCGCTCAACCTGGGCTTGCGCGAACAGGCGCGGCAACTGGGCGTGAGCACCGCGAGCCTGGTACACCTGGCCTGGGCCCAGGTGCTGGGCCAGGTGTCTGGCCAGCAGGAGGTGGTATTCGGCACCGTGTTGCTGGGCCGTATGCAGGGCGGTGAGGGCGCGGACCGGGCGCTGGGGATGTTTATCAATACCTTGCCGCTGCGGGTCAGCGTTGGCAGCGTCGGCGTGCAGGCCGGCGTGCGCGCCACCCATGCGCGCCTGGCGCAACTGCTCGGGCACGAACATGCCTCGTTGTCCCTGGCCCAGCGTTGCAGTGGCGTGCCGGGCTCGCTGCCGCTGTTCAGCACCTTGCTCAACTACCGGCACAGCGCAGCCGATGAAGCGCCGGGGGACAACCCCTTTGCCGCTTCCGGTATCGAGATTCTCAGCTCCGAAGAACGTAGCAACTATCCGCTGGTGCTCAACGTTGATGACCTGGGGAGTGGCTTTGCGCTGACGGTGCAAGGCGTCGCGCACCTGGATGTGCAACGCGTGGGTGAGTACATGCTCACCGCGTTGCGCCATGTGGTGAGCGCGCTGCAACATGCGCCGACCACGCTGCTGCAGGCGGTGTCGATCCTGCCGCCTTCCGAGCGTCATCAAGTGCTGGTAGGTTTCAACGCCACCGCCCGGCAATACCCCTCGCAACTTACTGTCTCGCAACTGTTTGAAGCCCAGGCGCTGGCCCGCCCTGAAGCGCCGGCGGCGGTGCAGGGCGAGCTGTCACTGAGCTACCGTGACCTCAATCGCCGTGCCAACCGCCTGGCCCATCATCTGATCAGCCAGGGTGTGCAGCCCGGCGAAAGCGTGGCGATTGCCTTGCCGCGTTGCCTGGATCTGCTGGTCTGCCAACTGGCGATCCTCAAGTGCGCTGCGGTGTATGTGCCGCTGGACGTCAACGCGCCTGTCGAACGCCAGGCCTTCATCGTCAAAGACAGCGGCGCACGCCATGTGCTGGACGACCTGGCGCAGTTGGATCTGGACGCGCAGTCGCCCGCTAACCCAGACTTGGCCCAATCCGCGCAGAGCGTTGCCTACATCCTCTACACCTCCGGCTCCACCGGGACACCCAAGGGCGTGCAAGTGCCCCACCTCGCCATCTCGCGGCTGGTGCTTAACAACGGTTTTGCCGAATTCAGTGCCCACGACCGGGTGGCCTTTGCTTCTAACCCGGCATTTGACGCCAGCACCCTCGAGGTGTGGGCGCCGTTGCTCAATGGCGGTTGTGTGGTGGTGGTCGAGCAGGTGCAGTTGTTATCCCAAGCCGCGTTCGCCGAGCTGTTGCGGGAACAGGCGGTCAGCGTGTTATGGATGACCGCCGGGCTATTTCATCAGTACGCCGATGCGTTGATGCCGGTGTTCCGCCAATTGCGCTATCTGATCGTCGGCGGCGACGTGCTTGACCCTCAGGTGATTGGCCGGGTACTCAAGCTCGGCAAACCCCAGCATCTGCTGAATGGGTATGGCCCGACCGAAGCCACCACGTTCTCCACCACGTTTGAGATCACTACCCTTGGCGAGGGCGCTATTCCGATTGGTCGACCGATTGCCAACGCTCAGGCCTATGTACTGGACGCGCGCCAGCAACCGCTGCCCGTGGGTGTGACCGGCGAGCTCTATATCGGCGGTGCGGGCGTTGCGAAAGGCTACTTGAACCTGCCTCAGCTGAGCGCGGAAAAATTCGTCCCGAACCCATTCGGCGATGGCCAACTCTACCGCAGCGGTGATCTGGCCTGCTGGCGAGCCGACGGCAATTTGATGTATCTGGGGCGCAATGACCTGCAGGTGAAGATTCGTGGCTTTCGTATCGAACCCGGTGAAATCGAAGCGTGCCTGTGTGCCTGTGCCGGGATCAGGGACGTTGTGGTATCGGTTCGCGAAGACGAGCCTGGCCACAAACGGTTAGTGGCCTATTACTCCGCCGACGCAACGTTGGATATCGCAACCCTGCGAGCTCATGTGCAAGGCCGGTTGCCCGATTACATGGTGCCTTCGGCTTATGTGTGGCTGGCGCAGTTGCCGCTCACCGCCAACGGCAAGCTCGACCGCAAGGAATTGCCGGTACCCGACCAGGCTGCCTTGATCAGCCGTGGCTACGAAGCCCCACAAGGCGAGGTGGAAAGCCTGCTGGCGCAGATCTGGCAGGATGTGCTCAAGCTTGAACGCGTGGGGCGCCATGATCACTTCTTCGAATTGGGCGGGCATTCGTTGCTGGCGGTCAGCCTGATCGAACGCATGCGCCAAGTGGGCCTGAGCGCCGATGTGCGCGTGTTGTTCAGCCAGCCAAGCCTGGCCGCGCTGGCGGCAGCCGTGGGCAGCGGCAGAGAAATCGTGGTGCCCGCCAATGGCATCCCCACCGGCTGCATACAGATCACACCGTCGATGCTGAGCCTGGTGCAACTCACGCCGCAGGCCATCGCGCGGATTGTCGCCAGCGTGCCGGGTGGTGCAGCGAATATCCAGGATATCTACCCGCTGGCGCCGCTACAGGAAGGCATTCTCTACCACCACATCAGCGCCGAGCAGGGCGACCCGTACCTGCTGCAATCGCGCATGGCCTTTGACACTGCCGAGCGCCTGCACGGTTTTATGGGCGCGCTGCAACAGGTGGTGGCGCGCCACGACATTCTGCGTACCGCTGTGGTGTGGGAAGGGCTCGAAAGCCCGGTGCAAGTGGTGTGGCGCACCGCCCATTTGGGGGTGCACGAGGTGATGCTCGACCCGGCACACGGCGACGTGATGGCGCAACTGCATGAGCGTTTCGATGCGCGTCACTACCGCCTGGACATTACCCAGGCGCCCTTGCTGCGCATGGTCTATGCCCAGGACCCGGCGCACAACCGGGTCGCGGCGATCCTGCTGTTCCATCACCTGGCGCTGGACCACACCGCCATGGAAGTGGTCGGCCAGGAAATGCGTGCCTTTATGTTCAACCAGGCCCAGGATTTGCCCGCCGCCGCGCCGTTTCGCAACTATGTGGCCCAGGCGCGACTGGGCGTCAGTGTGGCGCAGCATGAGCAGTTTTTCCGCGACATGCTCGCCGAGGTCGACGAGCCCACCTTGCCGTTTGGCCTGCAGGATGTGCAGGGCGATGGTCGTGCAATCGAAGAAGCCGAGGTGCACCTGGAAGCGGGCCTGGCCCAGCGCGTACGCCAGCAGGCGCGCCAACTGGGGGTCAGCGCCGCCAGCCTGATGCACCTGGCCTGGGCCCAGGTGTTGGGCCTGGTCTCGGGCCGCGACGAGGTGGTATTCGGCACGGTGCTGATGGGCCGTATGCAAGCCGGCGAGGGCGCAGACCGTGCGCTGGGGATGTTTATCAACACCTTGCCGCTGCGGGTCGATATTGCAGCCGGCGCAGCGCAGGCGGTCAAAGCCACCCATGCACGCTTGAGCGCCTTGCTCGGGCATGAGCATGCGTCACTGGCCCTGGCCCAGCGTTGCAGCGGTGTGCCGACCAGCACGCCGTTGTTCAGCGCCTTGCTCAATTACCGCCACAGCAACCCAGGCGAAATGGCCCGCGACGGCCACGGCATCTGGGAAGGCGTGCAACTGCTGGGCGGTGAAGAACGCAGCAACTATCCGCTGACCCTGAGCGTGGATGACCTGGGCGCAGGCTTTGGCCTGAGCGTGCTGGCCGTGCCGCAAATCGGCGCGCAGCGCCTGTGCGACTACATGCTCAGCGCCGTGGAGCAACTGGTTGCCACCCTTGAGACGGCGCACCACCGCGCGCTGCGCCAGTTACCGATTCTGCCCGCCGCAGAGCGCGACACGGTGCTGCGCGAGTTCAACGCCACTGCCCACGACTTCCCCCGTGGCCAGACGGTGCACGGTGCGTTTGAGGTGCAGGCCGAGCGCCAGCCCCATCGCATTGCCGTGCAGCAAGGCAGCGAGGCGCTGACGTATCAGCAGCTCAATCAACGGGCCAACCAGTTGGCTCATCACTTGCTGGAACTCGGCGTGCAAGCCGATGACCGCGTGGCACTGTGTTGCCGTCGCGGCCCGCAGATGCTGGTGGGGCTGTTGGGCATTCTCAAGGCTGGTGCGGGCTATGTGCCGATCGACCCGGCGTATCCCGCCGAGCGTATCGCCTACTTGTTGCAAGACAGCGCGCCCGTGGCGGTGCTGGCCGAGACCAGCACGCGGGAGCTGCTGGGGCCCGTCGCCGTGGTCGATCTGCAGGACCCCGGTTGGCAGCGCCACGCCGTCAGCAATCCGCAACTGCCCGCCCTGACGCCCGCGCACCTGGCGTATGTGATCTACACCTCCGGTTCCACCGGCCAGCCCAAGGGCGTGATGGTGGAACACCGCACCGTGGAAAACCTGGTGCATTGGCACTGTGAGGCCTTTGGTCTGACAGCGGTAAGCCACACCAGCAGCGTGGCCGGCATGGGGTTTGATGCCATGGCCTGGGAAGTCTGGCCGGCCCTGTGCGTCGGCGCGACCCTGCACCTGCCACCCGCCGACATCGGCAACGAAAACATCGATGAACTGCTGGCCTGGTGGCTGGCACAGCCGTTGGACGTGAGTTTCCTGCCCACCCCGGTGGCCGAGTACGCGTTCAGCCTGCCCCAGCAGCACCCTACCTTGCGCATCCTGCTGATCGGCGGTGACCGCCTGCGTCAGTTCACTCAGGAGCGGCGCTTTGCGGTGGTCAACAATTACGGCCCCACCGAGGCCACGGTGGTTGCCACCTCCGGCCGCGTGCGGGCCGGGCAGGCGTTGCATATCGGCCGGCCCATCGCTAATGCCACCGGCTACGTGCTGGATGCGCACCTGCGCCCGGTACCGGTGGGCGTGGCCGGTGAACTCTATGTGGGCGGCAGCGGCGTGGCGCGGGGTTACCTGAACCGTCCCGAGCTGACGGCCGAGCGCTTCCTGCAAGACCCGTTCAACCCAGGGCAGATGTACCGCACCGGTGACCTGGTGCGTTGGCTGCCCGATGGCAACCTTGAGTACCTGGGCCGTAACGACGACCAGGTAAAACTGCGCGGTGTGCGGGTTGAACTGGGTGAAATCGAAAGCCGCCTGACGGCACTGGACGGCATCCGCGAGGCCGTGGTGCTGGTGCGCGAAGGCCGCCTGTTGGCCTGGTTCACCGAACAGCGCCCGCTGCAGATCGAGACCTTGCGTGCGCACCTGCAGGCCCAACTTCCCGAGGCGCTGGTGCCGGTCGCCTACATGCGGCTTGATCAGTTGCCCCTGACCGCCAACGGCAAACTGGACCGCAAGGCATTGCCAGAGCCAGACCAGTGCGCCTTGCTCAGCCGTGAATACCAAGCCCCCCAGGGTGACGTCGAAACCACCCTGGCGCGGCTGTGGGCCGAGGTGTTGCAGGTGGAGCAAGTGGGTCGCCATGACCACTTCTTCGAACTGGGCGGCCATTCATTGCTGGCCGTCAGCCTCATCGAGCGCATGCGCCAGGCCGGCCTCAGCGCTGATGTGCGCGTGTTGTTCAGCCAGCCAACCCTGGCCGCGCTGGCCGCCGCTGTCGGCAGTGGCCGCGAAGTGCAGGTGCCGGCCAATCGCATCAGTGCCGGTTGTCAGCGCATCACCCCGGACATGCTGGCCCTGGTGGACCTCGACCAGTCGGCGATCGACCAGGTGGTGGCCCAGGTGCCTGGCGGCGCTGCCAACGTGCAGGACATCTACCCGCTGGCGCCTTTGCAGGAAGGGATTTTCTATCACTACCTCACGGCGGCGCAGGGCGATCCTTACCTGTTGCAATCACACCTGGCGTTTGACGGTGTCGAGCGCCTGCACGCCTTTATGCGCGCACTGCAACAGGTGATCGACCGCCACGACATCCTGCGCACCGGGGTGGTGTGGGAGGGCCTGGCGCAACCGCTGCAAGTGGTGTGGCGCCAGGCGCAGTTGTGCGTGCAGGAACTGCAACTGGAGGGTGACGTACTCGCCGGCCTGCACGAGCGGTTTGATGCGCGGCGGTATCGCCTGGAGATCAGCCAGGCGCCGCTGATCCGCCTGATGTACGCCCAGGACCCGGCCAACCAGCGCGTGGTGGCGGTGTTGCTCTATCACCATATCGTGTTGGACCACACCGCCTTCGACGTGGTGTTGCGCGAAATGCAGGGCCACCTGTTGGGCCACGCAGCGCCTACCGCCGCGCCAATGCCGTATCGCAACTATGTGGCCCAGGCCCGTTTGGGTGTCAGCGAACAGGAGCATGAGCAGTTCTTCCGCCAGATGCTGGGCGATGTCGACGAACCGACGTTGCCGTTCGGCTGGCAGGACGTGCGCGGCGACGGCAATGCCATCGACGAACACACCCTGCAACTGGACAGCCAGCTCAACCGCCGCCTGCGCAGCCAGGCACGGCTGCTGGGGGTCAGTGCTGCCAGCCTGTTCCATCTGGCCTGGGCGCAGGTGCTGGCCGCGGTATCGGCGCGCCATTCGGTAGTGTTTGGTACGGTGCTGGTGGGTCGTCTGCAAGGCGGCGAGGGAGCCGACCGCGCCCTGGGCGTGTTTATCAACACCTTGCCGCTGCGCCTGGATATCGACGACCAGGGCGCCCGCGCCGCCGTGCGGGCCACCCATGCGCGTCTGACCCAATTGCTCGGCCATGAACACGCCTCCCTGGCGTTGGCCCAGCGTTGCAGTGGCGTAGCGGCCCCGGCGCCCTTGTTCAGCTCGATGCTCAACTATCGCCATCGCGGCGCCGCCACCCGCTCGGCGGATGCGCAGTTGGCATGGGAAGGCATGCAGACCTTGGTCAATGACGGGCGCACCAATTACCCGCTGACCTTGAACGTGGACGACCTGGGCGACGGCTATGCGTTCACTGCCCTGGCCCAGGTGGATGCGCAACGGGTGTGCGGCTATATGCATAACGCGTTGAGCGGTCTGGTCGAAGCCCTTGAGCAGGCACCGCACCAGGCGCTGAACCGCCTGCCGGTGCTGGGGCTGCAAGAGCGGCAACAACTGCTGGTGCAGTTCAACGCCACCGAGGTGAACTACAACCTCGACCAGACCCTGCACGGGCTGTTTGAAGCCCAGGTTGTACGTACCCCGCAGGCCGTGGCGGTGAAGGCCGGCGAGCACACCTTGAGCTACCAGCAACTCAATGAACGCGCCAACCGCCTGGCCCATCACCTGCGTGACAGCGGTGTGCGCCCGGATGCACGGGTGGGCATCTGCGTCGAGCGCGGCCTGGACATGGTCGTCGGCCTGTTCGCCATCCTCAAGGCCGGCGGTGCCTATGTGCCGCTGGACCCGGCGTACCCGCCAGAGCGCATCGCCTACATGCTGCACGACAGCGCGCCGGTGGTGGTGCTGGCCCAAAGCGCCACCCGCACCCTGCTGGGGGACGTGGCGGTAGTTGACCTCGACCACAGCACCTGGCAGCACCAACCTGTCACCAACCCGCAAGTACCGGGCCTCATTGCCCAACACGCGGCCTATGTGATCTACACCTCCGGTTCCACCGGCCAACCCAAGGGCGTAATCAACGAACATGCCGGGGTGGTCAACCGCCTGTTGTGGATGCAGGACGCCTATAGCCTCAAGGCTCACGATGCGGTGTTGCAGAAAACCCCGTTCAGCTTCGACGTGTCGGTGTGGGAGTTCTTCTGGCCGCTGTTCACCGGCGCGCGTCTGGTGATGGCGCGCCCTGAAGGGCACAAGGACCCGGCGTACCTGTGCGAGGTGATCGCGGCGGAGCAGATCACGACCCTGCACTTTGTGCCGTCGATGCTCGATGTATTCCTGGCCCACGGCGATGTCAGCCAGGCGGCGGGGTTGGTGCGGGTGATGTGCAGCGGCGAGGCCTTGCCGGGCAGCCTGGTGCGGCGTTTCAAGCAGCAGTTGCCGGGGATTGGTTTGTACAACCTGTATGGCCCCACTGAAGCGGCGGTGGACGTGACGGCCTGGAACTGCGCACGGCCCGAGGTGCCGGACAACACCCCGATCGGCAAGCCGATTGCCAACACCCGTCTGTATGTACTCGATGGGCAGTTACAGCCGGTGCCGTTGGGCGTGGTCGGTGAGCTGTTCATCGCCGGCGTGCAAGTGGCGCGGGGTTACCTGAACCGCCCTGAGCTGACCGCCGAGCGCTTCCTCGACGACCCGTTCACCCCTGGGCGCATGTACCGCACCGGTGACCTGGGCCGCTACTTGCCCGACGGCACGCTCGAGTACCTGGGGCGCAACGACGATCAGGTGAAGATCCGTGGCCTGCGCATCGAACTGGGAGAAATCCAGGCGCGCCTGATCGAGCATCCGGCGGTCAAGGACGCCGTGGTCGTCGCCCGTGACCAGCGCCTGGTCGCATATTACACCGGCGCGCCCACCGACATCGAAAGCCTGCGCGCCCAACTGTTGCAGCACCTGCCTGACTTTATGGTGCCGGCGCTGTTCATGCACCTGGACGCCTTGCCCCTGAGCCCCAACGGCAAGCTCGACCGCAAGGCCCTGCCTGCACCGGGTATGGACGCGTTGCAGGTACGTGAGTACGCGGCGCCCGAAGGCGACACCGAGATCCTCCTGGCCCAACTCTGGGCCGAGCTGCTCAAGGTGGAGCGGGTAGGGCGCCACGACAACTTCTTTGAACTGGGCGGGCACTCGCTGCTTGCCGTGAGCTTGATCGGGCGCCTGCGCCAGGAAGGCATGGAAGCCGATGTGCGGGGCTTGTTCGAACAACCGACCCTGGCCGGCTACGCCGCAATGACCGAACGAATGGAGATCGTCCTGTGAACATCCTCGAGCTGCTGGCAACCCTGAAAACCAAGGATGTGCAACTGGCGCTCAAGGGCGAGCAATTGTCGGTGAACGGCAACAAGCAAGCCTTGAGCGACCCGGCGATATTGGCCGCCTTGCGTGAACACAAGCCGGCGCTGATCGAACTGATCAAGACAGGTGAATACACCGCGACCAAGGCCGGTGAGGTGCAGGTACCGGCCAATGGCATCCCGGCCAATGCCGAGCGTATCACCCCCGACATGCTGACCCTGTCGACCCTGAGCCAGGACGAGATCGAGCGCATTGTCGCCACGGTGCAGGGCGGCGTGGCGAATATCCAGGACATCTACCCGCTGGCCCCGTTGCAGGAAGGCATCCTGTTCCACCATGTCAGTGCCGAGCAGGGTGACCCCTATGTGATGCAGTCGCAGTTCGCCTTTGACAACCTTGCGCGTTTCGATGCGTTTGCCCAGGCGCTGCAACGGGTGATGGACCGTCACGACATCCTGCGTACCGGGGTGGTCTGGGATGGCCTGACGCAACCCTCGCAAGTGGTGTGGCGCCAGGCACGCCTGCCGGTGCAAGCCTTGATGCTGGAACCGGCCGATGGCGATATCGCCGCGCAACTGCATGACCTGTTTGATGCCCGCCACTATCGCCTCGACGTCACCCAGGCGCCGTTGCTGCGCCTGGTGCACGCTGAAGACCCGGCCAACCAGCGCATCGTCGCCACCCTGTTGTTCCATCACATGGCGCTCGACCACAGCGCCCTGGACGTGGTGTGCCACGAAATGCAGGCGTGCCTGTTGGGCCAAGGCGCGGTCCTGGGCCAGGCCGTACCGTTTCGCAACTATGTGGCGCAGGCGCGGTTGGGGATCAGTGAGCAGGAGCACGAACGTTTCTTCCGGCAGATGCTCGGCGATATCAGCGAGCCCACCTTGCCGTTCGGTCTGCAGGACGTACAAGGTGATGCGCGGGGTATCGCTGAAGTCAGCCTGCCATTGGCGCCGGCACTGGCCCAGCGCTTGCGCGGGCAGGCGCGCCAACTGGGCGTGAGCGCCGCCAGCCTGTTTCACCTGGGTTGGGCCCAGGTGCTGGGGGTGTTGGCCGGCAAAGCCCAGGTGGTGTTCGGCACCGTATTGATGGGGCGCATGCAGGGCAGCCATGACACAGACCGCGCCTTGGGCATTTTCATCAATACCTTGCCGTTTCGCGTGGACGTAGACGCCCAGGACGTACGCACCGCAGTCAAGGCCACCCACGCACGTCTGACCACCTTGCTGCGCCATGAGCACGCGGCGTTGGCCCTGGCCCAGCGTTGCAGTGGCGTGCTCGCGCCGACGCCGCTGTTCAGCGCGCTGCTCAACTATCGCCACAGCGCGCCCGCCGCCAGCGCCGAGGCGGTGTCGGCCTGGCACGGTATCACCGCACTGCGCGCCGAGGAGCGCACCAACTACCCGCTGACCCTGAGCGTGGACGACCTGGGTGAGGGCTTCGGCCTGAGTTTGCTGGCCAGCACCCTGGTTGACCCTCAGCGCGTCTGCGCCTACCTGCACACCGCGCTGGAAAACCTGGTGAGCGCACTGGAGCAGGCCCCCCATACCGCGCTTGATCAACTCTCGGTGGTGCCCGCCGCCGAACAGCGCTTGCTGCTGGAACAGTTCAACACCACCCAGACCGTTTTCCCCCAAGGCACCACCCTGCATGGCCGCGTCGAAGCCCAGGCCGCGCTCACGCCGCACGCCATTGCCGCTGTGCATCAGGGCCGGCAACTGACTTACGCCGAATTGAACCAGCAAGCCAACCTGCTGGCGCATCATCTGCTGGCGCTGGGGGTCAAGCCCGACGACCGCGTGGCCATTGTCGCGCGGCGCGGCCTCGACACCCTGGCCGGGTTGCTGGCGATTCTCAAGGCCGGCGCCGGTTATGTGCCGGTGGACCCGTCCCACCCGGCCGAGCGCCTCCACTATTTGCTCAGCGACAGCGCGCCGGTGGCGGTACTCACCCAGCATGCGTTGCTGAAGCGCCTGCCGGTGCTGGAAGTGCCGGTGATCAACCTGGACCGCTTCACCTGGCAGCACCATTCGGCGAGCAACCCCACAATCGCCGTCGGCCCGACGAATCTCGCCTATGTGATCTACACCTCCGGCTCCACTGGCTTGCCCAAGGGGGTGATGGTGGAACACCACAGCGTCGCCAACCTGGTGGACTGGCATTGCAGCGCCTTCGACCTGCGCGCCGGGCGGCATACCGCCAGTGTTGCCGGTTTCGGCTTTGACGCGATGGCCTGGGAAGTGTGGCCGGCGCTGTGTGTGGGCGCCACCTTGCACCTGCCACCGGCCCATGAGGGCGGCGAAGATATCGACGCACTGCTGGCCTGGTGGTGCGCGCAGCCACTGGACGTGAGCTTTCTGCCGACGCCGGTGGCGGAATACGCCTTCAGTCAGAACATCGAGCACCCGACCTTGCGCACCTTGCTGGTCGGTGGCGACCGCCTGCGCCAGTTCGGGCGGGCGCAGCGCTTTGAGTTGGTCAACAACTACGGGCCCACCGAAGCCACGGTGGTGGCCACTTCCGGCAAGGTCGAGGCGGGCCAGCCGTTGCATATCGGCAAGCCCATGGCCAATGCCAAGGTCTACGTGCTCGACCCACACCAGCGTCCGGTGCCGCTGGGGGTGGCGGGGGAGTTGTACGTGGGCGGCAAGGGCGTGGCACGCGGTTACCTCAACCGCCCGGAACTGACTGCCGAGCGCTTTGTGCGCGACCCGTTCAACGAAGGACGCATGTACCGCACCGGCGACCTGGTGCGCTGGCTGCCGGACGGCACACTCGATTACCTGGGGCGCAACGATGACCAGGTGAAAATCCGTGGCGTGCGCATCGAACTGGGCGAAATCGAAACCCAGCTCAACCAGTTGCCCGGGATTCTGGAAGCGGTGGCGGTGGTGCGTGAAGAACGGCTGGTGGCCTACTTCACCGAAAACCCACAACTGGACCCGCTGACGGTGGCCCAGATTCGCGCCCACCTGGTGGCGCATCTGCCGGACTACATGGTGCCCGTCGCGTTCATGAAACTCGACGCACTGCCACTGACGGCCAATGGCAAGCTTGACCGCAAGGCCCTGCCGGCGCCTGACATGGCCGCCGTCTTTACCCGCGAGTACGCCGCGCCCCTGGGCGAAATCGAAACCGTGCTGGCGCAGATCTGGGCCGAGGTGTTGCAGGTGCAGCGCGTGGGGCGCTATGACCATTTCTTTGAGCTGGGTGGGCATTCGCTGTTGGCCATGCGCATGGTGTCCCAGGTGCGCCAGCGGCTGGGCGTCGAGTTGGCGCTGGGCGACCTGTTTGCCAACGCCGAACTGGCGGCGGTCGCCGAGGTACTGGCCCAGGCCGGTCGCAGCACCTTGCCGGATATCTTGCCGGCCAACCGTGATGAGGACGTGCCGCTGTCCTTCGCCCAGCAACGCCTGTGGTTCCTGGCCTTGATGGAAGGGGCCAACACCGCCTACAACATTCCCATCGGTTTGCGGTTGCGCGGGCAGTTGCATGTGCAAGCGTTGCAACGGGCCCTGGCGCGCATTGTGGGGCGGCATGAAACCCTGCGCAGCCGCTTCGCCCAGCAGGGTGACCAGGCCCAGGTGCTGGTCGTGCCGGCCGAAGAGGTATTGCCGCTGCAAGTGCAGGACCTGCGTCGCCATCCGCAGCCGCAACAGGCCCTGGACGCGCTGATCCACGGCGAAGCTTCGGCACCGTTCGACCTTGAGCGCGGCCCGTTGCTGCGCGGGCGCCTGGTGATGATGGCCGATGATCACCATGTGCTGTTGCTGACCCTGCACCATATCGTCTCTGACGGCTGGTCCATGGGTGTGCTGACCCGCGAGCTGATGGCGCTGTACCAGGCTTTCAGCCACGGCCACGCCGACCCGCTGCCGCCCTTGCCGATCCAGTACGCCGACTTTGCCGTGTGGCAACGCCTGTGGCTGAGCGGCGAGGTGCTGCAGCGCCAAAGCAGCTACTGGCAACAGGCGTTGGCCGGTGCGCCGGCGTTGCTGACCTTGCCCACCGACCGCCCGCGCCCGGCGCAGCAAGACTACGCTGGCAGCAGCGTCGAAGTGCGCCTGGATGAACGCCTCACCGCCGGGCTCAAGGCCTTGAGCCAACGCCATGGCACCACCTTGTACATGACCTTGATGAGCGCTTGGGCTTCGCTGTTGGCGCGCTTGTCCGGGCAGCCCGAGTTGGTGATCGGCACGCCGGTGGCCAACCGCATGCGCACCGAAGTCGAAGGGCTGATTGGCCTGTTCGTCAACACCCTGGCGCTGCGTATCGACACCTCGGGCGAGCTGAGCACCGAGGCGTTGATGGCGCGGGTCAAGGCGCTGACGCTGCAAGCCCAGGCCCATCAGGACTTGCCCTTCGAGCAGGTGGTGGAAATCACCCGGCCGCCGCGCAGCCTGGCCCACAGCCCGCTGTTTCAGACCCTGCTGAGCTGGCAGGACAGCAGCGCGCCGACCCTGGCCCTGGGCGACCTGGCCCTGGAGAGCATTGTCGAGAACAGCCATTTCGCCAAGTTCGACCTGTCGTTGAACCTGGGGGAAGTGCAGGGCAGCATCCTCGGCGCGCTGGAATATGCCGTGGCCCTGTTTGACGAATCGACGATCCAGCGTTACGTCGGCTATTTCATCCGCGTGTTGCAAGCCATGGTCGATAACGACCAGGCGGTGCTGGCGCAGGTGCCGCTGGTGGATGCGCGCGAGCGTCGGCAACTGCTGGTGGATTTCAACGCCACCGCCGTTGATTACAACCTCGACCAGACCCTGCACGGCCTGTTTGAAGCCCAGGTACTGCGTACACCCCAGGCCATTGCCCTGAAGGCGGGCGCGCAGCAACTGAGCTATGCCGAACTGAACGCGCGCGCCAACCAACTGGCCCATCACCTGCAAGCCCTGGGTGTGCAGCCCCAGGCGCGGGTGGCGATCTGCGTGGAGCGTGGCCTGGACATGGTCATCGGCCTGTACGCGATCCTCAAGGCCGGCGCCGCCTATGTGCCGCTGGACCCGGCCTACCCGTTGGAACGCATCGCCTACATGTTGCATGACAGCGCGCCGACGGTGGTGCTGGCCCAGGCCATCACACTTTCGTTGCTGGGCGAGGTGCCGGTGGTAAACCTGGATTCGCCCACCTGGCAGCACCAGCCCACCCATAACCCCCAGGCGGCCAGCGTGGCGGCCTACGTGATCTACACCTCCGGTTCCACCGGCCAGCCCAAGGGTGTGATCAACGAACACCCTGGAGTGGTCAACCGCCTGCTGTGGATGCAAGACGAATACGCGTTGACCGCCAGCGATACGGTCTTGCAGAAAACCCCGTTCAGCTTCGACGTGTCGGTGTGGGAGTTCTTCTGGCCGCTGTTCACTGGCGCACGCCTGGTCATGGCGCGCCCTGGCGGGCATAAAGACCCTGACTACCTGTGCCAGGTGATCGAGGCCGAGGGGGTCACGACGCTGCATTTTGTGCCGTCGATGCTCGACGTGTTCCTGGCCCATGGCGATGTCAGCCAGGCCGCCGGGCTGGTGCGGGTGATGTGCAGTGGCGAAGCCCTGCCGGGCAGCCTGGTACGGCGCTTCAAACAGCAATTGCCGGGGGTTGGCTTGTACAACCTGTATGGCCCCACCGAAGCGGCGGTGGATGTCACCGCGTGGGACTGCGCAGGCGCCGTGGTGCCGGATAACACCCCCATCGGCAAGCCGATTGCCAATACGCGCCTGTATGTACTGGACGAGCAGTTGCAGCCGGTGCCGTTGGGGGTGGTCGGTGAATTGTTCATCGCCGGCGTGCAGGTGGCGCGGGGTTACCTCAACCGTCCTGAGCTGACCGCCGAACGCTTCCTCGACGACCCGTTTACCCCGGGGCGCATGTACCGTACCGGTGACGTGGGTCGCTACTTGCCCGACGGCACTCTCGAGTACCTGGGGCGCAATGATGACCAGGTGAAGATTCGTGGCTTGCGCATCGAACTGGGGGAAATCCAGGCGCGCCTGACCGAGCATCCAGCGGTGCAGGAAGCTGCCGTGATTGCCCGCGAGCAGCGCCTGATCGCCTATTACACCGGCGTGCCGAGCGACGTCGAAAGCCTGCGCGCCCACCTGCTGCAACACCTGCCGGAATTCATGCTGCCGACGAGCTTTATGCACCTTCAGGCGCTGCCGCTGAGCCCCAACGGCAAGCTCGACCGCAAGGCACTGCCGACGCCGGGCCTGGACGCGTTGAGCGTGCGCGACTATGAAGCGCCCGTGGGTGATACAGAAATCACCCTGGCCGCACTGTGGGCCGAATTGCTCAGCGTGGAGCGCGTGGGCCGGCATGACAATTTCTTTGAATTGGGTGGCCACTCATTGCTGGCAGTCAGCCTGATCGGGCGCATGCGCCGCCTGGGCTTGTCGGCGGATGTGAAAGTGCTGTT
The DNA here is from genome assembly GCF_059419065.1 of Pseudomonas sp. GW821-FHT07B01. Lineage (NCBI taxonomy): Bacteria > Pseudomonadati > Pseudomonadota > Gammaproteobacteria > Pseudomonadales > Pseudomonadaceae > Pseudomonas > Pseudomonas sp. GW821-FHT07B01. The sequence goes on along the minus strand of NZ_JBWKRA010000003.1, from coordinate 25,378 downwards.
CGGCCAACCGACCTTGTCCGCCCTGGCTGCGGCCTTGGGTGGTGGGCGTGAAGTGACAGTGCCGGCCAATCGCATTGCGCCCGATTGCACCCGGATTACGCCGGACATGCTTGCGCTGATCACCCTGGACCCCGCTGCCATCGAGCGCATCGTTGCCAGCATCCCCGGCGGCGCGGCGAATGTGCAGGATATTTACCCGCTGGCACCCTTGCAGGCCGGCATCCTGTATCAGCATCGCGCCGTGCAAGGTGAGGACGCCTATGTGCTGCAGGCGCAGTTTGCCTTCGACAGCCGCCTGCGCCTTGACGCCTTTGCCCATGCCTTGCAGGCGGTGATCCAGCGCCATGACATCCTGCGTTCATCCTTCCACTGGGACGGGCTGGAGGAGCCGGTGCAGGTGGTATGGCGCACCGCCTCATTACGTGTTGAAAACGGCTCGGTGCCGCCACGCCTGGACCTCGCCCAGGCACCTTTGATGCGCCTGGTGTATGCCGAGGAGTCGCAGCGGGTGGTGGCGACGTTGCTGTTCCACCATCTGGTGATGGACCACATCGCGTTGGACATCCTGCAACACGAAATGCAGGCTTTCCTGTTGGGCACGCAAGACACCTTGGCCGCGCCCGTGCCGTACCGCAACTACGTGGCCCAGACTCGTCTGGGCGCTGAGGACCACGAGCCGTTTTTCCGCGAGATGCTCGCTGAGGTCGACGAACCCACCGACGTACCGCACCTGGGTGCCGATGAGCGCGTGAAGGTGAGTCTCGACCTGGAGTTGAGTCGGCGCCTGCGCAACCAGGCGCGTCAAGCGGGAGTCAGCGCCGCCAGCCTCATGCACCTGGCCTGGGCCCATGTGCTGGGCACGGTCTGCGCCCGTGAACAGGTGGTGTTCGGCACGGTGATGCTCGGTCGCCTGCAAGGCGGCGAAGGTGCCGAGCGCGCCATGGGGGTGTTTATCAATACCTTGCCGCTGCGAGTCGACCTGGGTGAACACTCGGTACTGACCGCGCTGCGTGCCACCCATGGGCGCCTGACCCAACTGCTCAGCCATGAACACGCGCCTTTGGCGCTGGCCCAGCGTTGCAGCGGCGTACCCATGGCCACGCCGTTGTTCAGCGTGCTGTTCAACTACCGCCACAGTGCGCCCCAGGCCGGGGGCGTGGCCGAGGCGTGGCAGGGGATCGAGGTGCTCAAGACCGAGGAACACACCCACTACGGCGTGTCGATGAGCGTGGATGACCTGGGTGAAGGTTTCAGCCTCACGGCCATGGGGCAGGGGGCCCGACGCTTGGGCGACTATCTGCATAACGCCTTGGTGCAGGTGGTGCAGGCACTGGAAGAGCGCAGCGACATCGCCCTCAGTGGTTTGCCGATCCTGCCCCTGGCTGAACGCCAGCAACTGCTTGAGGGCTTCAACGCTACGGCTCGTGCGTTCCCCCGTGAACACAGCGTGCAGCAGTTGTTCGAAGCCCACGCGCAGGCGCGCCCCGACGCGGTGGCGGTGTTGCACGGCGAACAACGGATAAGCTATGGCGAACTCAACCGCCGCGCCAACCGCCTCGCCCATCACCTGCTCGGCCTGCGTGTGTGCCCCGGCGATAACGTGGCGATCCTGCTGCCACGCTCGGTGGCGTTGCTGGTCAGCCAACTGGCGATTCTCAAATGCGCCGCCGCCTATGTGCCGCTGGACATCAGCGCGCCGGCCGAACGCCAGAGCTTCATGCTGCAAGACAGCGGCGCGGCCTGGCTGTTGACCGGTAGCGACTGCAGCGTGGAGAGCGCGGCGCAGCGTCTGGACCTGGACACCCTGGGCCTTGACTCGCACCCCGACCACAACCCGGGCCTGCCGCAATCCTCGCAGAGCGTGGCGTACATCATGTACACCTCCGGGTCCACCGGCATGCCCAAAGGCGTATTGGTGCCTCACCGTGGCATCACGCGCCTGGTGCTCAACAACGGCTACGCCGATTTCAATCCCAACGACCGCGTGGCCTTCGCGTCGAACCCCGCCTTCGATGCCAGCACCATGGACGTCTGGGGGCCGTTGCTCAACGGCGGTCAGGTGCAGGTGATCGACCACGCCACCTTGCTCGACCCGCTGGCGTTCGGCGCGGCACTCAAGGGCGCGACGGTGCTGTTCGTTACCACGGCGCTGTTCAACCAGTATGTGCAACTGATTCCCCAGGCCCTGGCCGGCTTGCGTATTTTGCTGTGCGGCGGCGAGCGTGCCGACCCGGCGGCGTTCCGCAACCTGCTGGGGCTGGCTCCGGGGCTGCGCCTGGTGCATTGCTACGGGCCGACCGAAACCACCACCTACGCCACCACTTTTGAAGTGCGCGCCATTGCCGCTGAAGCCGACAGCGTGCCGGTAGGGCGACCCATTTCCAACACGCAGGTCTACGTGCTGGATGCGCAGTTGCACCTGCTGCCCCTGGGGGTGACCGGCGAAATCTGCATCGGCGGCGACGGTGTCGCCCAGGGCTACCTGAACCGCCCTGAGTTGACGGCGGAAAAATTCGTGCAGAACCCGTTCAATCCAGGCGCCTTGCTGTACCGCACCGGCGACCTCGGACGCTGGACCGCAGACGGACTGCTGGAGTGCATCGGGCGCAATGACGACCAAGTGAAGATCCGTGGCTTTCGCATTGAGCTGGGTGAGATCGAAGCACGCTTGGCGACATTCTCCGGAATCCGCGAGGGGGTGGTGCTGGCCCGCGAAGACGTGCCGGGGGACAAACGCCTGGTGGCCTATTTCACCTGGGCGGGCGAGCCGGTCGGCATCGAGCCGGTGCGTGCTTATCTGCAGGCGCACTTGCCGGCCTACATGGTGCCGTCGGCCTTTGTGATCCTTGAGCAACTGCCGTTGACGGCCAATGGCAAGGTCGATCGCAAAGCCTTGCCCGTACCGAAGTGGGACGCTTCGGCCAGCGGCACATTTGAAGCACCGGTCGATGCACTGGAGCAGACCTTGGCCCAGCTGTGGGCCGAGGTGTTGAAGCTTGAGCAGGTGGGGCGCCATGACAGTTTCTTCGAACTGGGCGGGCATTCCTTGTTGGCAATTCGCCTGGTCAATCGGCTGGACGAGGCCGGGTTGCCGGTGTCGCTGGCCGAGCTGTTCGAGCATGCCAGCGTGGCCTCGGTCGCGGCGCTGCTGCGCCTGCGCGGTGACGACGTGCTACCTGAGACGGCGGTGATCACAGTGCGTAGCCGCGGGGCGCAGGCACCGTTATTCCTGGTGCATGAGTTCAGTGGCATGGACGTGTACTTCCCGGCGCTGGGCCAGCACCTGCCTGGCGATTACCCGATTTATGGCCTGCCGGGCCTGGCGCTCGGCGAGGCGCATCTGGACAGCATGGAAGGCCTGGCCGCGCGCATGGTCGGGCTGATTCGCCAGATCCAGCCCCACGGTCCTTACCGGTTGGCGGGGTGGTCCTTTGGGGGGGGGCTGGCCTATGAAGTTGCCATGCAGTTGCTGGGGCAGGATGAGGCCGTGGCGTTTCTGGGCTTGATCGACAGCTACGTGCCGCGCATGACCGACCAGGGCAAGTCACGCTGGAGCGGGCCGGATGCCCTCAAGCGGCATTTGTTGTTGCAGTGCACGGCCTATTGGAAGGCACAGGGAGGTGTGGATGAGCTGGCGAACCTGGAACAACTGGAGGCAGGCCTTGGACAGCTGGACTTTGCGGCTCTGCTGCAACGCTGTCGCGATCAAGGTTTGCTATACGCGCAAATGGCAGCGGCGACGGACGCCGACCTGCTGAGCTTTTTGCAACGGGAAGTCGGCCATGGGCATGCCCTGGCCCACTACAGCCTGTTCCCGCTGCCGATCCCGGTTCACTTGTTCAGCGCCGAGCAGCGGCCTACCGAATTGTCGCGGCGCAGTGCCGCGCTGGGTTGGGACATCGCCCTGGCGCCTGGGCAACTGCGCCAGGTGCAGGTACCGGGGGATCACCAGAGCATGATGCAGGCGCCGCATATTCAGAGCCTTGGCCAGGCCATGAGCCGAGCGCTGGCGGCGAGCACTCCGGTGAGTTGCGCGGCGCACTCACCCTTGCTGCGTATCCAGAGCGGGCGCGCCGGTTATGCGCCGGTGTTCTGCGTGCCAGGCGCGGGAGACAGCGTCACCGGCTTTGTGGGTTTGAGCGAAGCGCTGGGGCGCGACTGGCCGCTGTATGGCTTGCAGCCGCGGGGGCTGGATGGCGAGGCGGTGCCTCATAGCCAGGTGGAAGCGGCGGCCCAGTGTTACCTGGCGGCGCTGGAACAGGAGTGCCCCGAGGGGCCGGTGCATCTGGTCGGGCATTCGTTCGGCGGCTGGGTGGCACTGGAAATGGCGCTGCGCTTGCAGGCAATGGGGCGTGAGGTGGGGTCGTTGACGGTGATCGACAGCGAGTCGCCGGGGCGTGCGGGCAAGGCATATACCTCGACGGCGGCGTTGTTGCGGTTGATCGAGGCGATGCAGTTGGCGGCTGGGAAGTCGCTGGGGATTGATCCTGTGGACTTTGCCGGGCGCGATGAGGTGGCGCAGCGACAAGCGTTGCATGGGGGGATGGTGAGTGTGGGGTTGTTGCCGGCGCGTGCGGCGCTGGAGGCAATGGATGGGCCGGCGCGCACTTACGCGGCGGCGTTGCGCACGGTGTATCAGCCGCAAGGGCGGTATGACGGGGTGGTGCGCCTGGTGTTGGCGCAGGACCCGGCGTTGGATTCGGCGGGGAACCAGCGTGAGCAGGGGTTGATGATCGAAGGCTGGCGAGGGCTGGGAGGTGGGTTGGAGGTTTGGTATGGCGGGGGGAATCACTTTACGTTGCTCAAGGCGCCGAATGTTTTGGGGTTGGCCAGGTGGTGGTTGGAAGTTGTTGGGGTTGGGGAGGTGGTGTCTTGAGGGGTGTGCACCGATCCAGATGTGGGCGCTGGCTTGCCTGCGATAACGGTTTGTCTGCGTACATATCCGTTCCTGCGGTAACGGCCACTTATGGTTCCGCTCTTACAGCGGGTCACTTTTGGAAAGGCCCAAAAGTAACCAAAAGGCCTTCGCCCCACCACTCGGCACCTCGCCCAGGCTCGGTGTGCCCGAACGCAGGCTTTGCAGCGTGGGCCGCCGCAATGGGCCATCCCTGGCCCAGTGCGGCTAACCCGGCGTGCTGCCGGGTTACCCACGCTGCAAAGCCCGCGTTCGGCCAGCGTGGTTTAACGGGGCGATTTCAGATCAAAAGCAGAGCGCGGCGGCCTTATAGCCGACCGGGTGGTAAGGGGGAACACGGTGAGACATGGGGGGGCAAACTTGCCCCCGGAAACCACGATGCGAAGCGAGCGGCTCTTGCTCTTGATCTGCTTTTGATCTTAGGCGCCCCGTTAAACCACGCTGACCGGAATTCGACAGGGATTTGGGGGGTAAACCGGCAGGGATGCCGGTTTAGCCGCCCCGCGCCATGGATGGCGCGTGGCGGCGGCCCCCCAAATCACTGGCGGATTACGGGCACACCGAGCCTGGGCGAGGTGCCGAGTGGTGGGGCAAGAGCGTTTTGCTTACTTTTGCGCTTTTCAAAAGTGAGCCGCTGTAAGAGCGGAACCCTAGGTGGCCGTTACCGCAGGAATGGATATGTACTCATTCCAACCCAGCTAAATGGTCGACCAGAAGGCCGCCATCGCAGGCAAGCCAGCTCCCACATTTGGACCGAGGAGCGTCAGGTAGACAGGGGTCGGCTGTCAGGTCTTTACCCAGGCCAGCGTCAGCGCGCAACCATATTTGTACTCAATCAAGAAGCCAACCATGCAAACGTCTAAATTCCGCAAAATCGGCATTCTGGCTTCAGTGGCCGTCGCAATCGGCCTGGCCATCTACACCGTAAACGCCCCCGCCGACGCCCCCCAATACCTCACCGCGACCGCAGAACGCGGCGATATCGAAAACGCGGTATTGGCCACCGGCCTGCTCGAAGGCGTCAAACAAGTCGACGTCGGTGCCCAGGTCTCTGGCCAGCTCAAGTCGCTGAAAGTCAAAGTCGGCGACAAGGTAAAGAAGGGCCAATGGCTGGCTGAAATCGACCCCTTGATCCTGCAGAACACCCTGCGCAAAGCCCAGGTCGATGAAGAAAACCTCCAGGCCCAACGCCGGGCGACAGCCGCGCAGCTCAAGCAGGCCAGGTCCGTATATGAGCGCTACAAAGGCTTGCAGGCCGATGAGTCGGTGTCACGCCAGGATTTCGAAGACGCCGAATCGACCTACCAGGTGCAGCAGGCCAACCTGCTGTCCCTGGACGCACAGATCAAAAGCGCGCACATCGAGATCGACACCGCCAAGGTCAACCTGGCCTATACCCGCATCAACGCGCCCATCGACGGCGACGTGGTGGGCATTGTCACCCAAGAAGGCCAGACCGTGATCGCCAGCCAGTTGGCGCCCGTGCTCCTCAAGCTGGCAGACCTGGACACCATGACCGTCAAGGCCCAAGTGTCGGAAGCGGATGTGATTCATATCAGCACCGGCCAGCAGGTGTACTTCACCATTCTCGGCGAGGCGGACAAGCGCTATTACGCCAAGCTGCGCGGCACCGAGCCGGCGCCGCAGAACTTCCTGGAAACCCAGACCGCCGGCACGCCGAAGCAAAACACCGCGGTGTTTTACAACGCGTTGTTCGACGTGCCCAACCCAGAGCACCGCCTGCGCATCGCCATGACCGCCCAGGTGCGCATCGTGCTCGACACCGCCCAGGCCGCGCTGATGGTGCCCGTGGCGGCGCTGGGCGTGCGCAATGCCGATGGCCGCTACGACGTGCGGGTGCTGGATGCCAAGGGCAAGGCGGTCGCCCGCACGGTGAAGACCGGTATCAATAACAACGTCAAGGTGCAGATCCTGGACGGCCTGGCCGAGGGCGACACCGTGGTGATCGGCGATGCTACACCTGCCGTGGCGGGGAGTTGAGTCATGACCCAGCCTCTGTTGGAACTCAAGGGCATCACCCGCAGCTTCATGGCCGGCGAGCGTGAATTCATCGCGCTCAAGGGCATCGACCTGACCATCCATGCCGGGGAAATGCTGGCGATCATCGGCGCCTCCGGTTCGGGTAAATCGACCCTGATGAACATCCTCGGTGGCCTGGATTACGCCACCGCCGGCAGCTACAAGATCAATGGCATCGAAACCCGCTCCCTGGGCGATGAGCAACTGGCAGAGCTGCGGCGCGATTACTTCGGGTTTATCTTCCAGCGTTACCATTTGCTCGCGCACCTGAGCGCTTTGCACAACGTGGAGATGCCGGCGATCTACGCCGGCACCCCGCAAAGCCAGCGCCATAGCCGCGCCGGGGAATTGCTGGCACGCCTGGGCCTGTCGGGCCACACCAGCCATCGGCCCAGCCAGCTGTCCGGCGGGCAACAGCAGCGGGTGAGTATCGCGCGGGCCTTGATGAATGGCGGTGAAGTGATCCTGGCCGACGAACCCACCGGCGCCCTCGACACCCACAGCGGCAAGGAGGTGATGCGCATCCTCGCCGAACTGCACGCGGCGGGGCACACGGTGATTATCGTCACCCACGACCCCAAGGTCGCGGCGAACGCCCAGCGCATTGTCGAGGTGTGTGATGGCGAGATCATCAGCGACAAGGCCAACGACAGCGTCGGCCTGGAATTGCCCGTCGAGGCGCCGGTCGAGCCCCGACGCAGCGGGGCGCGGCGCCTGGTGGCGAGCCTGGGGCTGTTCAAGGAAGCGTTCAACATGGCGTGGGTGGCGCTGATCTCCCACCGCATGCGCACCTTGCTGACCATGCTCGGGATTGTCATCGGCATCACCTCGGTGGTGTCGATTTCGGCCATCGGCGAAGGCGCCAAGCGCTATGTGCTCAAGGACATCCAGGCGATTGGCAGCAACACCATCGATATCTTTTCCGGCACCAGCTTTGGCGACAGTCGAGCCTCGGCGATCCAGACGCTGATGCCCTCGGATGTGGACGCGTTGAACCAGCTGTATTACGTCGACAGCGCCACGCCGGTGGTGGGCCGCAACCTGATGCTGCGCTTTGGCAACATCGACGTGGATGCACAGGTCAATGGTGTCAGTGACCGCTACTTCAAGGTCAAGGGCCTCAAGCTTGAAGCCGGCATTACCTTCAGCGAAAGCGATGCGCGGCGCCAGGCCCAGGTGGTGGTGATCGACCACAATACTCGCCAGCGCCTGTTCGGGCCCAACATCGACCCGCTGGGCCAGGTGATCCTGATAGGCAACCTGCCGTGCACGGTGATCGGCGTGACGGCGGACAATAAAAACATGTTCGCCGCCAGCAAGGCCCTGAACGTGTGGGTGCCATACGAAACCGCGGCGGGCCGTCTGCTGGGCCAGCGTCATCTGGACAGCATCACCGTGCGCATCAAGGACGGCCAGCCGAGCAAGGTGGTGGAAGACAACGTCAATAAGCTCATGCTGCAACGCCACGGCACCAAGGATTTTTTCACCAACAACCTCGACAGCATCATGCAGACGGTGCAGAAAACCAGCCGCTCCCTCGCGCTGTTGCTGTCATTGATTGCGGTGATTTCTTTGCTGGTGGGCGGTATTGGTGTGATGAATATCATGCTGGTGTCGGTCACCGAGCGCACCCGTGAAATCGGGATTCGCATGGCGGTGGGGGCGCGGCAATCGGATATTCGCCAACAGTTTCTAGTGGAGGCGGTGATGGTGTGCCTGATCGGCGGGATCATCGGGATCTCCTTGTCCTACGCCATCGGCTACCTGTTTTCGCTGTTTGTGAAGGAGTGGGAGATGGTGTTTTCGGTGGGCTCGATCATTACCGCGTTTGCCTGTTCGACGTTGATCGGCATTGTGTTTGGTTTTGTACCGGCGCGGAATGCGGCGCGGTTGGATCCGATAGAGGCACTGGCCCGGGACTGATCCGGACCACCCAACGGCGCTCAAACCTGTGGGAGCTGGCTTGCCTGCGATAGCGGCGTGACAGTCTCCCCCGGGTTGCTGACCCACCGCTATCGCAGGCAAGCCAGCTCCCACATGGGATGTAGGCTTGGGTTATAGGGCCGTGTCAGACTCGGTCGAGTACATCCACCGCAACAACGAGTGCCGCCCGCTGATCCCCAACTTGATCGCCGCACGCTTGAGGTAGCTCTCGATGGTGTTGACCTTCAACGCCAATTGCTCGGCCAGCTCCGGCGCGGTGCGCCCGGCCAGCAGGCCTACGCACACTTCCAGTTCACGGTTGGACAAGGTAAGCCCCGATTGCAGCAGGCGCTCCTGGATGCGTCGGCGCAAGGTGTCGATGCCCTGGGGTTGAGGCACTGCGCACGGGCTGTCCGGGAGCGATGGCTGCAGCGCGGTGATGTGTTTTTCCACCATGGGCAGCAACAGCGTGGAGAAGTCCTGGAGCATGCTGCGTTCTTGCGCGGAAAAGCTGTCGGAGGGGTGCGAGCGATACACCGACAACACATAGCGCACATCGTCCTTGCGGCGCGTGAGGTGCAGTTGTGCGGCGAGTTGCTCGCTGCCCAGGGCTGCCACCGAATCGGTGTACACCGGGCTGATCTTGCGGCGGCCAAGGCCTTCGCGGCTGACTTGCAATTGGGTGATATGGGTAGCGTCCACTGCCAATTGGGTGAGGATCAGGTCATGCAGCATGCGTGGGAAATGGCGGCTGCCGGTGCTGGCGATGACCTTGCCTATCTGTGGGAACAGGTGTGAGTTCATCAATTCGTCCATGAGTTTCGTGCAGGTATTGGGCCTTATAGCGACGGGGGTTAAGAAGGTAACTAATGTGAATAACCTGCAGTGATAGTGCGTCCCGCCGCTGACATGCTAGTACAGCCTGGCTAAAGGAGGGGGATCCAATCTGCGAAAAAAAACATTAAACAGGCAGAGCGGCAGTCGGATCCTTCCGACCGCCGCCCAGGCACCGCATAACCATGGGGTTGGACGCTATTTCATCGCATACGCCGCTGTCGCAATGGGCCGCAGGTTGGCAGCGCTGCACTTGGCCAGGGCCTGATGGATATCGGCCAGCAAGTCGGCAACGTCTTCAAGCCCCACCGACAAACGCACCAGACCCTCGCTGATACCGTGCTGCGCCCGTTGTTCGGGGGTGTAGGTGGAGTGGGTCATGCTTGCCGGGTGTTGGGCCAGTGATTCGGCATCTCCCAGGCTGACTGCGCGGGTGAACAGTTGCAGTGCGTTCATGAAGCGCTGGCCGGTTTCGAGGCCGCCCTTGAGTTCAAAGGCGATCATGCCGCCGGGCAGTTTCATTTGCCGGTTTGCCAGTTCGTATTGTGGGAAAGAACGCAGACCGGGGTAGGTTACCCACTGCACCGCAGGGTGCGCCTGCAGCGCCTCGGCCACCGCTTGGGCGTTGCTGCAATGGCGGTCCATGCGCAGGCCCAGGGTCTTGAGGCCGCGCATCAGCAATGCGGCGTCCTGGGGCGACATCACCGCGCCGGTCAGGTCCTTGAGCCCTTGCAGGCGAATGCGCTGCGCCAGGGCCTGGTTGCTCACCGCGATGCCTGCGGTGATGTCGCCGTGGCCACTGAGGTATTTGGTGGCCGAGTGCACCACCACATCGGCGCCCAGTTCCAGGGGGCGTTGCAGATAGGGGGTGCAATAAGTGTTATCGACCACCACGGTGACATTCGGCTGCTGATGGGCCAGTTCGGCCACGACGGCGATGTCGATCAGGCGCAGGTTGGGGTTGGCCGGGGTCTCGCAGTAGAGCATGCGGGTGGCGGGGGAAAACGCTGCTTGCAGGGCGGTGAGGTCGGTCAGGTCGACATGCCGCACCTTGATGCCGAATTCGCTCAGGCCGTGGTGCAGCAGGGCGAACGTACAACCATAGAGCGTCTGGCTGACGATGATCTCGTCGCCCGGGCGCAACAGGGTCCAGAACGTCGCGGCAATCGCGCCCATGCCGGAGCTGAACGCTACGGCGGCCTCGCCGTTCTCCAGGCTGGCCATGCGCGACTCCAGCAGGGCCAGGGTCGGGTTGGAGATGCGCGTATAGAAGTGGCCGCTGGCTTCGCCGGCAAAGCAGGCGGCGCCGTATTCGACGGTGGGAAAGGCGAAGGTGGCAGACAGATAGATCGGCGGGACGAGTGCGCCGTGGTGGTCCTGGGCGTCATAGCCGTGGTGTATGGCACGGGTGGAAAAGCCGAATGTGGTGTGTTTATTGTGCATGTCGGACGCTCCTTATTTCCTACAATGCTATGCTCATAACCACGGATGAACCTTGCAAAAAAGCCCGGAAAAACCTGCGTTTGTGGATCAAACACCGATAAAAATAATGATTAGAGGCACGTTATGCCCATCAAGCTGGACCGCACCGATAAAGCCCTTTTGAACGCGTTGCAGGGCAATGCCCGCCTGACCGTGGCCGAGTTGGCCGAGCGGGTGGCGCTCACCACTTCACCGTGCTGGCGTCGGGTGCGCACCTTGGAAGAAAGTGGGGTGATCAGTGGCTACCAGGCGATTCTCTCGCCCAAGGCACTGGGCTACGGGGTGACCGCGTTCGTCAGCATCATGATGGAAAGCCACACCCAGGAAATTGCCCGGGCATTCGAGCAACGTCTGTTGGCCATCCCAGAAATTGTGGCGTGCCATAACGTCTCTGGGCGCTATGATTTTTTGCTGGAAGTGGTGGCCAAGGACCTGGAATCGTTCGGTGAATTTGCCCGAGAGGTCTTGCAGACCTTGCCTTGCGTCAAGGAGATCTATTCGAGTTTTTCCTACAAGTCGGTAAGGCCGCTGCGGGTAATTCCGCTGCCGGGTTGAGGCACGGCTTAGCGCTTCAGTCGACATCGTGTGGATACCCAGGCAAATCGAAGACGAAAAAAAACCGGCTGATCAGGCCGGTTTGGGGTGTCCCGCCAACAGTGCGGGGTTATACGTGGGTGCTCAGCAGACGCTCGGCACCGCCTTCAGCCAGACCACGTTCCTGCAGACGATCGGCACCGCCTTCAGCCAGGCCACGTTCCTGCAGACGATCAGCACCGCCTTCAGCCAGGCCACGTTCCTGCAGACGATCAGCACCGCCTTCAGCCAGACCACGTTCCTGCAAGCGATCAGCACCGCCTTCAGCCAGGCCACGTTCCTGCAGACGATCAGCACCGCCTTCAGCCAAACCACGTTCTTGCAGACGATCCGCGCCACCTTCGGCAACACGGGTTTCTATCAGGCGATCCGCGCCGCCTTCAGCGACAACCGGGTGGGCAAAAGCGTTTGCAGCGAGTACCGAGAAAGCGAGGCTAAGCAAGAGTTGGCGTTTCATGATGATGTGCTCCGAGTGTTTTAGTTGGGTGCCGTTTGGCATGGGTTTGATGTTACGCGTTGCATTTTTTTAGAGAACTTCATTGCGCTGATGGTGACTATCGATGCCAACGATGGTCCCGCTGGCGGGACCATCACTGCGGCCGTCATGGCATTTGCGGCAGTTCGTTGGGGCGCAGGTCAAACACCAGTACTTCAGCGTCTTCGCCGTGGCTCAGGCGGATCTGGCGTTCGTCCCGTACGCGTACACCGTCGCCTTCCTGCAAGCGCTGGCCGTTGAGTTCAACGCTGCCGCGCGCCACATGGATGTAGGCGTAGCGATCCGGTGCCAGCTCCAGGCGGGCACTTTCGTCAGCGTCGAACAGCCCGGCATACACCCGTGCGTCCTGGCGCACTTTCAGCGAACCGTTGGCGCCCTCCGGCGAGATGATCAACTGCAAACGCCCGCGTTTTTGCGCTTCTGTGAAGTGCTCCTGCTGATAGCGCGGCTTGGCGCCTGCTTCGTTGGGCACGATCCAGATTTGCAGGAAGTGCACGCCATGACGCTGGCTGTGGTTGAACTCACTGTGGGCTACGCCGCTGCCCGCGCTCATCAGTTGCACATCGCCGGGGCGGATCACCGAGCCGGTGCCCAGGGTGTCCTTGTGTTCCAGCGCGCCTTCGAGCACGTAGGAGAAGATCTCCATGTCACGGTGCGGGTGCTGGCCGAAGCCTTTGCCTGCGGCGACGCGGTCGTCGTTGATCACCAACAGGTCGGAAAAACCCTTTTCCTTGGGGTTCCAGTAGTTGGCGAAAGAGAAGGTGTGGAACGACTTCAACCAACCGTGATTGGCGGCGCCGCGTTCGGAAGCTTTGCGAAGGGTCAGCATGGGTCCAGTCCTCAAGTGAGCGCGGGCTGCGAGATGCAGAGCGCTTGCGTTGAGAAGAAGGTTAATGGTTAACGAATGATTGATTAAGAAGATGAAAATAGAATAACTGTCTCTTTAAAGTTGACAGTTGAAGTCGTGCCATAATGCCCGTCGCACTCCTTCTCGATGGACATTTCCCGCTTATGAAAACCGTGGCCATGGCGCTGTTCCCGGACTTCCTGCTGCTCGATATGGCCGGGCCGCTGGAAGTGTTTTCGATTGCCAACCGCTACCTGCCGGCGGCCGACCACTACCAGATCCTGACCATCGGCACTGAGCCCGGTCCGTTGCAGGCCTCCAATGGCGTGAGCGTGCAGACCGACCTGCTGTTGGAACAGGCCCAGGCGGCTTATGACCTGCTGTTGGTGCCGGGCGGCCCCGGCGCCTATAACGAATGCCACCCCGCGTTGTTGCCCTGGCTCAAAGCTGCGGCGCCACGGGCTCGGCGTTTTGGCTCGATCTGCACCGGCGCTTTTGTGCTCGGCCACGCAGGTTTGCTCGACGGGCACCGCGTGACCACCCATTGGCACTACACCGAGCGGTTGATCAAGGCGTTTCCCGGCGCCATCGTCGAGACCGATCGCATCTATTTGCAGGACGGGCGCCTGATTACCTCTGGCGGCGTCACTGCGGGTATCGACCTGGCCCTGTCGGTCGTGGCCCAAGACCATGGCAAGCAAGTGGCGGTGGATGTGGCCAAAGTGCTGCTGGTGGTGATGAAGCGCCAGGGCGGCCAGGCCCAGTTCAGCCCGATGACTGCCGCCGTGGCGCCTCAGGAAACTCCGATCACCCGCGTGCAGAACTACGTCCTGGCGCATCTGGATCAACCCTTTACCATCGAGTCCATGGCTGAGTTGGCCGGAATGAGCGCACGCCACTTCGCGCGGCTGTTCGCCAAGGACGTGCAGATGACGCCCATGGCGTTCCTGCAGGGCGCGCGCATCGACCGGGCCCGGCACCTGCTGGAAACCACCGACCTGCCGCTCAAGACCGTGGCCTTCCACGCAGGCTTTGGCAGCGTGCGGCATATGCGCTTTCTGTTCAGCGAAAAGCTCGGGCTGAACCCTACCCAATACCGACAACAGTTCAGTTAACGACACCATGTCCGTCTCAGGCACCCGATTGTCCGTATCGCTCCCCGTGCCAGCATTGTCCTGTCATCGCCAACTGGCAAGATAGCGTCGAGCCCATGGAAAAAGGATGCGCAGGCACTCAAGCACGGGTGTTTCAGCGCTGTGACGGACATGCAAAATGCTACGGCGGTGAGCTTTGGCCCCTACACCTTTCATCGGCAGCAGCGCCTGGTCAGCAAGGCGGGCTGGCCGGTGCCACTGGGCGGGCGAGCCTTGGATATTCTCGCAGTACTGCTCGAAGCGCCCGGGCACTTCGTCAGCAAGGCGACCTTGATCGAACGGGTTTGGCCCAACAGCGTCGTTGAAGACAGCAACCTGCGTGTGCATATCGCCGCGCTGCGTCGTGCCCTTGACGGCCAACGCTGGATCCTCAATCACCCCCAGCGCGGTTACTGCTTCGCTGCGCCTGCGCAGGACGCGCTGCCGACGCTGCTGCCTCAGCACAACCTGGCTGCACGGCTCAGCCCGGTGGGGGGGCGAGATGAACTGGTGGGCGTGCTGGCGCGACGGTTGCCTGTGCAGCGGTTATTGACCCTCACCGGCGTGGCCGGCATTGGCAAGAGCACGCTGGCCCTGGCCCTGGCCGAGCGGGTATTGCCGCGTTATCGCGACGGCGTATGGTGGGTCGACATGGCCGTTGTGCAAACCCCGAGCGAACTGCTCGGTAGCCTGGCCAGGGTGTTGCAGTTGCATTCGACGCCCGCGAGCCTCAACGAACTGGGCCGGCGCCTGGCCTCGCGCCACGTGTTGCTGGTACTCGACGGCGCTGACCTGCTGCTGGGCGCGTGTCGACAACTGATGCGTGCGCTGCGCGAGGCGGCGCCGGGCATCAGCGTGCTGATCACCAGTCGCGAAGCCTTGCTGGCCCCTGGCGAGTGGATAGTGCGCGTGCCTCGGCTGGCAGTGCCGTCGCCAAAGGCGTTGGCCAATGTCGAGCAGGCGATGGCCTGTCCTGCGGTGCAACTGTTCGTGGCACGCGCGCGTGCCAATCAGCAGGGGTTTGATTTGCGGCCCCAGGACCTGGCGCCGCTGGGCGACCTGTGTCGGCGTCTGGACGGCCTGCCGTTGGCCCTGGAATTGGCGGCCGCCCAGGTGGATGCGTTGGGCATCGGCGGTGTGCAGATGCAAGTACGCACAGGCTTGCAAGTGCTGGCCCGTGGGCGCCGCACGGCAGTGGAGCGCCATCGCTCACTGACCGCGGCCCTGGATTGGAGCTACGAGCGCTTGAGCCTGCCGGAGTGCTGGCTGTTTCTGCAATTGAGTCTGTTCAAGATGGCAGTCACCTTACCCACCCTGAGTGACCTGGTGGTCGGTACCGAGCTCGAACATGCCGACCTGTCTTACCTGCTGGCGCGCCTGGTCAACGTCTCGCTGCTGAGCGTCGAGCCCGGCCTGGGCCCGGCGCGCTATCGGCTGCTCAACTGTGTGCGCAGCTACGCCCTGGGGCAACTGCGCGACCCGCGTCAGGTCGCGCGTTTGCAGCAGGGCTACGCGCCTTGCCTGGGGGCGTTCTCAGGCCGGCCGTTTGTCCTGCAACTCGTCGAGCAGGCAGCGCACGCGCAGTAGATCCTGAGTGGCGAAGCCTTCGCTGAAACGTGCGTGGATTGAACTGAGCAAGTCCCTGGCGAGCTGAATGCGCCCCTGCTGTTGCCACAGTTGCGCCAGGGCTGCGCCGCAGCGCAGCTCCCAGGCCAGGGCGCCTTGCTGGTGCGCCAGGCCCAGCGCCTCCAGCAGCAGGGTTTCAGTGGTGTGCTCATCCTCTAGCTGCAAGGCGTACACCCGCAGAATCTCCGGGGCGCACCAGCCCGCAGCGCCACTGCGCGCACGTTCCAGGGTTGGTGCATCCACGGCATGGGTGCCGAAGGTGATCAAGGTGTCTTGGATCAGACCCAGGCCCTGCCAATCCGGTTGGCCAAGAATACCGGCGTAATGTCCGGCCCAGGTCTGGAACAACTGCACAGAATGCTTGTGCGACTGCTCCAGCAGCAGCCTTTGCAGGGCTTGGGCGTCGTCTTCGGCGCCGTTGTAGCGGGCGATCACCACCCCAGCCAGGGCCAGGGTGTAGCAAATCGAGGTGCCGTGGTTGATCTGTAGCGCCAACTCCAAAGCCTGACTGGCGGTGCGCCAGGCGCGCTCGGGAAAGCCCTGCAACCACAGGATTCGCGCCAGCACGGTCAAGGAGGCGACGCCCTGGTCGTACTGCACGCCAACCCCGAAGGCAAAGCGGTTCACGTGACCGCTTTGGGACATGCGCTGCAGCACCTGCTCGGCGTGGTGTCGGGCGAGCGTCTGGTTGCCGGTGTAATGCTGACCCAGCGCACGCAGCCGCTGCGCGCTAAGGCCCAGCAACGGCTCGGTGCGTGGGTCGAGGCGTTCAAACTGCACACTCAGCGCCTGCGCTGGGCCGTAGCGCCCGGCGCACAGGTTCACCGCCATCAGCCCGGAGACCGCCCGCAACTGGCCGCCAAGGTCCTGGGTTGTCTCGGCCAGGCGTGCGGCACCCTCGAATGCCGCAATGGTCCGAGGTGCGGCGCCCATGGCGTGGTAGGAGAGGCTGCCCAGGGCCAATTGCAGTTGCAGGGTCAATTGCGTGCAGGGCGCGGTGACCTGGCCGATCAGCGCCAGCGCCTGGTCCACATAGCCGCCGTGCTCACGCAGCAACGACAACTCTTGCCACAGCGGCATCGCGCTGACCGTCAGGCGGATAGCCAGCAGCTGCGCACCGTCGTCAGCAAAGCCCCAGTCGAGGGCGGCACGCACGTCTTCGCGCAGCGGTGCGTAACGGTCGATCCACGGCTGTGTGGCGATCAGGTCCCAGTCGCCCTGGGCCTGTTCCATCAGCGCCAGGCAGCGTGCAGCGTGGCGCTCTCGTGTGGCATGCAGTTCGCAGGCCTGGCTGAGCTTTTCCAGGGCGTAGGTGCGGGTGATGTCCAGCAGGCGATAGACCATCTCGTCATCGCTTGCTTCCACGTTCAACAACGACTTGGCCACCAGTTGCGTAATGGAGCCCAGCACTTCGGCGGGGGCCACTTGCTCCCCGGCGATCACCGCCGCTGCGCTGACCAGGCTGAAGCCGCCACGGAAGACCGCCAGGCGGCGCAGGCAGATTTGTTCGCACGCGGTGAGCAGGTCAAAGCTCCAGTCGAGCGTGGCGCGCAGGGTTTGCTGGCGTGGCAGGGCACTGCGTCGGCCGCGGGTCAGCAGGCGAAAGTTGTCTTCCATCTGCACCAGCAGGCCCGGCAAGCCAAACCGTTCAATTTGCGCGGCCACCAGTTCGATCGCCAGGGGAATGCCGTCCAGGCGCTGGCAGATATCAATCGCCAGGGGCAGTTCAGCGTCGCTGAGGGCAAAGCTCTCCTGGTGGGACATGGCGCGCTCGATCAGCAATTGCATGGCCGGGTAACCCAGGGCCTGGGCGCGGTTGCCGGTGGCGGGCGGGCAGGCCAGCGGTTCAAGGCGCTGCACATATTCACCTTCGGCGCGCAGGGCTTCGCGGCTGGTGGTGAGGATGTGCAGGTGCGGTGCATGGCGCAACAGGGTTTCACTGATCAGGGCGATGTCGTCGAGCAGGTGCTCGCAGTTGTCGATCACCAGCAGCATCTGGCGTGCCTGCAGGCTGCGGGCGAGGCTGGCCAGGGAGGCATTCTCGCCCGGTGTCAGGCCGAGCAGGGCGGCCAGGTTGGGCAGGATCATGGACGCGGCACTGAGCGGCGCCAGGTCCAGCAGGTGAATACCGTCGCGGTAATGCCCGATCAGCAATTCCGCGACGCGCAGGGCGACGGTGGTCTTGCCGATGCCACCGGCGCCGGTCAGGGTGATAAAGCGCTGCTGCGGCAGTTGTTGTACCAGGGCGTCGATCAGCGCTTGGCGGCCGATCATGCGCGTGCGCCGCAGGGGCAGGTTATGGCTGGGGCGTTGGGGCGCACCGTCGGTGGGCAGCGTCATGGGTTCGATGCTCAGTGGCGCAACAAAACTGTAGCCGCGCTGGGCGACCGTGACGATATAGCGCTGCCCGGCCTGGCCGTCGCCCAGCGCCTTGCGTAACGCAGCCATGTGCACCCGCAGGTTGCCGTCTTCCACCACGCTTTTGGGCCAGACCCTTGCGATCAATTCCTGTTTGCTCACCACATTGCCGGCGTGCTCCAGCAGGATCAGCAGAATGTCCACCGCCCGCCGCCCCAGGCGCAGCGGGCGGCCGGCCTCCAGCACCAGGCGCTGGCGCGGGTGGATGCGGTAGGGGCCGAAATGCACGGCCTGGTCGCTCAAGTCATTCATGGCTGCCCAGGTTCTGGAGGAAGGGAGCGACCAGCATATTCCAGGTACGTGCAGACCACTAGGCAGCGATCACATCAGGTTTGCTGCGCGAGTGGTGATTTCGCCAGGTCATCGGGTTGACGCCTTCGCTGCGGGTGAACATATGGCAGAAGTGCGCCTGGTCGCAAAAGCCACATTCCAGGCTGATCTGGGTGAGGCTCAGGGACGAGCCGGTAATCAGTTCCTTGGCGCGCTGGATGCGTTGCTGGCGAATCCATTCCTGGGGCGACAGCCCGGTGGTGCACTTGAAGGCGCGGGAAAAATGGCTGCGCGACAAGGCGCAGGCCTGGGCCAGGTCGGCGATCGCCAGGCTTTCGCCGAGGTTGGCGAGGATCAGTTGCTTGGCGATGCGCTCGCGCCGGGGGCACAGGCCACCGGTGGCGGGCAACCGGGGGGAATATTGCTCGAGTCGGGCCATGACAAATATCCGCAGTCGATGGGAACGTTCCCGGTGGATGGGTGCAGTGTAGACGCGCTTCATCTTGTTGCCGGAGCGCCTGGCTGACGAGTTAATCGTTGTTAATTTCGCCAGGTGCGGTGCCGGAAAAGACAGCACAGCTATGCAATCCCAGGCGTGCAGTGCATGCTTCTCTGGCCCCCTGGAAAACGTTTGGATAGCGCCCATGAACCGCAACGATCTGCGCCGCGTCGATATGAACCTGCTGGTGATTTTCGAAGCCTTGATGTTCGAGAAAAACCTGACCCGAGTCGCCGAAAAACTGTTTATCGGTCAACCGGCAGTGAGCGCCGCGCTGGGCCGTTTGCGCGATTTGTTCGACGACCCGTTGCTGCTGCGTAACGGCCGTGCCATGGAACCCACGGCGCGCGCACTGGCGATACTCAAGGAGCTGCAACCTGCCATGGACACCATCTCGGGCGCCGTCAGCCGCGCCAAGGATTTCGACCCCTCCACCAGCTGCGCGGTGTTTCGTATCGGCCTGTCCGATGACGCGGAGTTCGGGCTGTTTCCGTCGTTACTCAGCCGCCTGCGCGAAGAAGCGCCGGGCATCATCGTAGTGGTGCGCCGCGCCAATTACCTGTTGATGCCTTCGCTGCTGGCCAGCGGTGAAATTTCCGTGGGGGTCAGCTACACCACCGACCTGCCGGCCAATGCCAAGCGCAAGAAGCTGCGCGATATCCCCTGCAAAGTCCTGCGCGGCGATGACGGCGAGGCGCCGCTGACCCTGGATGATTACTGCGCCAGGCCCCATGCAATGGTGTCGTTCTCCGGTGACCTGAGCGGTAATATCGACCTGGACCTGGCCCGCATCGGCCGCTCGCGCCGCGTGGTGCTGGCGGTGCCGCAGTTCAGCGGGTTACGGGCGTTGCTGGCGGGGACGCAGATTATCGCGACCGTGCCCGATTACGCCGCGTGCGCGTTGACCGAAGGCACACGCCTGCGCGCCGAGGACCCGCCGTTTGCGATTGATGCGGCGGAGCTGTCGATGGTGTGGAGCGGGGTGCATGACAACGACCCGGCGGAGCGGTGGTTGAGGGGCAGGATTGCTGAGCATATGGCGGGAGAGCTTCCTCCGGCGGCGGCCTGCCAGCCAACGCGCTCACAGCGCTAGAGTGCTCCAGCGAGCTGTGGGCTATCCATTACATTTTTATAAGGTGTAGTCGATACAGCTATGCGCGTTGTGTTTGCTCTTGCTGGGCGTTGCGCACTACAGCTGCCAGGCGTTTGAGGCCTTCGTCCAGTCGTGCTGGATCGATGTGACTGAAGTTCAGCCGCAGATACCCTGGGTTATTGTCCGGATCTGGAAAGAATGGTTCGCCTGGCATGAACGCCACATCCGCTGCAAGCGCGGCCTTGAGCAGCGTGCGGGTATCCAGGGGCCGCTTTAAGGTCAGCCAGAAAAATAGCCCGCCCTGTGGCACATTCCAATCGGCCAGATCGGAAAAATGGGTTTCCAGTGCTATCTGAAAAGCGTTCCGCCGAAGCCGGTAGAAGTCCCGTAATTCAGCCAAGTGGTGCGCAAGGCGTTCTGTTCCGATCCATTGCAACGCTTGCCATTGACCCACGCGGTTGGTGTGCAGGTCGGCAGACTGTTTGAGCCGTAGCAAATGCGGGAATAGATCAGCGCTGGCAATCAGGTAACCGACCCGCAAACCAGGCAGCAGTGTTTTCGATACAGTACCGGTGTAAATCCAGCTGGCCTTTTTCAGGCGACCTACAATCGGCGTGGCACTGCCGCCGTCGAAAGTCAGGTCCCGGTAGGGTTCATCTTCGATCAGCGTCACACCGAATTCATCAAGCAAAGCCGCCACGGCGTCACGTTTAGCCTCACTGTAGCGTACGGCAGATGGGTTTTGAAAAGTCGGGATTAAGTAGATAAATGCCGGCCGGTGTTTTTCCAGGCGAGAGCGCAGTGTCTCCAGGTTCGGGCCATCAGCCTCCAGCGGGACGGTGATGCAATCAGCACCGAAGAGCTGAAAAATCTGGAGCGCGGCCAAGTAGGTTGGCGCTTCGAGAAGAATCTCGGTGCCCTTGTCGAGATAGAGCTTTGCAGCCAGATCGAGAGTTTGCTGGGAACCACTGACGACCAGGACCTGACTTGCCTGGCATGGCACACCTAGCGCTCGCGCTTGAGTGGCCAAACTTTCACGCAAAGCTGGCTCACCTTCACTCGTACCATACTGGCCCATCGAGACGGGCATCTGAGCCCAATCGACTTTTGGCAACATGACCTCAGCCGGAAGACCTCCCGCGAACGACATCACTTCCGGACGCTGGGCAGCGGCAAGGATTTCACGGATCAAAGAACTTTTAAGGCGCGAAACACGTTCGGAAAAAGCCATGAAGGTCACCGCTGGCAAGGTTTATTAGAATTAGTCAAACTGCTTGACCGAAATTACGACGACTGGAAAGGATAAGTCAATATGCTTGACCTTAAAAATCGCGATTCCCAGCAGCAGGCCATGGAAGCGTTCTTCTTCGGCTACCGCGCCTTTACTGCCAAGGCCGACGGTATGCTTGAGCGCCGCGGCTTGAGTCGCGTGCACCAGCGCATTGTGTTTTTTATCTCTCGCTATCCGAACTTGAGCGTCAAGGAGTTGCTCGCATTGCTCGGAGTGACCAAGCAAGCGCTGAACACGCCACTGCGCCAGGTGATCGAAATGCGCCTGGTAAACAGTATCGAGTCGCAGAGCGACAAGCGTAAACGGTTGCTCGAACTGACCGATGCTGGGCTGCGTCTTGAACAGGCATTGCGTCGCGAGCAAGTGAAGTTACTGGAGCACGTGTTCGCCGAGGCCGGAGAGACGGCCGTGAATGGGTGGCTATCGGTAAACCTTGCACTGGGGAAAATCCAAATGCCAACCGAATAAAAATTCGCCCCGCGATCTGTCAGCCTGTTGGTAGGGCGCACGGGGTCACCGGCGGTACCGGGGGAGGCCGCTACTGTTTTGTTTTCAGGCCCTTGTGGCATGCCAGCGCTCACTGAAAGCCAAACAGCACATACATCCAATTCTCCCCAGCCGCCAAGCCGCCAGACTCTCCCCATCGCTCAATACCCCGGGGAAGCACTCAGCCATGGATTCAACCACCAACACCAGCCCCGACGAAGTCGTCACCCTGGTCGTCAAGCACCGGGTCAAACCCGGTTTTGAAGTCGAGTACGAAGCCTGGTTGCGCCGCATCGTGCGCATCGCGGGCGAACGCCCTGGGCACCTTGGTGTTGACGTGGTGCGCAGCCAGCAAAACGGCATGGCGTTGTTCACTTGTGTGCTGCGCTATAGCTCCACCAGCGCCCTTGAGCTATGGCTCGGCTCCCCGCAACGCCAGGCTCTGATCGACGAAGCCGCGCCGATGCTGGCGGACGGCGACCAGACGGAAATCGGCGCGGCCAATGAATTCTGGTTCACGCCCCAGGCCGAGGGTGGTGCCAAGCCGCCGCGCTGGAAGCAGGCGGTGGTCAGCCTGTTTGTGATCCTGCCGCAAACCCTGCTGCTGCCGTTTATCTGGGGGCCGATCCTGCGGTTGCACCCGTTTCTGTCCAATTACGTGGTCTCCACCTTCCTGGTCACCCTGACCATCGTGTTGCTGGTGGTGTACCTGCTGATGCCGGCGGCCACCCGCCTGTTCGCTCCCTGGCTTGAAGCCTCTGTAAAGGAAACCCTATGAACGCCGATCTGATTCTGTTCAATGGCCAGTTCCACACCGTGGACCGGGAAAACCCACGCGCCACCGCCGTGGCCATCCACCAAGGGCGCTTTGTCGCCGTGGGTACCGACGGCGAAGCCATGGCCCTGCGCGGCAGCGGCACCCAGGTCATCGACCTCAAGGGCCGCACCGTAATTCCCGGCCTCAACGACTCGCACTTGCACCTGATTCGTGGCGGGTTGAACTACAACCTTGAACTGCGCTGGGAAGGCGTGCCGTCCCTGGCCGATGCCTTGCGCATGCTCAAGGACCAGGCCGACCGCACGCCCACGCCGCAATGGGTACGCGTGGTGGGCGGTTGGAACGAATTCCAGTTCGCCGAAAAGCGCATGCCCACCCTGGAAGAACTCAACCAGGCCGCCCCGGACACCCCGGTGTTCGTGCTGCACTTGTACGACCGCGCCTTGCTCAACCGCGCAGCCCTGCGGGTGGCGGGCTACACCAAGGACACGCCGAACCCGCCGGGCGGTGAGATCGTACGCGACAGCAACGGCAACCCCACCGGCATGCTGGTGGCGCGGCCCAACGCGATGATCTTGTACTCTACCTTGGCCAAAGGCCCGAAACTGCCTTTGGAATACCAGGTCAACTCCACCCGCCAGTTCATGCGGGAACTCAATCGCCTGGGCCTGACCAGCGCCATCGATGCCGGCGGCGGCTTCCAGAACTACCCCGATGACTACGCGGTGATCGAGCAACTGGCCAAGGATCAACAGTTGACGGTGCGCATCGCCTACAACCTGTTCACCCAGAAGCCCAAGGAAGAGCTCAGCGACTTCAAGAACTGGACCGGCAGCGTCACCCTGCATCAGGGCGATGACTACCTGCGCCATAACGGGGCCGGCGAGATGCTGGTGTTCTCGGCGGCGGACTTTGAAGACTTCCTCGAGCCCCGCCCGGACCTGCCGCTGACCATGGAACAGGAGCTGGAACCGGTGGTGCGCCACCTGGTGGAACAGCGCTGGCCGTTCCGTCTGCACGCCACTTACGACGAGTCCATCTCGCGCATGCTCGACGTGTTCGAGAAGGTCAACCGCGATATTCCGTTCAATGGCTTGCCGTGGTTCTTCGACCACGCCGAAACCATCACCCCGAAAAACATCGAGCGTGTGCGTACCCTCGGTGGCGGTATTGCGATCCAGGATCGCATGGCGTTCCAGGGCGAATACTTCGTCGAGCGCTACGGCGCCAAGGCCGCCGAAGCCACGCCGCCGATCAAGCGCATGCTGGCCGAAGGCGTGCCGGTAGGGGCGGGCACCGATGCCACCCGCGTGTCGAGCTACAACCCCTGGACCTCGCTGTACTGGATGGTCAGCGGCCGCACCGTCGGTGGCCTGGAGCTGCACGCCGAGGGCTTGCCGCGCCTTACCGCATTGGAGCTGTTCACCCACGGCAGCGCCTGGTTCTCGTCCGAGCAGGGCAAGAAAGGCCAGATCAAGGTCGGTCAACTGGCGGATGTCGCCGCGTTGTCGGCGGACTTTTTCAGCGTCGAGGAAGAAGCCATCAAGTGGATCGAGTCGGTGCTGACAGTGGTCGGCGGCAAGGTCGTGTACGGCGCTGGCGACTTCGAAGATTTCGCACCGCCACGAGTACCGGTGCTGCCCGACTGGTCGCCGGTGGTCAAGGTGCCAGGGCACTGGCGCCCGACGTCGCCGATGCAGGCCCAGGTTCACCAGTGCAGCGGCCCTTGTGGCGTGCATGCCCACAGCCATGAAAAAGCGCGCCTTTCCAGCGTGCCGGTCAGCGACTTCCAGGGTTTCTGGGGGGCGTTCGGCTGCTCCTGCTTTGCTTTTTGAAAAACACCCCATCCCCAAAGGAGTTACCCATGACTTACAAGCGCTTGAACAAAGACGATGCTGTTGTGCTGTTGGTTGATCACCAGACCGGCCTGATCTCCCTGGTGCAGGATTTCTCCCCCAACGAGTTCAAGAACAACGTGCTGGCCCTGGCCGACGTGGCGAAGTTCTTCAACCTGCCGACCATCCTGACCACCAGCTTTGAAAGCGGCCCCAACGGCCCGCTGGTGCCTGAGCTCAAAGAACTGTTCCCCGACGCGCCGTACATTCCGCGCCCTGGCCAGATCAACGCATGGGACAACGAAGATTTCGTCAAGGCCGTCAAGGCGACCGGCCGCAAGCAGATCATCATTGCCGGTGTGGTGACCGACGTGTGCGTGGCATTCCCGACCCTGTGTGCCCTTGACGAAGGCTTCGAGGTTTTCGTGGTCACCGACGCTTCCGGCACCTTCAACGAAACCGTGCAACAAGCTGCCTGGGCGCGTATGACCGCCGCCGGTGCGCAACTGGTCAACTGGTTCTCCGTGGCCTGCGAGCTGCAAGTGGACTGGCGCAACGATATGGAAGGCCTGGCCAACCTGCTTTCGCCGCGCATTCCCAACTACCGCAACCTGATGAACAGCTACTCGGCGTTCGCTGCCAAGTAACCTGCTCTGTAAAACACCGCAAAGCCCTGTGGGAGCTGGCAATCCGGCTCCCACAGGGGTTATGTATTGCCCGCAACATTAGCGCCTGGCACAGATCCCCTGTGGGAGCGGGCTTGCCCTAATGCCAGTCAGTTAAGACAGAATCGGTAACTGTGGCGAGGGAGCTTGCTC